>CAVKOL010000053.1:0-14548 GCA_963658035.1 Bacteroidaceae bacterium
CTTGGCAAGCAGTGTGCCGTCCACGTCGAAGAACGCGGCCTTGATCATGTGTCCTCCCCCAGGCAGGTTAAGCAACTCCTGCGATTCTATCGCCGCCGCACCGCGGAGCAAAACACGCCGGCGGACAACACCAAAAGGCCGAGATTCCTTGTCAGGTTTCGCGGTCTCGCGCGTGTTGTTGGTAAGAAGAGGCGGCGCGCCAGACTTCTTTCCAGCACATAATCGAGAAGAAAGCGAGGTGAGGCCTTATGAGCAGCGCGACAACGGCAGAGCCGGCTGCTTCGGTGGCGGCAACGGCAGGGCAGCCCGCTTTCGCGCTCGACCCCGAGCGGCTGGTCGACGCCTACGCGGACACGATTCTGCGCGTGAGCTACACCTACCTGCACAGCACGGCCGACGCCGAGGACATCTGCCAAGACGTCTTCGCGAAGATGCTCGAGCAGCCGCGGACGTTCCGCTCGGCCGAGCACGAGCGCGCCTGGGTCATCCGCACGGCGATCAACCGCTGCAAGGATTACCTGCGCAGGCAGGCCGCGCACGCCGAGGTGGCCCTTGACTCCGTGCCCGAGCCCGAGGCGGCAAGAAGCACGGCCGAGACAGAGGCGCGTGCGCGCGAATCCCGCGTGCTTGGGGCGGTCCAAGCGCTGCCCTAGGCCATGCGCGTGGCCATCTACCTGCACTATTACGAAGGCTACACCATCCACGGAATCGCGCTTCTCACCCAGCGGAGCGAGGCTGCGGTGGCCCAGAGCCTAAGTCGCGGCCGCAAGCAGCTCCGCGAGACCTTGAAAGGAGACGACGATGTCTTCGACTTTGAATAGCTACACCGAGGCCCTGGACGACCTCACGTTCTCCGACGAGGCCAAGGCGCGCATGAAGGCGCAGATCGCGGCGGCAAGAAGCGGAGGCGCGGCGAGCGGCACCGCCCCGGCGGGCAGCCCCGCCCCAGCACCCGATTCCGCGACCCTCACCTTCGTCCCCGCCGCCCCCGCGAGCAGGGCCCGCGCCCGCAAGCACCCCGTCGCCCGCAAGGTCGCGGCCGTGGCGGCCGGCATCGTCATCGCGCTCGGCGCCGGCGGCTACGGCGTCGCCGCGGCGGCGGGAATCCTCCCCGCTCCTTCCGAGATCCTCTCCGACGTCTTCGGCGACGGCCCCGCGCAGACACAGATCATCGACAAGGTCGGCCACCCGCTCGACGCCTCCGCCACAAGCGACGGCGCGACCGTCGCCGCGCGCGCCGTCATCGGCGACGCCAACGGCTTCACGGTCGTCTTCGACGTCACCTTCGACGACGGCTGGCCCTTCGACCTGGAGGACGTCAAGAACACCGTCAACGACAACCTCTCCCTCACCTGGAACGAGGGCGGGCCCGACCTCACGATCGACGGCGCCATGGGCATGACGGGCGGCTCGTATTTCTACGACGCCGACCCGAGCGACGACACGATCCAGTACGTCGTCAGCTACAACCAGGTCAAGCTCTTCCTCGGCGGCTCGATCGCCGGGCGCACGGCCCGCGTGCACCTGACCGAGCTCGACCGTTTCGTCGACGGCGCGGTCGAGACCGTCCTCACGGGGAACTGGGACCTCAAGTTCGAGCTCAGCTACGAGGACACGACCGTGAGCGTGCCCGCCGGCCAGACGACCACCCTCGACGGGCACGACGTGAGCGTCACCGCCATCAGCGTCTCGGACACGGGCGTGACCGTCGACTACGACGTCACGGGCTACGACGTGGAGGGTGCCGACTCCTACAAGCTCTTCGAGCTGCCCGTGACCGTGACCTTCGCCGACGGCTCGCAGGAGTCCTTCACGAGCGGCGGCGGCTCGTCCAGCGAGCACGACGGCGTGGACTCGGTGAGCTGGTCGCACACCTTCGGCCGCGTCCACGACGCCGGCGACGTCGTCTCCATCACCATCGGCGATGTCACCGTGCCGGTCAACGGCTGACCAGGCCAGCCAAAATAAGGGGGGCGCCTTGACGATATGGCTCGGCAAGGCGCCCCTCAACATGACATACGGGCAAGAAAACCATCCTCGAAGTGCGCCTAAAGCGCGGCCACGACCTTGTCGCCCATCTCGGCGGTGCCGAGGATGTGGTCGGCCGGGGTCTCGGCGTCGGCGATGTCGCGGGTGCGCCAGCCCTCGTCGAGCACGCGCTCCACGGCGGCCTCGATCCAGCCGGCCTCCTCGGTCATGTCAAGCGCATAAGTGAGCAGCATGGCCGCGGAGAGGATCTGCGCGAGCGGGTTCGCGATGCCCTGGCCGGCGATGTCGGGGGCCGATCCCGCGGAGGGCTCGAAGAGCGAGACGCCGTCGCCCAGGCTCGCGGAGGCGAGCATGCCGAGCGAGCCCGTGATCTGGGCGGCCTCGTCGGAGAGGATGTCGCCGAACATGTTCTCGGTCACCACGACGTCGAAGTCGGCCGGGCGGTTGATGAGCTGCATCGCGGTGTTGTCCACGAGCAGGTCCTCGAGCTCGACGTCGGCGTACTCCTCGTCGTGCACGCGGTGGACGACCTCGCGCCACATGCGGGAGGTCTCGAGCACGTTGCGCTTGTCGACGCTCGTGACCTTGTTCCTGCGCTTGCGGGCGGCCTCGAAGGCCTGGCGGGCGATGCGCTCGACCTCGTACTCGCGGTACTCGAGCGTGTCGTAGGCGCGCTGGCCGCGGCCGCCGTTGGCGCCGGCGCCCTCCTCGTCGTAGAAGCGCTCGCGACGGCCAAAGTACAGGCCGCCGGTGAGCTCGCGCACCAGCACCATGTCGACGCCATTGATGACCTCGGGACGCAGGGTCGAGGCGCCCGCCAGGGCGTCGTAGATCTTGACGGGGCGCAGGTTGGTGTAGAGGCCCAGCTCCTTGCGAATGCCAAGAAGGCCCTGCTCGGGGCGCGGGGCGTTGGGGTCGGTGGAGTCCCACTTGGGTCCCCCGACGCTGGCGAGAAGAACGGCGTCGCTCGCCAAGGCGGCGTCAAGCGTGGCCTGGGGCAGCGGTGTGCCGGTCGCGTCGATGGCCGCGCCGCCGATAAGCTGGTCGTCGAAGACAAACTCGACGTCGGCCTTGGCGCCCACGGCCTCAAGGACCTTCTTGCCCTCGGCGATAATCTCGGGCCCGATGCCGTCACCGGGCAGGGTGCAGATGCGGTAAGTCTTAGATGCCATGGCTACTCGCCTTTCTTCTCGGCTAAAACACGCTTGGTGCGCTCGACCAGGCCGCCCTCGTTGATGATCTCTTGGATAAAGGGCGGAAAGGGCTGGGCGTGGAACACGGCGCCGGTCGTTTCATCGGTGATGGTGCCGGTATCGGCGTCGATGCTCACCACGTCGCCGTCGGAGATGGCGTCGACGGCCTCCGTGCACTCGAGGATGGGCAGGCCCATGTTGATGGAATTGCGGTAGAAGATGCGTGCGAAGCTCTTGGCAATGACGCAAGAGACGCCGGCCGCCTTGATGGCCACCGGGGCGTGCTCGCGCGAGGAGCCGCAGCCAAAGTTCTCGTCGGCCACGATGATGTCGCCGGGCTTCACGCGACTGGTGAAGGTGGTGTCCAGGTCCTCAAGGCAGTGCTTGGCAAGCTCTGCCGGATCGGAGGTGTTGAGGTAGCGGGCCGGGATGATGACATCGGTGTCGATGTCGCGCCCATAGCGAAAAACGGTTCCCTTGAACTGCATATCGTTTCCTTTCATCAGCGCGCCTGCTTCCTTTTGGACGCAGACGCCCCTAATTAACAAGTCAATCGGTGAGACCGTATTTGAAGCCCACCAGCAAACGCAATCAACTCATGGCGAGAAGCAACTTAGCCATGTCAGACGGCTTATAGGCCGCGAGGTTGGCTTTCTGGATGAGATGAGCATCGCTTGTCACCAGATAATCGGCCTCGCATCGTTTTGCAGCCGCCAGGACCATATTGTCTTCTAGATCCCAGTTGAGACTCCTGAACTTTGAGGCAAGCCAAACGTCCGACTCCTGCGCCCCAACAGAAACCGCGTTTTGGCAAACGGAGTCTATGCAAGCCCAGGCAGATTCCCTGATTCCCCAGGCAATATCCTCGGTCACTTGGCCAGACCCCATAGCCTTACGCTTCATCTCCATAATCAAAATCGCAAAAATATCCTGGAGAGCAGCAACGGGATATAAGAGCTGCGCAGCATTGCTCGTTGCCGCGGCAAGAAAATCCATAGCAGCAGAATGCCCAGTCCTGAACCCCAGAAAAGAATCAACCCAGACGTTCGTGTCGACCAAGATATATAGAGGCCTATCAGCAGATTTAGCGACGCTCATAGAATCCCGCGCTCCTGCATCTTGTCGTAATAGGCCATCTCTATAAGCTCGCTATCCGAAAGGTCGTGGTCGTTGGGCTTAGAGAAATCAACGCCCAAAGACAGCATCTTGTCGGAGATTTGCTGCGAGACTTCCTCAAACGGGCTGGAAAAACCGTTTTGCGCCTTCTCCACCACGTTCTGAGGCCTAAACAGAGTCATAAGCTCGGCCAAGTCTGCGCCACGACGCGCCGCTTTTTCCCATACAGCCCTTACAGCGGCGCTTGGAGACACTCCCTCGGAAGCCAATGCCGCATCCCCCTGCGCCTTAAGCTCGGCGGGCATTCTAACGTTCATTTGAACCGTTGCGGTGGACACGGTGACTCCTTTCTAGCAATCTTGTATAGCTAGTATAGCATCAACCTTAGAGCTCGTTTAGACCAATTCGAACTCTTTGAAGTCGAGGGTGAGGGTACCCTCGACGCGGAAGAACAGGGCGGACTTGCCAGGGTTGGGGCCGGCGGCGAGACGGGCCTCGAAGCAGCGCCAGTCCTTGGCGAGACGATCCACAAAGATCGTTGCCGCCTCGTGCTTAAAGCCCTCGTCAAAGGCCACGCGAACCAGACCACGGCCTCGTCCGCGCACCCAGACCTTGACGCGGCTCGTCTGCGCAAGGTTGAAGTACTTGAAGCCCGCCACGGCACCGTCACGCATGTTGGCGATGTACTGGCGCCCTTCTCGGCCCCTCCCCTCCTGGGTGAAGTACGGGTGCGCGGCCAGCCTGTGCCGTGCGCCCGAACCGTCCACGCGGCCCACGCCGCGGCGCGACCACAGGTTGCAGGCGATGCAGGCCGGGTAAACGCCCGAGCCCGCCAGCGGCCCGCCGTTCAAGCCGCAGCTCGTGACCTCGGCCTGCAGAAAGCGACCTTGGGCGTCAACCGCGAGCTTCTCGGCACAGGCTTGCCTCGCATAGGACGACCGATTGGTCTGACGGTGATAAAAAATGTAATAATCATCACCAATGCTCAGCATGCCACCGTGGGTATTGCCCAAATAGTTTGTGGCATGGGCCTCGTCGGCGTGACCGGGCAGGCCCACGTCTCCGATAGAGACCAACGTACCGCCAAACTCAAACCCGCCGTCGGGCCGGTCGCTTGCGGCATAGCACAGCTCGTGGTTGTGCTGCGAGCTGTAGACAAAGACGTACTTCTCGCCAAACTTGCGGATAGAGCTGGCCTCAAAGAAGCCGTGGCCCGCAAAAGAGCCGGGCCCCTCGGCCGGGAAAAGCAGCCGCTGGTCACCGCGGATAGTCACCATGTCCGGCTCGAGCTCCAGGACGTAGCCGCCATCGTTTGCCACGGCAACCCCGCCCGTGACCACGCGCGGGACATGCGTCTTAAAGCCCGAGTACAGCCACACGCGCCCGTCGTCGTCAACCAGCACGCCCGGGTCAAAGCCAAAGCCGTCACCGGGACGGCGCCCGTACAACGTGCCGCCCGGCCAGCTCACGTGCCCGTAGAACTCGTATGTGCCCGCCGGCTCGTCGCATACGGCGACGCCGATCGTGCCCATGAAGTCGAAGGCGTAGAACAGGTAAAAGCGGCCGTCTGCCCCCCGCGCCACGTCGGGCGCGAACAACAGGCGCGTGCCCAGGCGGTTGCAGGGGTCTTGGTTCTTGCGGTAGATGACCCCCTCCTCGCGCCAGGCAGAAAGGTCGTCCACTGGCGCCGACCAGCACACGTAGTCGTCAACGCAAAACATGGGCGCTCCAAAGCGGTCGTGCGAACCATAGACGTAGACGCGCCCGTCAAAGACGTGCGGCTCGCCGTCGGGGACGTACTCCCACTCGGGCAAATACGGGTTGTATACCTGTGACTTCACGGTTACCTAACCAAAGCTGGCGAGAAGCCCGCGGCTAGTCCAGGTCGCTCGGCAAGGCGATGTGGCCCGCCACTGCCGACGCGGCACAGACGGCCGGGCTCGCCAGGTAGACCTCGGAGGTGGGGTCGCCCATGCGGCCGACGAAGTTGCGGTTGGTCGAGCTCACGCACTTCTCGCCGGCGGCAAGGATGCCCATGTAGCCGCCCAGGCAGGGGCCGCAGGTGGGCGTCGAGACCACGCAGTGGGCGTTGATGAAGACGTCCATCAGGCCCTCGTGGACGCACTGCAGCCAGACGCCCTGGGTCGCGGGGATCACGATGCAGCGCACGTTGGGGTTGACGGTACGGCCGCGCAGGACCTCGGCGGCGGCGCGCATGTCCTCGATGCGGCCGTTGGTGCACGAGCCAATGACGGCCTGGTCAACCACGATGTCGCGGCTCTTTGAGACGGGGTGGGTGTTGGAGGGCAGGTGCGGCCACGAGACGCACGGCACGATATCGGCTGCGTCGATGTGGATGACCTGCTTGTACTGGGCGTCGGCATCGGGGTGGAACTCGCGGATGGGGCGCTTGGCACGGCGCTCGACATACTCGCGGCACTTCTCGTCCACCTCAAACAGGCCCGCCTTGCCGCCGGCCTCGATGGCCATGTTGGCGATGGTCAGGCGACCCTCGACCGAGAGTTCCTCGATGGTGGTGCCGGCAAACTCCATGGCGCAGTACAGCGCGCCGTCGACGCCAATCATGCCGATGATGTGCAGGATGATGTCCTTGGCGGAGGCGCCCTCGGGCAGCTTGCCGTCGATGACAAAGCGAATGGTCTCGGGCACCTTGAACCAGGCGCGGCCGGTGGCCATACCCACGCCCGCGTCGGTGGAGCCCACGCCGGTCGAGAAGGCGCCGATGCCGCCGTAGGTGCAGGTGTGGGAGTCGGCTCCGATCATAAGGTCGCCGGGGACAACGACGCCCTGCTCGGGGAGAAGGGCGTGCTCGATGCCCATGCAGCCCTGCTCAAAGTAGTTGGTGATGTTGTGCTCGTGCGCGAAGTCGCGGGTGACCTTGGTCTGCTCGGCGCTCTTGATGTCCTTGTTGGGGCTGTAGTGGTCGGGCACCAGGCAGATGCGGTCGCGATCAAAGACGCCGGCGCCGATCTCGCGCACG
Organism: Bacteroidaceae bacterium; assembly: GCA_963658035.1. GTDB lineage: Bacteria > Actinomycetota > Coriobacteriia > Coriobacteriales > Atopobiaceae > Paratractidigestivibacter. The sequence goes on from CAVKOL010000053.1 coordinate 7,300, forward strand.
GTCTTGATGGCGATGGGGGCCGTGATGTCGTTGGCCAGCACCAGATCAAGGTCGCACTCAACCAGCTGACCAGGGACAACCTCGTCGAGACCCGCGTGGGCCGCCAGGATCTTCTCGGCCATAGTCATGGGACGTGTCATGTGATGTGTTTCCTCTCCTTGATAAAAACTTCCCCCAACCGTCATCGGACTTCTCGCCAACTGGGCGTTTGCGGTCCGTATGTCACGGTTGGGGGAAGGTCATTACTTGCCCTGCTTTGAACGGGCGGTCTGAATCATGCGGTTGATGGCGTTGACGTAGGCCTTTGCGCTGGACACGATGATGTCGGTGTCGGCGCCGCGGCCGGAGTAGACGCTGCCGTCCTCGGCGGTCACGCGCACCGTGACCTCGCCGATGGCGTCGATGCCGCGCGTGATGGCCTTGACGTTGAACTCCGCGAGGTCGCCGTGAACAGCAACGACCTGGTCAACGGCCTTGTACGCCGCGTCGACGGGGCCGGTGCCCGTGGCGCAGACCACGTGCTTGACGCCGAGCTCGTCGCTAACAGTCGCCGTCGCCGTGGGCACCAGCGGGTCGCCGCAGGAAACCTGCAGGGCGTCCAGGGTGTAGATGGCCTTCACCTCGCGGTAGCGCTCCTGGACCATGGACTCCAGGTCCTCGTCGTAGACCTCCTTCTTTTGGTCGGCGATCTCGAGGAAGCGCGTGTAGATGTCGTCGAACTCCTCGTCCTTGAAGGTGTAGCCCAGCTCGCCCAGGCGGTGGCGCAGCGCGGCGTGGCCCGAGCGCGCCGAGAGGATGATCTCGGAGCCGGCGGCGCCCACGTCGGCGGGGTCGATGATCTCGTAAGTGTTGCGGGCCTTCAAGACGCCGTCCTGGTGGATGCCCGAGCTGTGCGCGAAGGCGTTGGCGCCAACGATGGCCTTGTTGGCCTGCACGGTCATGCCGGTGATGCGGCTTACCAGGTGAGAAGCGCGCGTGAGCTCGGGGGTCACGACGTCGGTGTGGGCGTCCAGACCCTCGCCGTGCATCTTAATGGCCATGACGACCTCCTCGAGCGCGGTGTTGCCGGCGCGCTCGCCCAGGCCGTTGATGGTGCACTCGATCTGGCGGGCGCCGTTCTTGACGCCCTGCAGGGCCAGCGCGGTGGCCATGCCCAGGTCGTTGTGGGTGTGGACCGAGATGATGACGTTCTCGATGCCAATGACGTTGTCAGACAGGCTCTTGATGCGCGCGCCAAAGTCCTCGGGCAGGCTGTAGCCGGTGGTGTCGGGGATGTTGACCACGGTTGCGCCGGCGTCGACGGCGGCCTGGATCACGCGGATAAGGAAGTCCTGGTCAGATCGGCCGGCATCCTCGGCGTAGAACTCGACGTCCTCGACGTACTTCTTGGCGTAGGCGACGCAGTGGCGGGCGCGCTCGATGCACTCCTCCTCGCTGATGCGCAGCTTGTCGCGCAGGTGGGAGGGAGAGACGCCCAGGCCGGTGTGGATGCGGGGGCGCTTGGCGCAGGCCAGGGCCTCGGCCGCGCGGTCGATGTCCTTGTCGACGGCGCGGGTCAGGCCGCAGACGGTGCAGGAGTCGCCGGCCAAGCGGCCGATCTCCTGGACCGAGCGAAAGTCGCCGGGGCTCGAGATGGGAAAGCCCGCCTCGATGACGTCGACGCCCATGCGAATGAGCTGCTGGGCAATGACGAGCTTCTCCTCGGTGTTCATGGAGGCGCCGGGCGACTGCTCGCCGTCGCGCAGGGTGGTATCAAAGATGTGGATCTTCCTGGTCATGACTGTCCCAATCTGTCTTGGCGCCGGTTTGGCGCCGCTTATGTAAGAGGAAAGGCAAGCGCGGGCGATGCCGCAAACAAAGAAAAAAGTAGCCGTCGCCCAGTTATGCGGGCATACGGCTCACAACGCGCGCAGGTGTCAAGAAAGCCTAGCGCGCGGCAGTTAGTAGTAGAAGGTTGTTGTTGGCAAGAAGGCAAGCGCCGCCGAGAAGAGCGTGCGAGAACTCGCACATGCTAACTCGATCGTTTGCGACTGCGTGCCGTACCATGCCAGACCTCCCTGGAATCGCGCGCCTCGTGTCGGCGCGGTTTCTCAACTATGCCACAGATGTGGCCTGGGCACGGCAACAATTTTGTCAACGGAGAAGATCGGGCGGGAACGGCAAGTGCCCGGCAGCAGGTAGCCCCGGTCACTCCCCCGCCGCAGCGTGGACAAACGCCGAGAAGACCTGGCGGGCGGCCGCGTCGACGCGATGTGAGAACTCGGGGTGCCACTGAACGGCCCACAAGAAGGCGGAAGCCGGGCGCCACAAGGCCTCTACCAGGCCATCCGGCGAGACGGCCATGGGCTCCAGGCCCGGCGCCAGGTCGCGGACCGCCTGGTGATGGTAGCTGTTGACGGCGTGCTCGCCCGCGCCAATCGCCGCAGCCAGGGGCGTCGCGGCCAGCACCTCGACGGTGTGGACCGGCACGTCGTAGGGCGGCTTGCCGTGGTGCTCGACCGCCGAGGGGCGCTGCGCCGGCAAATCCTGCCACAACGTGCCGCCCAACAGGGCGTTTATCACCTGGATGCCGCGGCAAATCCCCAGCACCGGCAGGTCGCGCTCGACCGCGCGCGGCAAGAGGGCGGCCTCCATGCGGTCGCGCTCGGGGCAGGTCTCGCCCACCAGGGCCACAGCCGCCGCGCCCTTCTCGCCATAGACCGCGGGCGAGACGTCCTGGCCACCCGTGATAAGCAGACCGTCGCAGACAGAAAGTGCCTGGTCAAGAAGCTCGACGCCATCGGTCAAGGGCAGCATGACGGGCACGCCGCCCGCCTCAAGGATGCCCTCGAAGTAGCCCGGCAGCATCCAATAGCTCTCGCGCTGCTCGTCCACCAGGGGCACCACGCCGATGATGGGTTTTCTCGCCTGAGACATACCGCCCTCCCCTTTTGCAAAGTCGTTAGCCACAGAGTACCCCACGCAGCGTTTCGTGCGGGTAACCGCACGATGCGTCAACCCTCGCAAGGATAAATATTGGTTATTACGTACATTAGGTACATTTTATCTTTGTGAGAAACTCGCATTTGCGCACGTCCGCGTGCCCGTACACTCTTCTCAGCAACCGTCCACAGGCAAAGGAGAGGAACATGTACAAGCTCATCGCAAGCGACCTTGACGAGACCCTTCTTGACGACGACCACCAGATTCCCCAGCGCGTGATCGACGCCGTCCACGCGGCCGAGAAGGCAGGCGCGCGCTTTGTGCCTTCGACCGGGCGGCCCTTTGGCTCGGCCAAGGGCGTGCTCCAGACGCTGGGCCTTGACGGCAGCGCAGACGACTACGTCTTGTCCTTCAACGGCGGCTGCGTCACGAGAAACGACAGCGACGAGCCCATGACCACCAGTTTCTTGAGCAAAGAGACCGCCGAGGCCATCTACCAGGCCGGCCGCGAATACGGCGTCTGCATGCACATCAACACCCTCGACCCCGTCTACCTCTACAACTACGTGCCCGAGGAGCGCGCCTACATCGAGGGACGCATGAACATCATCGAGACCTTCATGCCCTCCCTTGATTTTTTGGGCAACACGGGCGTCGTCAAGATCATCTACATGTCGCTTGACATGGACTACCTGCGCCGCATTGAGCGCGAGCTTGCCGAGAAGGGCGTCACAGAGGGTCTGGACGTCTACTACTCGGGCAACCGCTACCTCGAGTTCAACGCCCCCGGCACCAACAAGGGCGCGGGCTTGGCGCGCCTGGCCGAGCGCCTGGGCATCGACATGAGCCAGACCATCGCCATCGGCGACAACTCCAACGACATCAGCATGATTCGCGCGGCGGGCCTGGGTTGCGCCGTGGCCAACGCCACCGACGAGGCAAAGGCAGCGGCCGACTACGTCTGCGAGGCCGACAACAACGCCGGCGCCGTCGCCGAGGTCATCGAGAAGTTCGTCCTGGGCGCGTAAGAGGCGCGGCGTCGGCGCTATGCAAAGCGAACCTTCATTTTCGCAGAGTTCTTTAGGAACCTCACCAAAGAAGCCTCCCCCTTTGGCGGCCGCCAATCATTGCGCCTGATCGCCGCGGCGGTCATGGGGCTTTCCTGCAGGGTTCTCGAATCGCTTGTTTCAGTTGGCCCTTTCTCTTCCATCTCGGCAAACATGCCGATTCCCATAGTCAAGACGGCCGACTCGCCCATGTTCTTCTCAGATTTGGCTGTATTTTCATTTCTTATTTGTTTTGCGCTGGTCGTTAAATATAGTGCCGCGCTCAAAGAGGACTCGGACTCTTTCCTTTAAACTGGGGTTATAGCCTTACAGGGAGAGGAAACGCGATGCCTATTGTCATGAGGCTCGACAGAGTCATGGCCGACAAGAAAATAACCTCGACGCAGCTCGCAAAGCTCATCGGGACCTCAACCGTCAACTTGTCAAACATCAAGAACGGCAAGGTCAAAGGCGTGCGCTTCTCGACGTTGGAGGCTATGTGCCAGGTCTTGAAGTGCAAGCCGGGCGACCTCATCGACTACGTGACGCCCGAGGAAGCCGCCGCCGAGCACGAGCTGGGCGAGATCACCGAGCGCAACTACAGCTAAGCGCACGCTAAATTTCTTCTAACCAGGCCAGTGGCTAGACGCCAACTGGCCTTTTGGCGTTCAACCTACAGTTGGAGGAAACCCGCCGTGCCGTGCAGGCGAAAGCGCTCGATCATCTCGCCGGTAAGGCTCACGCGGTCGTCGGTGCGCTCCAGAGGAATCTCGTCACGGGTGAACCAGCGGGCCTCTTTGAGCTCCTCGTGGTCAACCGTGATGGTCGCGTCCCCGTCGACCTCGCACCAAAAGCCCACCAGCAACGTGTCGGTGAAGCTCCACGGCTGGCTCTTGTAGAAGCGCAGGTTCTTGACCTTAAGGCCGATCTCCTCGGCCACCTCGCGGCGCACCGTGTCCTCAAGGGGCTCGCCGATCTCGGCAAAGCCGGCGACCAGGGCCCAAAACGCCGTGGTGCGCCCGTTGTAGCGGGTGAGGGCGATCTTCTCGCCGTCCGCGTCTTGCCTGGTCACGGCACAGATGATGCCCGGGCAAATCTTGGGATAGGTGATTTTGGCGCACTCGGGGCACACGATCTCGCGGCTCCTGGGGCCCAGCTTGGTGGGGTGGCCGCAGCGCGAGCAGTAGCGGTTGTCGCGGTACCAGCGGTCGAGCTGGCTTGCGGTAACGGCGGCAAACAGCAGGTCGACCGGCTCGGCGTAGCGAATCCAGCTCACGGGTTCGTAGGTAAAGCCGCCCGCCACCGTGACCTTCTCGTCCAGGGCCAAAAAGAAACGCTGCGAGCCGATGGCAAAGAGATAGGTGACGTTGTCCGGCGCCTTTTGGTAATCGGCCAGGCACGGCAGGTCGAAGGCGTTGCCGTTGGCCCACGGGTCCTGCCCCGCGCGCGACTTCACCTGTGAGAGGCAGCGGCCGTCCTCGAAGTGCAGGACAAAGTCATTGGCGGCAAGCGCGCAGACCTCGAACTGGTTATTAAAGGTTTTATCGCCGATCTCTTGAATCATTTATGCCTTCTTAGACGAGAAGAACTCTTTGATGGACGGGGCAAGCTCGCTCACCAGCACCGCGACGAAGATGCTCGCGAAGCCGGCGGCCAAGCGCGGCGTCACGACCTCGCCGTAAAACAGGACGCTGGCGATGACGGCAAAGACGCTTTCCAGCGACAGCAGCAAGGACGCCTGCGCGGGCGGCACGTGGGCCTGGCCCAGGTTTTGCAGGACCATGCACACGCACGAGGACAGCAAGATGAGGTAGGCCAAGGCGCCCCACATGCTGGGCTGAGCAAAGACGGACACGTCAAGCGGCTGGCCAACGACCAGAGCGGCAACCAGCGACACGAGGGCCGAGACGGCCAGCTGCACAACCGTCATGGTCATGACGTCGCGGCCGGGCGAGAAGCGCGAGACCGCCACGATGTGCAGGGCATACAGCACGGCCGAGGCAAGCGTGAGCCACTCGCCAAACGACAGCGAGAAGGAGAGGTCTTCTCCCAAGGAAAGCAGGCCGATGCCGCCGATGGCCAAGACCGCGGCGGCGACGTTTGCCAGGCCCGGGCGGCGGCGAGAGATGCCCCAGTTGATAAAGGGGACCATCACGCAGTACGTGGCGGTGAGAAACGCGTTTCTCCCTGGCGAGATGGTAGAGAGGCCCACGTTTTGGATGACGAAGGCCGTGCCCGAGAAGAGGCCCAGCACGGCTCCGCACGCCAGGTGACCGCGGTCCAGGTGATTGCGAAGGGCCTTGTTGAAGATGAGGCCCACGATGACGCTCGCGCCTAAAAAGCGCACGAACATGAGCCAAGCGGCAGGCACCACGTCCAGAGCACCCTTGATGACCACAAACGAGCCGCCCCAGATGGCGGCCGCCACGGCCAAAAGGATTTTCCAGACGCCCTGCGAATGTTGTGTCTTAGTAGTATTCATGGGAAGGATTCTATAGAAGCACACGAAATAAATCCCGCGGACGGCAAGTTTTTGCTTGTGAACGTAACATTTTTCCTCTCTCTGCCGTAAACTATGGACTAAATGGTCGTTTGCACGCGCCATTTAAACAGTGAGTCTGACCGACCTGAGGGGGTCGGGAGGATATGCGGGTTCGCATGGGCGTTCCCGCGAGATTTCACGGAGAGGAGCATTACATGCAGTATTCCGCAGAAGTCGAGAATATGTGCCCCGTTGCCAAGGGTGCATATCACGGCCCCGCGCCCATCCCCGAGGAGGGAAAATGGGTCCAGGCTAAGGAGGTCTCCGACATCTCCGGCCTTACCCACGGTGTGGGTTGGTGCGCTCCCCAGCAGGGCGCCTGCAAGCTTACCCTTAACGTCAAGGAGGGTGTCATCGAGGAGGCCCTGGTCGAGACCATCGGCTGCTCCGGCATGACCCACTCCGCCGCCATGGCCGCCGAGATCCTTCCCGGCAAGACCATCCTCGAGGCCCTTAACACCGACCTCGTCTGCGACGCCATCAACGTTGCCATGCGCGAGATCTTCCTGCAGATCGTCTACGGCCGCACCCAGACCGCTTTCTCCGAGGGCGGCCTGCCTGTCGGCGCTTCCCTCGACGACCTGGGCAAGGGCCTTCGCTCCCAGGTTGGCACCATGTTTGGCACCAAGGCCAAGGGCGCTCGTTACCTCGAGCTCGCCCAGGGCTACGTCACCCGCATGGCTTTGAACGACAAGGACGAGATCATCGCCTTCGAGTTCTTCAACCTCGGCAAGTTCAC
>CAVKOL010000054.1:0-14537 GCA_963658035.1 Bacteroidaceae bacterium
TAGTGGCGTTGAAGTAGTTGAAGTGGTTGTTGAGGGCGGCCTTGTACTCTTCGTCGTTGGGGTAGACCTTGCGAAGCACGGGGGCCAGCGCCCAGGCCACGGCGGCGCCCATCTGGGACTCGTAGTTAAAAATGTTGCAGGCCATGAAGTTGTAGCGATCGGCGGCCTTCTTAAGATCGGCCTTGGTCACCTGGTAGCGGCCGTCGGCGGTGGCGTTAAGCTCGGTGTTCTTATTACTCATCGAAGTCATCTCCCATACCAGAAGCATCGGCGGCGGCAACAGCAGGGGTAGCCTCGGTCTTGTTGACCTCGGTCGTGAAGTACCAGAAGGCGGCGGCAAAGCCCACGATGGCGATGCCCAGGACAGGGACACTCAGGTACGCGGAAAGCACGAAGCCGATCAAGATCATGGGGAGGAACTTCTTGACGGGCATGTAGCGCATCAGCATGCCGACGCCCACGACGGGAAGCATGCCCGCGGCGATGGACAGGCCGTTGGTGACCCACTCGGGGATGAACTCAAGGACAAAGTTGACGACGGTGGAGCCAAAGAGAATGACAAGCAGGGTGGGGACCAGGGTCTGCAGCGAGCAGATGATGGGGCCAAGCCAGGCAATGCGGTTCATCTTGTCCCACTCGCCGGCGTTGTTGTAGTCCTGCATCTTGTGGGCAACGAAGTTGTTGACGATGCGGACAAGGACCTCCAGCTGGATGGCGAGAAGACCCACGGGCAGGCCCACAGCGATCGCGGCGTCGGTGCCGGTGCCGGTGCGCACCGCAATGAAGGTGCCCACGATGGTGGCCAGGCCGTAGTTGGGGGCCGAAGCGCCGCCCAGGGCCGCGACGCCCAGGCTCATGAGCTGGAAGGTACCGCCAATGACCAGGCCGGTATTGACGTCGCCCATGATGAGGCCGGTGATGAGGCCCACAATGACGCCAAACCAACTCATGACCACGGGGCCGTTCTGGTCGACCGTCATGTACCCGGCGATCAGAAGCACGAGCACGTCTTGCAAGATTTCCATTGCGCGTTCCTACCTTTCCTTGCGCGTTTATTGGCGAGAAAACCGCAGGTTAAAAGGCCTGCTCCTCATCGGTGGGCACGTACTGGATGACCACCGGCACGCCGCGGGACTTGATGGCCTCGAGGTCGGCGCGCTCCTTGTCGTTAAGCGCGACGAACTTGGTCACGGGCTCGCGGTCCTCCTCGTTGAAGATGATGCCGAGGTCGACCTTGGGGATCTCGACCCCGCCGTCGATCAGGCGGATGAGGGTCTCGGGCTCCTTGACCAGGATGAGGACGTTTTGGCCGTCGTACTTGCCGGCGGCAAAGTTGGTGACGGCGGTCTGGACGCTAATGACCGAGACGCCGGTGCCCGCGGGCTTGGCCATGCGCATGCTGGCCTTGATGGCCTCGTTGTCGCAGAGCAGGTCGTCTACGACCATGAAGCGCTTGACCTTGAAGGCCGGCGCGACCTGGTTGACCACGATGCCGTGAATGAGGCGCTGGTCGATACGGGCGAGAACTACCATGGAGGGTCTCCTTCCCTCGTGCGCCTTGCGGCGCGGCTTAAAGTGCGTATCTGCAAAATTGGTATCGATACCAATTTGTTGCACAAAAATTGTCCCAGGGCCTTGGTGACAAGAAGCGCAAGGTCGTGCGGTAATGCGTTGGGTTGTGCGGGTAAAGCGGGGTGCGTGCGGTTGGTGCCGTGTTGCTTTGCCGAGAAGTGCCTGGTTGCGCGGGGTATTACGTGGAAGAGCGAACGATGAGGTCGAGGTTGAGCTCGTGGTGGACGGGCTCGATCTTCTCGTCCTCACAGGTAAGCTGGCGGATTATCTCTTGCGCCACCAGGGTTCCCATCTCTTCGATGGGCTGGCGGATAGTCGAGATGGGAACGGGCGCGATCTGCGCGATGGGCTGGTCGTCGACGCCAAAGATGGCCAGCTCATCGGGGATGCTAAAGCGGCAGTGCATGGCCTCGAGCTCGATGCCCACGGCCACCTCGTCCGAGCCGGCGATGATGGCATCGGGGCGCTCGGGCAAAGACAGGATGCGGCGAAAAACGTTGCGGCCGTCCTCCAAAGTGTTGACGCCCTCGAAAACCCAGGAGGGCTGGGTGGAAAGGCCGCGGGACTTGAGCGCGTCGGCGTAGCCGGTGTAGCGATCGGAGTCCAGGTCAGAGCCCTTGGGCAGGACCTTGAGGCCGGTGAAACCCGTGCAGTAGGCGATCTTTTTGTAGCCGCGGGCAATGAGATACTGGGTGGCGCCGTAGAAGCCGTCGTACTGGCGGCCGATCACCTTGGACAGTTCGTTAGAGGCGGTGTACTCGTCGCAGATGGCCAGGGCGCCGTACTTAGCGTAAGAAGTGATGACGTCCCACTTGTTTTCCAGCGAGCACAGGATAAGGCCGTCGGCGTGCTGCATCTTGAGCAGGTCGAGGGCGTCGATCTCGGCCTCTGCGGTGCCCTGTGTTTGCGAGATAAGGCTGCGGTAGCCGGCGCTGCGGCAGGTCTTCTCGATAGCATCTACCAGGTGCGCAAAGAAGTTGTTTTTGATGCCGGGGACCGCGACGGCGATGTTTCCCGAGCCCGAGCCGCGCATCTGGCGGGCGGCTTGCAGGGGCACGTAGCCCAGCTGGTCCATGGCGGCCAAAACCGCCTCGCGCTTCTTTTGCGAGACGTGCGGCTTGTTGTTGATCACGCGGGAGACAGTGGCGACGGACAAGCCCGAAAGCTTTGCGACGTCTGAAATCGTTGCCATTGTCTTCTCCCCTCGTAATCGAGCCTGTGACTGAATATAGAATATCGTGATTGAAAATGACGTCAATTGAAAATTGGTATCGTTTTCAATTTTGCCGTCAATTTGCCGTTTGCCGGTGATTTGCTACCGCTTACGGCGGCAGGCGGCGCCGTGGAGTAGTATGGAGAGGTCTTTATCGCCACCCCCCCCTGCGAAAGGCCCTCCTATGAACATCAACGAACTTAGCCGCCGCGGGTTTCTCACCAGCGCAGGCACCGTCCTCGCAAGCCTCACGTTCTCTTTGGCATCGGGCCCCGCGACTGCGTTTGCCCAGGAAGGCGACGGCGCTTCTCCCCTAGCCAGCGGCGGCGAGACGGGCGTGGACACGGGCGCGGCCGTCGACGACTCCCACATCGTCGTTGTCCACACCAACGACGTCCACTGCGCCTTTACCAACAAGACGACCCAGCTGGGCTACGCCAAGCTCGCCGATTACGTGGCCGACCAGCGCACCAAGCACGGCGACGCGCGCGTGACCCTGGTGGACGCGGGCGACAACCTCCAGGGCGACATCAACGGCTCCTTGAGCCAGGGCGAGTACCCCGCCCGCGTCATCGGCGCATGCAAGTACGACGTCATGACCTGCGGAAACCACGAGTTCGACTACGGCATGCAGACCTTCTTTGGCGTGCGCCAGACCGAAGGCATCCCGTACGTGTGCTGCAACTTTATGGACGCGCAGGACAACCGCATCTTTGACGCCTACCGCGTCTTTGAGTACGCCGTGGGCGAGCAGACCGTGCGCGTGGCCTACGTCGGCGTTTGCACGCCTACGACATTGACGTCCTCGACCCCCACGACCTTTAAGGACAGCGACGGCAACTACATCTACGGCTTCTGCGGCGACCAAAGCGGCGAGAAGCTCTACCGCGCCATCCAGGACGCCGTTGACGAGGCGCGCAGCAAGGGCGACGCCGACTACGTGGTTCTTCTCGCCCACCTGGGGCAGGTCGGCGTGCCCGCCCGTTGGAGGAGCGACACCGTTGTTGCCAACACGACGGGCATCGACCTGGTGCTGGACGGCCACTCGCACGAGCAGTACGTGCAACAGGTCAAGAACAAGAACGGCCAGGGCGTCGTGATCGTGCAGACGGGCACGAAGTTTGCCGCGATCAGCCGCACACAGATCGACCCCGCGGCCGGCACCGGCACGGTGACGGTCGAGGCAACCGGCGTCGCGGCCGAGCTTATCAAGAGCTGGGACGGCTCGGATGCCCAGATCGAGGCCCTGGTGGCGCAATTGGAGAAGGAGCTGGCGTCCAAGACCAGCCGTGTTATTGGCAAGTCCACCGTTGACCTGCGCTCTTACGAGGACGACCACGTGACCTGGGCCGTGCGCGCGCACGAGACCAACATGGGCGATTTGGTGGCCGACTCGATGCTCTACCGGGCGAGCAACCTGGGCAAGACCTGTGACCTGGCCCTCATTACCGGCGGAGGCGTGCGCGCCGATATCTCGGCGGGCGACGTGACGTACGGCGACTGCGCCTCGGTCTTAACCTTCAACAACCAGCTGGCGTGCCTGGCCGTGAGCGGGCAGCACATCCTGGACATGCTCGAGGTGGGCGCCATGTACGCCCCGCAGGCGGCCGGGCGCTTTATCCAGGTCTCCGAGGGCGTGACGCTGACGATCCGCACCGACATCCCCACCCCCGTGGTCCTTTCTGGCGACGGGGCCAGCGTCGAGAAGTACGAGGGCGAGCGCCGCGTCAAGGACGTGTGCCTGTACGGCAAGCCCATCGAGGCAGATAAGACGTACACCTTGATTTCGAGCAGCTACGACCTGGTGGCGGGCGGCGACTGCATGCCCATCCCGGCCAACGTCGACCAGATCGAGTACCTGGGCCTGGACGTCGACGCTCTGATCGAGTACATCCAAGTGAACCTCAAGGGCGTCATTGGCCAGGGGTACGAGAACATCAACGGAGCCGGGCGCATCAAGGTCACGGACCACGCGGACGCAGTTGAGCCCGACAACAACGGCGGGTCCGAGAGCAACGACGCCGAGCCCGTCTCGCCGACGCAGCCGCAGGCCAAGAAGGGCACCGGCAGCGTCCCGTCCACCGGCGACACCACCGTTGACCTGGGCGCGGTTGCCGCCACCTTGGGCGCCGCAACCCTCGGCGCCGCCCTTCTCGCCGAGTAACGTCCCCGGGCCCGGCGGATGCCCGCTTCCCGTACCCTGCTAGTTTTGACGGCCTTGTCAGTGGTTTTTCGACCCTGGCAAGGCCGTGTCTATTTTAATAAACCGTCTACCTGCGGTTTTGTAAGTCGGCTTTTGACGCGGTGGCTATTTGGCACCCGAAATCTACTGACAAGGCCGCCAAAACTAGCAAGGTTAGAAGCGCACGTCAGCGCAGGTCCCCGCGAAAAGCCCAAAACGAGGTGTCGATGCCCCTCAATTTGCGCCACAGCTCATAACGGGCGCGGCGACGTTTTCTTCCCAGCTCCAAAGACGGCTTTGACCTAGGCATTCCAAGCTCAGCCCGAATTTTCTCGGCCAGCGCGTCCATATAGTCGAGGCTATCGTAGTGCTCCTTGAACAGCTCGTAGGGTTTGAATCCCGCGGCGAGAAGTTCGTTGCGGCGCGTGGTATCGCGCCGCACACCCAGCTCGCTGTCGTGCCAAGCTCCCATATAATCAATGCAGATGTGCGCGTTGCCGTAAAGAAACAGCAGGTCAGGCTTTCGCGTGCGCATCTCTTTGGAACGCGCCGTGAGTCTCTCGATCTCGACCGCGTCGTTAAGAACGACCTCGCCAAGGTTATAACCGCCGCGAAAGTAAGGAAGCGTCACGCGCAGGAACAGCTTGGCCTCCTGGGGCGACGCGGCAAGCACCGGCGCCTTCTCAATCGCCTTTCGCAGCACGGTGCTTCCCTTAATGGGGCCAACTGCATCGAGAAAGCTCAGCAGCTCATCCGGCGTGATCAGGGGTTCTCTTCTCTGCAACAGACCAATGTCGCGCACCCGCGAGGGAGCATAGAGGCCAAAGAGCTCTGACAGCAAAAGCTGAAGCTCGAGCGGCTTGAGCAACGACACCATAAGCAAAGGCAACAGCAGCGGAGAAGCACAGCGAACTCCCGGCGCCAGCTGCATTAACGCACCTGCCGGCAGCGGCTTTGACCATACGTGCGCGCGGGCGCGTTGCGTATCATGGACGAGCCGCTTGTTAGGGACAAGCACACCGATAAGGCCTTCAAGTCCTGCGATTTGCGGAAAGAGCCGGCACGCCTCTTGCATATCGGCGCCCGAGGGCATACGTTGCGGCAACTCGGTCGGGCAGTCCAACCAGCAGTTTCTTTGCACAGGGCCGCTTCGTATCAGGTGAAGGGCCGCCATATGTGAGATCACGATATCCATGTCTCAAGGCTAGCGACAGCGTCGGCGCTTCTCGGTGAGTATTTGAGAAACGATTGCAGCAATCTATCACGAATCTATCAGCGCAGGTCGCCGGACAAAAACGACGCGGCGGAGCGTCCTAAGCGCACACAAGACCTTCACAGGTTCGGCGGTGACCTGCGGTTTTGTGCTCACGGGCCAAAAATGGGGCTTCTTATCCGTTACTGGACGAGAAGCCCCATGTCGTATTCGCAATCGTTCAATATTTGATAAAAACGCGCTAGTTTTTGGTGCCTCGTCAGTACTTTGCGGGTGCCATTGCGTCACGGGTCCAAAACCGCAACGCGTCTACCTGCGGGTTTGTGAAAGGCGCAAAAAAACGTGACCCGTAAAACACTGACAAGGCCGTCAAACCTAGCGGGCGGCGACGCAGGAGGAGACGACCTGGACCAGCTGGTCGATGTCGATGGGCTTGGCCAAGTGCCCGTTCATGCCGGCCTCGAGGCAGTGCTGCTCGTCCTCGACAAAGGCGTTGGCCGTGACGGCGATGATCGGCACAGTCGCCGCGTCCTCGTGCCCGCACGCGCGGATCTTCGCCGTGGCCTCGAAGCCGTCCATCACCGGCATCATCACGTCCATCAAGATCGCGTCGAAAGTCCCGGCCGGCCGCGAGCAAAACAGCTCGACCGCCGCTGCGCCGTCGGGCACCGCAGCAACGAACCCGCCGTGGTCCTCGATCAAGACCCGCGCGATCTCGGTGTTGAGCTCGTTGTCCTCGGCAAGCAGGATGCGCATCCCCTCGATGCTCTTCTCGACCGCAGGCTCGGCCGGCTCGTCAGCAACGTCGGGCGCCAGCTCAAACGGCATCTCGACCACAAACGTGGACCCCTCGCCCTTGACGCTGGTCACGCGAATGGTCCCGCCCATCTTGTCTACCAAGCGCTTCACGATGGACATCCCCAGGCCCGAGCCCTGCACCTGCGTGCGCGCGCCGTCGCCGTCCTCCTGGACAAACGGCTCGAAGATCCGCTGCACAAACTCCTCGCTCATGCCAATACCGGTGTCCGAGATCGTCCAGCGATACACCACCGAGCCAGCATCGCGGCGCACGCACTCGGTCGACGTCGTGATCGAGCCGCCCGGCTTGTTGTACTTGATGCAGTTGCTGTAGATGTTGAGAAAAACCTGGCGCAGGTGAAGCGGGCTGGTGTAGACGTAGCGCACGGGGATCTCGCGCTTGTCGACAAGCAGCTTGATGCCCTCCTGGCGCGCCTTGTCGGCGATGATCGTCGTGATCGAGCGCGACACGTCCATGAGGTCGGTCGCCTCGAAGTTGATCTCGATCGAGTCGTCGTCCAGCTTGTTCATCTGAAGCACTTCGTTTACCAGCGACAACAGGTGATCGGCCGCCACGCGCATCTTCTCTTGGTTCTCGCGCACCAGCTCGACGTCGCTCGCGTGGGTCTGGTTGATCTGCAACAGGCCGATGATGCCGTTCAAGGGCGTGCGGATGTCGTGGCTCATGCGGCTTAGGAAGTTGGTCTTGGCCACGTTGGCGTGCTCGGCGGCCTGCTTGGCGGCGAGAAGCTCCTCCATGTGCTCGTTCTCCTCGCGCTCCAGGTCATCGACGTTGCGCAAGCCAATGATGACCCCAAAGCCCTTCTCGCCGTCTGCACACAAGCCCGCGGCGGCGTCCTCGTCCATCCCAATGACGTCGATCTCGGCGGCAGAGACGGGTCCGCCGTCGCGCGTGAAGTGGTAACGCTTGGTCACGCTGGGGTTGACAGCGAGAAGTTCGCGCAGGTGGTCGCGGGTGAACTCGGCCATAAAGCGCTCGCGCTCCTCCTTGACGATAAAGGAGTCGACGTAGATTTGGATGACCTCGTCAAAAGACAGCCCACCCACGGCGGCCTGCATCGCGTCGGTGGTCTCGTAGGACTTCTCCATCTTGATGACCTCGATGGTATTGGCCTCAAGGTCGCCCTGCAAGATCGTGAGGTAGTTCTCGCCTAAGGCCTGCGTGACCGAGCGGTTGCGCAGCAGCTCTTCCTGCGCGGCCTCGAGGTCAACCAAGGCCTGCTTAAGCGAGTAGTTTTCTTCCTCGGCCACCATCGTGCGCTTAAGCACGCTGGACTGGAACAAGTAGAAGTAGAACAGCGTGCCGTAGACCATGGCCGTGCGGCCGATGTTCTGCACGTTGAAGAAGGTCTCGGCAATGGTCGTGATCACCAGGTACAGCACAATGACCAGCATCATCGTGGTGTCGAAGTAGCGGCCCATGATGTTGTGCTTGATGACGTGGACCACAAACCAGGCCAGGTACAAGAAGATGCACGCCAGCGGAATCCAAGCCAAGGGCCCGCCGCGGTAGAAGGTGTTGCTGGGCGTGTAGCCGTACACCACGTCGGTGAACAGAACCGAGAAGGCGGCGAGAATATCGACCGCCAGCGGCGCAAACAGCGCGATGTTGGCCGCCAAGCTGCGCTCCCTCTTCTTGAGCATCAGCAGCAGCATCAAGATGATGAACGGGCGCGTGGAGTAGCCGATTGCGCTTAGGACACCGCGCCAAACGGTGTAGGTGGGCGCCGTGCTCAGCACGATCTCGCCCATGGCCGCGGCGACCTCGACGGCCTCGGCCCCCAGCACGACGAAGAAGAGCCGGCGCGAGCGCTCGTCAAGCGTGCGGCTGCGGTAGAGCATGAGGGCGAGGAAGCACAGGCCAAAGATTGGGGCAAGGGTGCTAAGCCAAAACTGGTCGATGGACATGCTCGCTCCTTTATAAGTCCCTGAGCTGGGGTTTATTCTCGCCAATCAAAACGCGCGGGACATGCCCACACGTGTCTCCAGATTACCACAGGCGCCGCGCGGCGCCCCTCGCGGATGGACGCGCGCCCTTTACAGTTCTATGACAGATGCGCCCGTGCGGCCCCTCCCCCGAGTGCTAACATCAAACGTTGTTTTATGCCCGTCCACCGCAAGCCCCGCCCCTGATGTCTGGAAGCCCATGGACCTGACCTCGGCCAATACCACCTATGCTCTTGTCGTAATGTTCTTGCTGCTTATCGACGTGATTTTGGTCAGTAGGCTCACGCGCACCCCCGGCTTTGGCGACGAGGAGCGCTGGATCATGAAGCTCTTTGTGGCCACGTGCATCTGTGCGCTTTCGGACGCCTTATGCGTGGGTGTGGGGGCTACTGCCGGGCAGGTGGCCAACTACCTGTTCAACGCCGCGTTTGATTTGTCCACCGGCTACATCGCGTACTTCTTCTTTTTGCTGTGTGCCCGACGCCTGGGCTCCAAGGTCATGGAGAAGCAGCCGTGGCGCGTGATACTGTCGCTTCCCATCATGGCCTTGACCGTGCTGGTCTTGACCTCGTGGGCGACGGGCCTCATCTTCACTATCTTGCCCGACGGCACCTATGTGCGCGGCCCCCTCTTTAGTCTCTTTGTCTTTGTGCTGGCCAACGGCTACACGGTGGGCTCGGTCCTTCTCGCCATGATCCGCTACGCCAAGGACCCCACACCTGTTCGCCGCCGCGACGCCATCGAGTTCATCCTCTACATCGTGCCGCTTACGGTGGGCACCATCTCGCAGTTCTTCTTCACCTCGACGCCCAGCTCGAGCATGGGACTTACCCTCACCGTGCTTCTCGTCTTCATGAACAACCAGCAGCGGCTGCTCTCCAAGAAGGTGCAGGAGGCCCAGGAGGCCAACCGCGCCAAGTCCGAGTTCCTCTCGCGCATGTCACACGACGTGCGCACGCCCATCAACGGAATTGTGGGCATGATCGGCATCGCCAAGGACAACCAGGACGACAAGGCGCGCGTAATGGGCTGCCTGGACAAGATCGAGGTCTCGGCGGGCAACCTATTGGCGCTGGTAAGCGACGTGCTGGACCTCTCTAAGATCGAGACGTCGGGCATGGTGCTGGCGCACGAGCCCTTTAACGTGCAAAAACTTTGCGACGACGTCTTGGGCCTGCAAAAGATCATTGCAGCCGAGAAGGGCGTCGAGATTTACGTGGACTACCACGCCTTTGCCCACCCCTGCGTGGTGGGAGATGCCACGCACGTGCGCTCGGTGGTCATCAATGTTTTAAGCAACGCGATCAAGTACACCAACCCCGGCGGAAGCGTCACCTGCGCCTACCGCGAGCTTGACGCCACCGACCAGCACCTGGTTGCCGAGTTCACGATTGCCGACACGGGCATTGGCATGAGCCCGGAGTTTGTCCAGCACATGTTCGAGCCCTTTGTGCAAGAGCGCCAGGACGCCCGCTCGACCTACCAGGGCACGGGCCTGGGGCTGGCCATCGTCAAGCAAACGGTGGACCTCATGGGCGGCACGGTGGACGTCAAGTCGAAGCAGGGCGCGGGCACCACGTTCACGATCCGCCTGCCGTTTGACGTGGCGGCAAACGACGAGTGCTCTGACCTGCGCCCGGTTGACTTTAGCCTGGCCGGTCGCCGCATTTTGGTGGCCGAGGACAACGACCTTAACCTCGAGATCATCCAGTACGTGCTGGAAGACGCCGGCGCCCACGTGAGCGTGGCTCGAAACGGCCAGGAAGCCGTGGACGCCTTTAGGCGTGCGCAGGCCGGCACCTTTGACGCCGTGATCATGGACGTCATGATGCCGTTGGTAGACGGCATTGAGGCCACGCGCCAGATTCGCGTCTCGGCCAAGGCAGACGCGCTCAGCGTGCCCATCGTGGGCATGTCGGCCAACGTCTTTGCCGAGGACATCGAGCGCGCCCGCCAGGCCGGCATGAGCGAGTACGTGGTCAAGCCCGTCGAGAAGGACAAGCTGGTCGCGGCCCTGCAAAAGGCGTGCAAGTAGGAGGCACGGCCGGCAAAAGCGCGGCGTAAGACGGCGAGAAGGGCGCGACCCCGTTGCGGTGGCCGCGCCCTTCTCTGTAAAGGTCGATCTTCTCGCCGCGCCCGGCCCTTACGGCAGGTCCTCGCCGGTGACCTGGCGGCTGATCTGAGCGGCGGGCGTAAGTCCCAGCAGCAGGGCGTCGTGCATCTCGGTGGAGGTGCCGTCCTCGGGCTTCACCCAGGCGCCGCCCGCGGCCTCGTTGGCCTTGGCCGTCGCGGCCTCGATGTACTTGTTGGAGCCAATGGCGTCCACGATCATCTGCATGTAGGCGGTGCGGCCCTCCCAGGTAAGGTGGATGCCGTCGCTGCTCACCCACTCGTCGTGGCCCGCGCTGTAGGCCTCCCAGTCGATGATGCTCACGTTGTCGTGGTTGGCCGCCACCTGGGTCATGGTCTGGTTGGTGGTACGGTGCCACGACGACGGCACGCGGTTGGTGATCAGCCAAATCTGGCGGTCCTCGCCAATGTCGGCGATAAAGGCCTCCAGCTCGTCGGCGGTAAACGAGCCGTTGGTGCCCAGGGCCAGGATAACGGTGTGGCCCACCTCGTTGCGGTCGCGGTAATAGTCGTAGACGGTCTGGCCCATGGCGATCTGGCGGCTGCCGCAGGCGTCGATCAGGCCGCCGGTGTAGGCCTGGTGGAACTCGTCGGTCAAGCCGATGGACACCGAGTCGCCGATCATCAGGGGCTCGTAGCCGGTGACCTCGACGGGGGTGTCGTCCTCGGCGGCCGCAGCGTCGCCGGAGCCGTCGGTTGCCGTGGCGTCCGTGCCGTCCGTGGCCGCGGCGTCCGTGCCGTCCCCGTCCTGCGAGCCGTCGCCCGTCTCGTCGCTAGAGGCTGCCTGGTCCTGGACCACGATGGTGCCCTCGCTAGTGCCGGCGGCGAGGTCCTGCTCGGTGAGAAGACCCTGACCTTGGTTGGGATTCTGCGCCACGGCCAGCGCGACGCCCGCGCCAAGGAGCAACGCGACGCAGGTAGCGGTGGCCGCTGCGGCGCGCTTGAGCTCCAGGCCCTTAAGCTCGCCCGCCTTGTAGGCCTGCCAGGTCTTGCCAATGACACCGTGGCGCAGGGGGTTCTCGACAAAGCGGTACGACAGCTCGGCCACGCCCACGATCACGGCGATCTCGACAATGATCTTGGGCACGCTGGGGTCGCCCGCGTTGCTGGGGTTCATAAGGAGCAGCAGCGGGTAATGCCACAGGTAGATGCCGTACGAGCGCGTGCCCAGCCACACCAGCGGCTTGGACGCAAAGACGCGGCCCAGCTTGGAGTCGGGCAGTGTGATGCACGCGATCAGCAGTGCCGAGGCCACCGACGCCAAAGCCAAGCCGCCGCGGTACCAAAAGGCGTCGGTGCCCGTGACCAGGCAGGACATCAAGACCAGGGCAGCCAGCGAGGCATAGCCCGCGTACGCGATCTTCTTCTGGCGCTTGGGCGGGCAAAACTGGGAGAAGGGCATGGGCGACTTGACGTAGACCGGCCAGCGAAGCGCCAGGTAGGCGCCGGCAAGCAGGGAGAAGGCGCGCGTATCGGTGCCGTAGTAGATGCGGCTGGGATCGGCGCCGGGGACGTACAGGACAAACATCGCCAGGGCCGAGGCGCAGGCCAGCGCCAGGCACATCTTGCGCATACCGCGACGGCGGTAGCCCTTCTTGTACAGGAAGAGCATCACCAAGGGCCAGATGAGGTAGAACTGCTCCTCGATGGACAGCGACCAAAAGTGCAGCACGGGGCTGGGCGAGACCATCGCGTCGAAGTAGGACTCTTGGCGGAAGATATACCACCAGTTGGTGACCCACAGCAAAGACGGGAGAAGGTCGGTCTTGAGCTTGTAGAGCAGGCCCTGGTTTAAGAACCAGGCGAGAAGAGCCGTGGCGACAAGAACCAGGATGACCGCCGGCATGAGGCGGCGCAGGCGGCGGACCCAAAAGCGCTTGAGGTCGATCGTGCGCTTCTCGGCAAGCTCGGCGCTGAGGATGCCGGTGATGAGAAAGCCCGAGATCACGAAGAAGACCGTGACGCCCACCAGGCCGCCGGGGGCCCAGGGCAGGTTGAGGTGGTATGCCAGGACGGCCGCCACCGCCACAGCGCGCAAACCGTCGACGGCAGGCAGGTAGTTGCGGCGGCTTTGCCGCGCGGATGCGGCCGGGGCTTCGGAGGCCGTGGCCGGAGCTTCGTCTACCTGGGGATTCTCGGTCTTCTCGCCGTCACTTTGAAAGCGCGCGGCAACCGTATTGAATTTCTCGCCAGCTTGGGCGAAAAAGGAATCAAACATGTGTGGCCTTAACTGTGGTGTGTTTTAGCTGCGTGTGTCTTGTTAGTTTACAGCTTAGTCCCAGCAAAAAGAGCCTTAACGCAGGTTCAATTTAATTGCGTATAATCTCTGGCAGTCGTTTGTGTCCTCCCACAAATTTGTGCGAGGGAGGGGGAGGATAAAGTGAGCCCGTACTACCCGCACATGTCGTTTCTCGCCGTGTCGGTGGCCCTTGTGGCCCTGGTCATGGTGCGCGACAACGCTGCCCTTCCCTACCGCGTGAAGCGTCTCTTTACCATGACGTTCGTGTTCATCATGGGCGCCACCCTTTGCGAGACCCTGGCCATTTGCCTAAACGGGAGCGGCCCCGGCGCACGGCCCTTTGTTTGCGTGGCCTCGGCCCTGGAGTACGGCTTTTCCTTCATACCCTGTATCTTCTTTGCGGCCATCTTGGACCCGCGCCCCAGCAGGGACCTGCACCTGGCCTACGCCCTGTCTTTTGCCCACGGCCTCATCGAGCTTCTCCTGTGCTTCTCGGGTGCCATTTTTGTTGTCGACCAAGACGCGAACTTCTCAACCGGCCCCGCCTACCTGCTGTTTATTGTGTCGTGCACGGTTGCGATCCTCTACCTTTTGTACAAGACCAAGGAGTTCTCTAAGAGCGCCCAGGTGCGCAACAGGCTTATTCCGTGGCTCATCATCGGCCTGGTCTTTTGCGCCGGGGCGACGCACTTCATCAACAACGGCGTGCTTTTGATTTGGCCGGCCAGCGCCATCGCGGGCGTGTTCTTCTACCTGTTCTACTGCTCGGTCATCCAGCAGACCGACCGCGTGACGCGCCTGCTCAACCGCCAGGCCTACGAGGGGCGCCTCTCGGCCTTGGCAACGCAGGTCGAGATCGTGTTCTTTGACCTGGACAGCTTTAAGCAGGTAAACGACACCTTTGGCCACGAGACCGGCGACAAGTGCCTGGCCGCCGTGGCGCAGGCCATCTACGAGGTCTTTGGCAAGTCGGGCAGCTGCTACCGCATTGGTGGCGACGAGTTTTGCGCCATTCTCGTCCACAACTTGGACGACGTCGAGAAGATGCAGACCATCTTGTGCCGCAAGCTCGAGCAGATGCGCCGAGAAGCGCCGTGGATCACGATGGTCTCGATCGGGCACGCCCGCTTTGAGCCCGGCGACGACGCCTCTGCGGTCGTGGGTCGCGCCGATGCCATGATGTACGAGTACAAACGCGCCCGCAAAGCCGGCCGGCTGTAGG
>CAVKOL010000055.1:0-14493 GCA_963658035.1 Bacteroidaceae bacterium
ATCGGCCTCAACATCCAGACGGGCGCCTGCGTGGCCGGCGCCGAGGGCGGCTGCCAGGCCGAGGTGGGAAGCGCGGCTGCCATGGCCGCGGCGGCCTGCACGCAGCTTTTAGGCGGCACGCCCGAGCAGGCGCTGACGGCCAGCTCCCTTGCCATCTCTAACCTCTTGGGCCTGGTTTGCGATCCGGTGGGCGGCCTCGTCGAGGTTCCCTGCCAGGCGAGAAACGCCATCGGCGTGGCCGCGGCCTTCTCCAGCGCGCAGCTGGCCCTCTCGGGCGTGGGGCTCTTCGTGCCCTTCGACGAGGTGGTCCATGCCATGAGCGAGGTTGGCCACGCCCTTCCCGCGAGCCTTCGCGAGACGGCCCGCGGCGGCCTTGCGGCCACCCCGAGCGCCTGCGCGGCCTGCGGAGGCTGCCGCTAACACGGCGTGGTCTTCTCGCTAACTTTATGTAAAAAACGTAACAAACCAGATACATACATGGCCGTTGGGCTGCGGTTTTGTTTCCTTCTGTAAAGTTGCTTTCCTCGTCATGAGACACGCGTTGAGTTTTTGTGTACACTTCGTGAGTCTTGTAATCCCCAAGTAGAGGAGGGCCTTATGGATCCTTTGGAGCTCCTCAAGCTTCTGGGCATTCTCATCGTCGTGGTGGGCTTTGCGCTTAAGCTTGACTCCATCCTCATCATCATGGTCGCCGCCGTGGCGACCGCCCTGGTCGCGGGCATGGACCCGGTGACCTTCTTGTCCACCATGGGCAAGTCCTTCGTGTCTAACCGCTCGATGCTCATCTTCGTGATGACCTTCGTGATCACGGGCACGCTGGAGAGAAACGGCCTTAAGCAGGCGGCCGCCGCGTTGATGTCCAAGTTCAAGGGCGCCACCGCCGGTATGGTCCTTGCCGCTTACGGCGTCTTCCGCGTGATCTTCGCGGCCTTCAACGTCGGCTTCGGCGGCGTCGCCGGCTTCGTGCGCCCCGTCATCATGCCGATGGCCCAGGCCGCCGTCGAGGAGGACGGCCAGCCCATCGCCGAGGAGCAGCTCGAGCAGATCAAGGGCATGGCAGCCGGCATGGAGAACGTCACCTGGTTCTTTGGCCAGGTCCTGTTCGTCGGCGGCTCGGGTGGCCTGCTTGTCCAGTCCACCTTGGCTAACCTCGGCTACACCGTCGAGCTGATCGACATCGCCGCCGTCGAGGTCCCCGTCGCCATCATCTCCACCCTGGTCGCCATCGTCTACTACCAGATCGTGGACAAGAAGCTCATGAAGAAGTACCACGCGGCACCTGCTGCCGCCGCGAACGGAGGTGAGAAGTAATGGAGGCCTTCATCACCTACTTCACCAGCGCAGACGTGACCTTGTCCAACAAGCTTCTCGAGGTCGTCTACATCATCATCGGCCTTGTGTGCCTCTACACCGGCATCATCAACGCCAAGGACGAGACCAACGAGAAGCGCCCCGGCACCGCCGCTTTCTGGTGCATCCTGGGCATCCTTCTGGTCCTGGGCAAGTGGATCCCCGAGTGGGCCGCCGGCGCTCTTCTCGTGTGCATGTGCATCCCGCCCATCATCAAGCAGGTGGGCAAGGGCACCAAGGGCATCCCGACCGTCGAGGAGATGGAGGGCAACTTCAACAAGATCGGCATGAAGATCTTCGCCCCCTCTTTGTGCATCGGTGGTTTCGCCCTGGTCTTCGCCCTCTTCACCAAGATCAGCTCGCTTGTGGGCCTGACCTTTGGCGTTATCGTGGGCGGCATCCTGCTCATGGTCTTCTCGCGTGACAACAACCCCCGCGTCTTCCTCGGCGACTGCCGCCGCATGCTTGACACCGTGGGCCCGCTGTCCATGCTCCCGACCCTGCTTGCCGGCCTTGGCTCTGTCTTTACCGCCGCGGGCGTCGGCGACGTCATCTCTCAGCTTGTCTCGGGCATCATCCCCGACGGCAACGCCGTGATCGGCATCATCGTCTACGCTATTGGCATGGCCCTGTTCACCATGATCATGGGCAACGCCTACGGCGCCATCACCGTTATGACCGTGGGCATCGGCGCTCCGTTTGTCCTGGCCCTGGGCGCCAACCCCACCATCATCGGCTCCCTGGCCCTGACCTGCGGCTTCTGCGGCACCCTCATGACCCCCATGGCCGCGAACTTCAACATAGTCCCGGTGGCCATCCTGGACATGAAGGACGAGTACGGCGTCATCAAGAAGCAGATCCCCGTCGCCTTGATCATGCTGGCCGTCCAGATCTGCTACATGATTTTCTTTGGCCTGTAAGCGTTGAATACCGCTTTAGGCAGAGGGTAAAATCGCTTTAGCTACTGGTAAAGGCGCCGCGCCCATCACAGGCTCGGCGCCTTTTCTCTAAGAAAGGTGTTTGCCATGAAAATCCTGGTTACTGGTTTTCAGCCCTTTGGCGGCGA
Organism: Bacteroidaceae bacterium; assembly: GCA_963658035.1. Taxonomy (GTDB): domain Bacteria; phylum Actinomycetota; class Coriobacteriia; order Coriobacteriales; family Atopobiaceae; genus Paratractidigestivibacter. The sequence goes on from CAVKOL010000055.1 coordinate 2,417, forward strand.
GTCCATCAACCCCGCCTACGAGGCCGTCCGTCGCCTTCCCGCCACCATCGCTGGCGCCGACGTCGTGACCGTCGAGATCCCCGTGGTCTACAAGAAGGGCCCCGCCGCCGTCGAGGCCGCTATCCAGGCCGAGAACCCCGACATGGTCCTGTGCGTGGGCCAGGCCGGCGGCCGCACCCAGATCACGCCCGAGTTCGTGGGCATCAACTACGCGAACTTCCGCATCCCCGACAACGAGGGCTTCCAGCCCCTGGCCACCAAGCTCGAGGCTGACGGCCCCGACGCCTACTTTGCCACCATCCCGGTGCAGGCCATGGCCGATGCCGCCCTGCAGGCCGGCATCCCCGCGGGCGTCTCTTACACCGCCGGCACCTACTGCTGCAACGAGGTCCTGTACTCGCTGATGTACACCCTGGACCACAACCACCCCGGCGTGCGCGGCGGCTTTGTGCACGTGCCCTACCTGGACTCCCAGGCCGCCAACCTCAAGGCCGGCACCCCGTCCATGAGCCTTGAGCGCATCACCGAGGGCCTTGCCCTCATGGTCGAGGCCATGGTGACCCACGAGGGCGAGGACATCGTCTCGGCCTCTGCCGGCTGCGAGCACTAGCACGTGGGCGTCAAGCTAGACATTACCGTGGCACCCCTTGAAGACGAGCGCGTCTTTAGGGGGTGCTCCATTGAGACCTGCGAGAAGAAGGTCTTTGACGACGGCGCTGTGCTGGCCCGCAAGTTCGCGCAGGTCAAAGAGAGCGTCGCGGGTCGCGTGATGCCGGTTGTCTCTGCCGCTGTTTCGTTTGTGCCGGGGGAGGACGGGACATACCGGTTCTTCATGGGCGACGAGGTCGAGGCCCGCGCGGGCAAGAAGGCCCAGGAGGGCCTGGAGGACGTGCGCGTGCCGACGGGGACCTTGGTCGCCGTTGTGCCGGTGAAGTTCCATCTGCAGGCCTCTGCCGCGCTGGCAGCTGCGCAGGTGCGCAAGGCCTTCTACGAGGACTGGCTGCCCAACAGCGGCTACGTGAGCGCCGATGACCTGGGCTTTGTCGACGTCGAGCTCTACCACTACCGCCGCCGCCGCTTCCGCCGCGCCCGCAAGATGGTCTTGGACCTGATGTTCATCGTCAAACCCGCGTAGGTGGCGCTGTCCTTCTTTCAACTCGAAGGGCCCCGGAGTCCGATTGCGACTCCGGGGCCCTTCTCGCATGGGAAAACTCCTCACCTAGTCTCTGTATTTGAGTGATGGGCTTCTTGGCAACTGGGGTTTTGTTGGCGAGAAGCCCTAAAAGAGATGGTAGGTGAGGAGTTTTGCGGGTGCGCGTGTGGCTACGACCTCGCCTTACCCCAAGTGGTGCTCGGGGACGACGCAGAAGACCTCGCAGGGGTCGGTGTCGCTGGCGTTGTACATGGCGTGGCTGTGGCCTTCGGGGCAGTAGTGGGAGTTGCCGGCCTCGACGATCTCCTCGGTGCCGTCGTAGTTGAACTTCACGCAGCCCTTGACCACGTAGATGATCTCGGCGTTCTTTTCGTGCAGGTGGTAGCCGCTCGTGCAGCCGGGCTCCACGCGGCCGTAGATGATCTTGCACTTGCCGTCGTCGTGCATCTTGGCATCGAAGTGGCCCTCGCCGCCCTTGAAGTTGGGGATAGAGACAAACTCCTCGTTGTTGAAGTCGATGACCATGAACCTCTCCTCTCACAAATAAGGACCAGGGCCTGATCCCCTGGTCCCAATAAACACCAGTTAAATCGACTAGAGCGCCATCGCGCGGGCACGCTCGACGCGTGCCAGGCAGTCGGCGCGGCCAACCAGGGCCATGGTCTCGCCCAGCGGAGGCGACACCATGTTGCCGCACACGGCCACGCGCACGGCCTGGAAGACCACGCGCTTCTTGAGGTCAAGCGCCTCGGGCAGGGGCTCCAGGGCAGCGTCGATCGCCTCGGCGCTCCAGTTGTCCTCGTCCACGGCGAGAAGGGCCTCGCGGGCGGCGTCCAAAATCGCGCCCATGCCCTCCTTGGCAAGGCCCTTGGCCACGGACTTCTCGTCGTACTCAAGGGTGTCGGCGGTGGCAAAGACCGGGGCGCACACGGTCACGACGTCGGCCGGGAACTTGGTGCGCGGCTTCACGATGGCGGCCAGGGCGTCGATCCAGGCCTCGTCGTACTCCACGTCGCCGGCGATAAGGCCGGCCTCGTGCAGCTCGGGCACCATGACCTGGTCGGCGAACTCGGCGTCGGACATCGAGCGGATGTACTCGGCCTGGATCCAGTCGAGCTTCTTGGGGTCGAAGGTCGCCGGGTTCTTGGACACGTGGTCCAGGCTAAACTTGGACGCCAGCTCTGCGCGCGGCACGATGGTCGTCTCGCCGTCGGGGGACCAGCCGAGAAGGGCCAGGTAGTTGACGAAGGCGTCGGAGAGGTAGCCCGCGTCGCGGTACTCCTCGACGTTGGTCGCGCCGTGGCGCTTGGAGAGCTTCTTGCCGTCCTCGCCCAAGATCATGGAGATGTGCGCAAACTCGGGCACGGGGGCCCCCAGGGCCTCGTAGACCATGACCTGGCGCGGGGTGTTGGACAGGTGGTCGTCGCCGCGGATGACGTGGGTGATGCCCATCATGGCGTCGTCGACCACGGTGGCGAAGTTGTAGGTGGGGGTGCCGTCCGAGCGGAAGATCACGAAGTCGTCCAGCTCGCGGGCGTTGAAGGTCACGTCGCCGTGGACCGCGTCGTGCACCACGACGTCGCCGCGGTCAAGGGGCACCTTGATGCGTAGGACGTAGGGCTCGCCGGCCTCGATGCGGGCGCGGGCCTCGGCGTCGTCGATGTCGCGGCAGGTGCGCTGGTAGCCCTGGAAGGGATCCTTGCGCTCCTGGGCGGCGGCGCGGTCGGCCGCGAGCTTCTCGGCGGTGCAGAAGCAGGGGTAGGCCTTGCCCTCGTCCCAAAGGCGCTGGGCCGCGGCCTTGTAGAGGTCCAGGCGCTCGGTCTGGGCGTACGGGCCAAAGTCGCCGCCGACCTCGGGGCCCTCGTCCCAGTCAAGCCCCAGCCAGCGCATGGCGCGCAAGATGATGTCGGTGTTCTCCTGCGTGGAACGGGTGGGGTCGGTGTCGTCGATGCGCAAGATAAAGACGCCGTCGTTGGCGCGGGCAAAGGCCCAGTTGAAGATTGCCGTGCGGGCGCCGCCCACGTGCAGCTTGCCGGTGGGGGAAGGCGCGAAGCGAACGCGTACCTGCTTGTCAGACATGCGGTCTCCTGGATTCAAGTGAGTTTCACAAACTCCTAAAGTATAGCCGCTACAGCGCCGAGAAGGACGCACGGCCCGCGGCCAGACGGCGTTGACATAATTTGGTGACGCGTTCCGGGTCAATCGTGCAACGGCCGTTGTTTTCGCTGGTTTTCGTGCTAGAGTCACATGCTGTGCCGTTGACTTATTTGAATAAGGAGGGAATGGCTTATGAACACCTGGGAAAGGCTTAAGCAGGGGCTGGTCTACAACGACTTCGACGAGGACCTCTTTAATCGCCGCGTCAAGGCAAAGAAGCTCTTTCGCGCCTACAACGCGAGCGACGACGACCAGGTAGAGCTGCGAGAAGACCTTATGCGCCAGCTCTTTGGCTCGGTTGGCGAGCGCGTGTGGATCGAGCCCGACTTCAAGTGCGAGTTTGGCTGCAATATCCACATCCAAGACGACGTCTACATCAACTTTGGGTGCGTCATCCTTGACTGCGCCGAGGTCACGATAGGCGAGCACACCCTGCTGGGCCCCAACGTGGGCCTCTACGCCGCCAACCACTCCATCGACGCCGAGGAGCGCATAAAGGGCGGCTGCCAGGGTAAGCCCATTCGCATTGGCAAGAACTGCTGGCTGGGCGGCGACGTCAAGGTGGTGCCTGGCGTCACCATTGGCGACGGCACGATCATTGGCACGGGCAGCATCGTGACCCACGACATCCCCGCCGGCGTCATCGCGGTGGGCAACCCTTGCCGCGTCCTTCGCCCCATCACCGACGCCGATAAGACCGACTACCTGAACGTTATTGGAGAATAACCATGACCCAGAAGACCACCCAGACCGACCGCGCCCAGATGACCGAGAAAGAGAAGATGCTGGCGTACATGCTCTATGACGCCAACTACGACGAGGAGCTGGCCGCCGACCGCGCAAAGGCCAAGGACCTGTGCTGGGAGTACAACAACCTGCGCCCGTCTGATGCCGAGAAGCGCGACGAGGTCATGCGCCGCATCTTGGGCAAGGTCGCCGACACCTTCACCATCGAGCCAACCTTTTGGTGCGACTACGGCTACAACATCGAGGTGGGCCACAACTTCTACGCCAACCACGGCATGGTGATCTTGGACGCGGCCAAGGTTACCTTTGGCGACAACGTCTTCATCGCGCCCGGCTGCGGCTTCTACACCTCGGGCCACCCCATCGACGCCGAGCGCCGCAATCGCGGCCTCGAGTACGCCTATCCCATCACGGTGGGCGACGACGTCTGGATCGGCGCGGGCGTGCAGGTTATGCCCGGCGTCACGATTGGCAGCAACGTCGTGATCGGCGGCGGCAGCGTCGTGGTCAAGGACATCCCCAGCAACTCGGTGGCGGTGGGCAACCCCTGCCACGTCATCCGCCAGATCACCGACGCGGATAAGGAGACCTGCTGGGACCTCTAGGCCCGGCCCGCGTGCACGTCGAGAAGACCCGCCCGCCCCGCGACAATCCGCAACAAGAAGAGCCCCCGAGCGCGAATAAACCGCAGCTCGGGGGCTCGTTTTGTGGGGGGCGAGACAGGCGCGCCGCGCGATCTTCTCGCCGCCTGCCCTACATGACCTTGGTGGACTCCAGCTTGTGCTCCATCCACTCGGTGAGGCGGATCACCGGCTTGCGCAGCAGCAGGCCCAGCAAAAGCGAGGGCACGATGTAGCTCAAAAGCATGAGCAGCTCCTGCCAAAAATCGCCGTTGTACAGGCCAAACATGGCCGCGCGCATGGCGTTTTCGGAGTGGACGAAGGGCAGGAACGGGTAGACCTTCTGGAAGGCCTCGGGCAACATCTGCACCGGGAAGGTGCCGCCCGAGCCCGCGACCTGGATGACCATCAAGACGACGGCGATTGCCTTGCCCACGTCGCCGAAGCTCGCCGTCAAGGCATAGATGATGTTGATGAAGACGAAGCTCGCGGCCCAGCCTGCCAAAAGGAAGAGACCGGGGTTGGCGCACTGGACGCCCAGGAAGTAGAGGTCGCCCAAGAGGATGACGCTCGACTGGATGAAGCCGATCACCAGGAAGAAGACGATGCGGCCCAGGTAGCCGTGGCGGGGCTTTAGGCCCAGCTCCTCGCAGGCCTTCTCGCTGGGGTTGCAGCGCACCAGGGCCGCCAGGACCACTCCGCCGATCCAGATGGCCAAGGTGGTGTAGAAGGGCGCCATGGCGCTGCCGTTGTTCTCGATGGCGTAAAGCGGGTTGCGGTCCATCTCGACAGGGGAGCTCACGAAGGCGGCCAAGGCGTCGGGGCCCTCGGTCAAGATGGTGCGGACCTTCTGCATGTCGTCGGACTCGACCGCCTCGGTGAGGCTGCCCTTGAGGTCGCAGATTTTCGCGGCGGCCTGGTCGAGCTTGTCGGCCGTCTGGTCAAGGCGCTCCTTGGCGTGCGCCAGCGAGCTCACGGCGTCGCTCGAGGTGGTCTTGACCGACTCCAGGGTGCCCGAGAGCTTAGTGGCGATGTCGTCGGCCTTGGTCGCGGCCTCGTTGATGCTGCTAGAAAGAGTACCCAGCGACCCCTTGACGTTGTTCTCGTAGTCGGTTTGGGCGGCGGCGAGAGAACCCTTGGCCTCGGCGACGACGCGGCTCACGGTCTCGCGGGCGCTCTGGGCGTCCGCGGTGCCCTGGTCGAGGTCGCTTGCCGACTTGTTGAGCTGCTCTGCCAGGGTGCGCATGCGCTTCTCGGCGTCCTGGGCGCGCTCCTGGAACTCAAGCACGTTGTCGCGGGTGTCCTGTACAACGTTGTACGTGGACGTGCCCTCCTCGACCTTGGCCATGACCTCGTCCAGCTTGTCGGCCGCGTCTCCCAGCTTCTTGTCGAAGTCGGCCATCTTGTCGGCGGCCTGCGTGGCCGCGTCGGCGGCCTGGGTAAGGCCGTCCTTCATCTTGTCGGTCTGGCCCTGCGCCTTGTCAAAGGCCTCGTTGACCTGCGTCTCGACCTTCTCGATGGCCGTCTGGCTCGAGGAAAGCGCGCTGTTGAGGGTGCTCACGGTGCCGTCGAAGGCAGTTCCCAGGCTGCTCACGTTGTTGGCCGTGTCGCGCAGCATGTTGCCGGCGTCCAGCGTGGCCGAAAGCGAGCTGGCCGAGGCGCTGCTCGTCGTGTCCATAAGCGACTGCGTGGAGGCGGCCAGGGTCGAGAAGGAGCGAAGGCTCGCCGAGGTGGAGTTCAGGGTGGCCGCGGAGCTGTCCAGCGCGGTGTCGAGCTTCTCGGTGAAGGCCGAGAGGTTGTCGTCGGTGAGATAGTCCGAGAACTCGCTTAAGATGCCCGCGCCCACCGTGGTCACCGATTTGGCAAACGACTCGTCGATGTCTTGTTGCACGGCGGTCGAGGCCTTGTTGGTCACGATGGCGGCGATCGCGTTTTGCTTCTCGTTTTGGTAGAAGCGCACCTGCGGGCGCACCGAGGCGGTGGTGGCGACGCTCAGCATGTTGGCGGTGAAGTCCTCGGGAAAGACGATGGCCGCGTAGTACTCGCCGCTCTTGACGCCCTCGATGGCCTCTTCCTCGCTGGTCACGATGTAGCCGATGGAGGTGGAGCCCTGCAGGTCGGAGACCATGCGCTCGCCCATGTTGATGTTCACGGGGAGAAGGTCGCTGGTGTAGCCGGCGTCGGAGTTGGCAAGAGCCACCTTGAGGTTGCTGGTGTTGCCGTAGGGGTCCCAGGAGCCGGCGATGTTGAACCAGGCGTAGAAGCAGGGCACGACGATCATGCCCACGCACACGACCAGGCTGATGACGTTGGCAAAGACGTGGCTGGCGTCGCGACGGATCAAGGCAAAGATCTTACTCATCGCGCATCACCGCCTTTCTCGCCAAGGTCTCGCACGGCGGTGTCGCCGGCAGCGGTCGCGTCTGCGCCGTCTGCGGGCGCGTCGGTGTCGTTGTTCTCATCGCTTCCTTTTGCACGGGGGATCACGAGGCGCGCGAGGGGAATGGTCTTCTCGCGGCGCATCTTCTCGAAGGGGGCAAAGGCCAAAAGCTCTTCCTTGAGCTCGTCGCCCAGCATGCCGTAGAGCTCCTCTTGGCTCATCTCGGCCAGGTGGGTCTTCTCGGACACGCGGTTGTGGAAGTACTCGACCACGATCAAGAACGTGCAGATGATCAGCAGCGACAGGACCCACAGCATGAGCATCAAGAACTTGGCCGGGTGGATGAACATCAAGGCGAGAAGGACCAGCGGCACCACGATCAGGGCCGCAAAGCCGCGGCGGATCAAGACGGGGTAGGCCAGCTCGAAGCCGGCGGCGGTCTCGAGGAAGGTCTCCTTGTAGCCCTCGGAGTCCATGAGGGCCTTGACGATGGTCGAGAGCCTGAAGTGCGGGTTGGTCATGCCGGTGCGCTCGGCGATCATCATGTCGGTCTCGGCGAGCTTCTTGTCAAAGAGGTTGTTGATGTTCAACAGGTGGCGGCGGGCCGTCACGCCGATGAGCAGCGCCGGAATCAGGTAGACGAGAAGGACGGCGAGGTTTTGGGCGTAGTAGTTGCCGTAGAAGCCGGCGATCGCCTCGCGCATGGCGTTGATGCCGTAGGTGAAGGGAAGCCAGGGGTTCAAGGCTTGGAAGAAGCCGGGCTGCATCTCGATGGGGTAGAGGCCCGAGGCGCCCGGGATCTGCAGGACGACGATTAGGACGCCCAGCGCCTTGCCGATGTGCTTGAAGGCGATGGAGAGGGCATAGATGAAGAAGACGTAGACGAAGGACTCGACCAGGCCCGCGAAGACGAAGGCCACAGGCGACAGGCACTGGATGCCCAGGCAGATGTCGCCGATGCAGCAGATCAGCGCCTGCAGCTGGCCGATGAGGTTAAGCAAAAGCCAGCGGCCAAAGAAGCCCTGCCAGGGCTTGAAGTCGCCGATCTCCTCGTCGTCGACCTCCAACTTGTAGATGGCGACAAGGACAAAGCCGCCGACCCACAGGGCCAGGTTGGTGTAGAAGGGGGCAACGCCGCTGCCGTAGTTCTCGACGGGGAAGATCGACTCGGTGACGAGCTCGGCGGGCGAGCCCAGGAAGTCGCCGACGCTCTCGGCGTTGAGGTCCAGCACGTTGGAAATGCCGGCGTAGGTCTCGGCGGCGGCCACGGCGCTCACGTCGTTGGCGAGGTTTAAGATCTTCTCGGCCGCGGCGGTAAGCGACGAGGACGTGGAGTCAAGCGACGAGTCGCACTGGCTCAAGACGGCGTCGAGGCTTGCCAGCGTGGTGTCTGCCTGCGAGAGCATGGTGGGCAGGGTAGAGGTGGTGCCCACGACCTGGCCGCCAAAGGTGGCGAAGCTGTCCAGGGTCGTGTTGACCGCGGGCAGCACGTCGCTGTTGACCGAGGCCGAGACGCTGTTCAAGCCGCTGACGCTGGTCTGGATGACGTCGTTCACGTTGGACGAGAGCTGCGAGACGCTGTCGTTTCCGGCCTTGATGGAATCGGAGAAGGACTTCAAGGTGTCGACCTTGGCGCCCGTCTGGGTGTCCAGGGAGTCGAGCGAGGTGAGCGCGGCGTCGATGGCCTCGATGGCCGCCTGCTTGCCGGTGACGGAGTCGTCGAGCTTCTCGAGCTTGTTGTACTTAAGACGCTCGAGCGAGGTGCGCAGGTCGGCGAAGGTGTTGGTGCGAAGGTTGCCGATCTGGGTCACGGCCGAGTCGAGCTCGCCCTGCGCCCAGCCGATGTTGCTGGTGATCTGCGAGATGTCGTAGGTCAACTGCGCCGAGACGCCGCTGATGGCCTGGGCGCCGGCGCTGGTGCTGGAGGTGAGCTGCGAGGCCAGGTTGCCCACGCTGGTGCGGGTGGAGGCCAAATCGTCCAGGGCGGTGGAGAGCTTGTTGCTCACGTCGGTCGCGCCCTGCGAGAGATCCTGGGTGGACTGGCGAGCAGAACTGATGGTGTCGCGGCTCGTCTGGATCGAGGAGTGGACGTTTGAGACGTCGGCCGCCAGGGTGGTGAGGGACTCGGAGACCTCGCGCAGGTCGGCTGCCACCGAGTCGCGCGTGGAGTTGATGGAGCCCGCGGCGTCGGTCGCGACGCCCTGGAGCTTCTCGGTGACGACCTTGCCCACGGTGTCCACGAACTCGTTTGAGATCTGGTTCTCGAGGGTAGTCGAGCCGGTGTCGGTCACCTTGGGCACGACTGCGTTGACCTTCTCGTTGACGTAATAAGCGATGTGGGCCTTGTTGGTGCTTCCGTTGAGGACGTCTGCCAAGGTCGAGGTGAAGTCCTCGGGGATGATGAAGGCGGCGTAGTAGGTGCCTGCCTCAACACCCTCCAAGGCCTCGTTTTGGTCGTCGACGAACTGCCAACCCAGCTGGGTGTTCTCCTCAAGGCGCTCGCGGATCATGTCGCCGGCGTTGGTGTAGCCCATGTCCGAGACGTCGGCGCCCTTGTCCTGGATGCACACGGCGATGGGCACCGTCGAGGTGTTCTCGTAGGGGTCCCAGTTGGCCAGGATGTTGAACCAGGCGTAGAGCGAGGGGATGATCGCGACGCCTATCGTGACGATGATCGCCACGGGGTTCTTGAGAAGTCGCTTGAGGTCGCGAAGGAAGATCTGCAGTACTTTTCGCACGAGGCGGGCCCTTCTTTTGCGGCGGCGCGTTTCTTCGCCGACGGTTTTCCTTACATTATTTATAGTCGTTAGACGAACGAAAGTTAGCCTAAGCAATTTTCGCCTTTATGACTGTATCCTGCTTGGGCCCGCGGTATTCGTCTCAGTCTAGTTTTTTTGAAATGTTCTCAAAAATTTCTAAACTCCGATTCTAAAGCGATGGTATGATTCCATCGTTTTGCATGGGGAGAAGGGACGACCATGGGCTTGCTTGATGAAAACGCGGCCACAGAGATAGCCCGCTCGGTGCGCGGCGCCCGAGAGGCGGCCAAAGGCGCGGTCGAAGACGTCGTGTCTCGCCAGGCCACGCGCCTGCGCTCGGACATCAAGACCCGTAAAAGCGCGGCTACCCGCGAGCGCATCATGGCCGCGGCGACCGAGCTCATGATCGAGTCGGGCGGCACCGATTTCCAGATGAGCGAGGTCTCTTCTCGCTGCAACATGTCCAAGGGCTCCCTGTACTATTACTTTGCCGACAAAAACGCCCTGGTCCAGTCGATCTTCGACCGCTCGGTCGACGATTTGGTCGACCAGATCGAGGGCGCGGTTGCCAAGGCCCCTTCGGCGTTGGAGTCCATCACCCGCCTGTCGCACGTGCTTTCTGCCGGCATGCGCCCGGGAAGCCCGCTGGCCCTTGCCATGACGCGCGAGCTTTTGGAGTCCAACGAGTGCGTGCTTCCCAGCGTCGAGACGCGTCTTGCCCGCATCATCTCGATCCTCTCGGCGCAGTTCGACCGCGCCAAGGAGGAGGGCGTGGTGCGCAAGGACATCGACAGCCGCCTGGGCGCCATCGCGATCGCAGGCGCCTTCACCTTCGCCGTGCTGGAGCGCCCGGCAGACGACATCTTAGAGAACACCGAGGACTTCTCGTCCAAGCTGGTGCGGCTGGCCTTTGTGGGCATGGGCACCGAGAAGGGCAAGGAGCAGCTGGGCTTCGCGTAAGGGCGGGCGCCGCGATTGCGCCTGGCCCTTTTGGGTATGAAAGCCAAGGCAATGGCCGGGTGTCTGACCTGCCCGGTTGAATAAGCGTGACTGCAGCAAGAAAGGAAGTCTTAGCATGTCACAGAAGAACTACCTGTTTACCTCCGAGAGCGTAACCGAGGGTCACCCCGACAAGATCTGCGACCAGGTGAGCGATGCCATCCTGGACGCTATTCTCGCCAAGGAGACCGAGCTGGCCGAGAAGGGCTACGTGGCTCCCGATGGCGTCCCCGCAAACGTCGACAACGTGCGCTGCGCCGTGGAGACCTTTACCACCACCGGCACCGTTATCGTGGCCGGCGAGGTGCGTACCGAGGCCTACGTCGACGTGCAGAAGATCGCCCGCGAGACGATCCGCCGCATTGGCTACGACCGCGCCAAGTACGGCTTTGACTGCGATACCTGCGGTGTCCTTAACCTTATCCACGAGCAGAGCGCCGACATCGCCGCCGGCGTCGACGAGTCCTTTGACACCCAGGCCGGCCGCACGAGCGACCCCATCGACGCGGTGGGCGCCGGCGACCAGGGCATGATGTTTGGCTACGCCTGCGACGAGACGCCGGTGCTTATGCCCATGCCCCACTACCTGGCCAGCCGCATGGCCGAGCGCCTGACCGCCGTGCGCAAGGACGCTACCCTGGGCTACCTGCGCCCCGACGGCAAGACCCAGGTCACCGTGCGCTACGAGGACGACAAGCCCGTGGAGGTCACGGCCGTCGTCGTGTCCACGCAGCACTGCGAGTCCATCGAGGACATGGACGTCATCAAGGCCGACATGGTCAAGCACGTCATCGCTCCCGTCCTGGATGCCCAGGGCATCAAGTGGGACAACGCCGATATCTACGTCAACCCCACCGGCCGCTTTGTTGTGGGCGGCCCCATGGGCGACACCGGCCTTACCGGCCGCAAGATCATCGTCGACACCTACGGCGGCATGGGTCGCCACGGTGGCGGCGCCTTCTCGGGCAAGGACTGCACCAAGGTCGACCGCTCGGCAGCCTACGCCGCGCGTTGGGTCGCCAAGAACATCGTGGCCGCGGGCCTGGCGCACAAGTGCGAGATTGAGCTGGCCTACGCCATCGGCGTGTCGCACCCGCTGTCTGTCATGGTCGATACCTTTGGCACCGGGTCGGTGGACGACCGCGTGATCGAGACGGCTGTCGAGCGCGTCTTTGACCTGCGCCCCGGCGCCATCATCCGCGACCTTGACCTGCGCCGCCCCATCTTCGAGAAGACGGCCGCCTACGGCCACTTTGGCCGCG
>CAVKOL010000056.1:0-14361 GCA_963658035.1 Bacteroidaceae bacterium
GCATGGACAAGATCGCGGCCATGATGACCAAGTACGAGATGCCCGACGACATGCCCATCCAGCACAAGATCGTGAGCAAGGCCGTTGAGAGCGCCCAGCGCAAGGTCGAGGAGGTCAACTTCTCGATGCGTAAGAACGTCCTTGACTACGACAACGTCATGAACAAGCAGCGCCAGGTCATCTACGAAGAGCGCAACAAGATCCTGGACGGCAAGGACCTTAACGCTCACATCGACGAGGTCACCTTCGACACCGTTCAGCGCAAGGTCGCCGAGTTCTGCCCCGAGGATGCCCACCGCGAAGATTGGGACATCGAGGGCCTGGACAAGTGGCTTGAGGAGCTTACTGGCCACAAGGACGTGCCTTCTTACTCTGACGACGATGAGCAGGGCGACATCTCTGACGCCGTGGACAAGTTTGTTGACCAGGCGTTTGCCGAGAAGTCCGAGCGCCTTGGCGAGAACATCATGCAGACTCTCTCTTCTCAGGTCATGCTGCGCGTCATCGACACCCGTTGGATGACCTACCTGCAGGAGATGGACTACCTCAAGACCGGCATTGGCCTGCGTGGCTTTGGTCAGCGCGACCCGCTGGTCGAGTACAAGTCCGAGGCCTACGCCGCCTTCACCGAGCTTGTCAACACCATGTACGAGGACTACCTGCGCACCATTCTGCGCATCGAGGTCATGAACGGTCCCGCTCGTCAGGCGCCCGTGGTCACCACCGAGGAGCCCGATGAGCTTCGCGGCGCCCAGTACTCGGGCCCCAGCGAGGCGGACAGCGCCCAGCTTGTGGCCCGCGCCCAGGCTGCGCGCGGCACCAGCCACGCGGCTCCCATCCCCACCCGCGGCAACGTCGCGGGTCCTGGTCCTCAGGGTGCCAACCCCGGTGCCTCTAAGCCCAGGACCTACCGCAAGTCCGAGGACCCCGATCCTTACGTGGGCGTGGGCCGCAACGACCTGTGCCCTTGCGGCAGCGGCAAGAAGTTCAAGAACTGCCACGGTAGGAACTAGTACATGGCCTATGACCTGCAGGCAGATCTTCTCGCCTATGCAAACAGACTTGCAGAGGTCGAGAAGTACCTGCGAATTGAAGAGCGCAAAAACGACGTGGCCCGCCTTGAGGAGGCCTCGGCTCAACCCGGCTTTTGGGACGATGCCGAGGCCGCAAGGCAAACCATGGCAGAGCTTACCCGCGCCAAAGACGACGTGGAGAGCATCGCGGCGGCCAAGGGCCTGCTCGATGATGCCCAAGCCTGCTATGAGCTGGCCCAAGAGGAAGCCGACGACGCTGAGGCGGCCGAGCAGCTGACGGCCGAGGCGACCGATCTTCTCGCCAAACTGGAAGACTCCCTGTCTGACCTGGAGCTTTCCAGCTGGTTTACCGATGAGCTGGACCACGGCGACGCCATTGTCACCATCACGCCGGGCCAGGGCGGGCTTGAGGCCCAGGACTGGTGCGAGATGCTCTTTAGGATGTATCTGCGCTATTGCGACCGCCGCGGCTGGACCGTCGACGTAAACGACTGCCCGCCGGCCGAGGTCATCGGTATCGACCGCGCGACCTTTACCGTTCACGGCAAGAACGCCTATGGCATGTTGCGGGCCGAGGGCGGCGTGCACCGTTTGGTGCGCATCTCGCCCACGGACGCGCAAAAGCGCAGGCAGACGACGTTTGCCGGCGTAGAGGTCCTGCCCGTCCTGCCCGACGACGTCGAGGTCGAGATCGACCCCAAGGACCTGCGCATCGACGTCTACCACGCCACGGGCCACGGCGGCCAGGGCGTCAACACGACCGACTCGGCGGTTCGCATCACGCACCTTCCCACCGGCACCGTGGTTACGTGCCAAAACGAGCGCAGCCAGCTTCAGAACAAGGCCTTTGCCATGAACATCCTGAAGAGCCGCCTGTACGAGAAGGAGCTGGAGAAGCGCGCGGCCGAGCTTGACGAGCTGCGCGGCCCCAAGCACGACATTGGCTTTGGCAACCAGATTCGAAGCTACGTGCTGTACCCGTATCAGCTGGTCAAAGACCTGCGCACAGGCGTCGAGACAGGCAACGTGGACTCGGTTTTGTCGGACGGTGACCTGGACAAGTTCATCGTGGGATACCACCGATGGGTGGTGGGAACAGGAGAAGAGCAGTGAACAACAACCGTTGGCGCATAAGGGTCAGGGACTTTGTCCTCATCGTCTTGGGCTCTGCCGTCTTTGCGGTTGGTGTTGACTGTTTTGAGGTTCCTAACGGCCTGGCCGCCGGTGGCGTCACCGGCTTGGCCACCGTGTTCTATGCCCTGGCGCAGGCCGCGGGCTTTTATTTGCCGGTTGGTATGCAGACCATTGCCATGAACGTCCTGCTCATGCTGTTGGTCATCAAATCGGGCAACCGCGGCTACATCATGCGCACCGTTTTGGGCATTGTGGCCTGCGGTTTGTTTACAGATGCCTTGGCGCCGTTTTTGCCTGCCATGGGCACTAACGACCTGCTTTTTGCCGCGCTGTGGGGTGGCATCATCACCGGCGTTGGCCTGGGCCTTGTGTTTATGACCGGTGGCAACACTGGCGGCACCGATATCTTGGCCCAGCTGCTTTCTCGCAAGCTTGGCTTGCCGGTGGGTACCACGTGCATCATGGTCGACGGCGTGATCATCGCCATCTCGGCCCCGGTCTTCTCGCTTGAAAATGCACTGTACGCGGCCGTGGCCATGTACATTAGCGGCAAGGTCATCGACATGGTGATCGACGGCCCGCGATCCGAGCGCGCGGCCTACATTATCTCGGTCGAGCACGCCAAGATCGCCAATGAGATTCTCTATACCATGAACCGCGGCTGCACCGAGCTGCAGGCCCGCGGCCTGTGGAGCGGCAACAACCGCCCGGTCTTGTTCTGCGTGCTGGGCCGCTCGCAAACGCCGCTGCTCAAGCAGATCGTCTCGCAAATAGACCCCGAGGCCATCGTCATAATCTCTGAGGTCCACGAGGCCTTTGGCGAGGGCTTTGGCAGCATTAGCTCGTAAGTGGGCGGCGCGGCCGCGCCCTGTTAGCTCCTAAGAGACGCCGGCGAGAGGACCCTCGAGTCGCTGGGGGAGAGAACCGGGTCGACGCGCACGACCTGCTTGACGCCAAATGCCTCGAGCAGCGAAACCTGGTCGTCGGTGGCGCCGGTGTCGGTGATGAGAAGATCGATCTCGTCGGTGGAGCCAAACTGGAAGCTGGACGTGAGGCCAAGCTTGGACGAATCGGCCATGATGACGTGCTTCTGCGAGCGCTGCATCATGGCGGTGTTAATCGCCGGCTCGGGCGAAGTGGCAGACGTCAGGCCAAAGTTTGCCGAGAGGCCCGTGCAGCCCAAGAAGCACTTGGAGGCCGTCACGCGCCTGATGGAAGACAACGCGACCTCGCCGGTCATGGACGCGCGCGGCGGGCGGATCTCGCCGCCGGTAAGGATGACCTGGACGTTTTGGCGCTCCTCAAGCAGCAGCGCCTTACCGTTGTTGGTGATGACGGTGACGTCTTGGGCGGTGATCCAGTCAAGGATGCCCAGGGCCGTGGCGCTGGTGTTGATAAAGATGCAGTCACCATCGGTCACATAGCGGGCCGCCTCGCGTGCGATGGCCTTGTTGGCGCGCACTTGGCGCGAGCCGGACGGGCGGCCAAGGGGGTTGAGCAGGGTCGCGGTGCCGTACTGGCGCGTGAGGATCTGCTGGGACTCGAGGTAGTCCAGGTCGCGGCGAATCGTGAGGGCCGAGACGCCAAATCGCTCGGCCAGCTCGGACACGCTTACCTGTCCGCGCTTCTCAAGAATGGCGGTGATGTCGTTCCTGCGCGAGGCGACAAAGGCTTTGCTTCGCTTCATGCTGGTTCCTACCTGTTCGCTCATATGAACGCTGTAAAATTAATGACGTTCAAAGAATCATAACTATATGATAACTATGTTGTTAAATTCGACGGCCCAAAACGGTCGAATAGATAACACTCAATCGCGCATATAAAGCAATCATATAATTCATAACACTCGATTTACCTGCAATAACTATACTCTTAAACGTTCAAATAATTTCGAGGTTCGCAAG
The DNA here is from genome assembly GCA_963658035.1 of Bacteroidaceae bacterium. Lineage (GTDB taxonomy): Bacteria > Actinomycetota > Coriobacteriia > Coriobacteriales > Atopobiaceae > Paratractidigestivibacter. The sequence continues at coordinate 4,073 of CAVKOL010000056.1, forward strand.
ATAACGGTCACCCGCCAAAACCAACCGTTCGGCGAAAGAGGGATTATTTGAGACGGAAATGTGGATTCCTCGTTGATGAATCCGCTGAGAAGTGCGATATTAATGAACGTTGATTTGGGTATTGGCCCGGGCATGTTACGAAAAGGCGACTTGGTGCCAACAGCCTTTAAAGGAAGGTGAGTGCATTGCTGAGTGATCTTCTCGATGAGAGCCTCGTACTCCTCAACGTCGAGGCAAGCGACTGGGAAGACGCCATCAGGAAGGCAGCGCAGCCCCTGGTGGACAACAACAAGGTGACCCTTGGCTACGTCGACGACATCATCAAGGGTGTCAACGAGCTTGGTCCCTACATCGTCATCACCGAGCACGTGGCCCTGCCCCACGCTCGCCCCGAGTCCGGCGCGCTTGAGTCCGCCGTGGGCATCGTGACCCTCAAGGACCCCGTCGAGTTTGGCTCTGCCGACAACGACCCGGTCAAGTTCTTGTTCCCGCTCTCCGCCAAGGACAACGGCAGCCACCTGTCTGCCCTGCAGTCCCTGGTCGAGCTGCTGAGCGACCCCGATTTCTTCGCCCAGCTCGAGAGCGCTGCTACGCCTAAGGATGTCGTGGAACTGGTCCACGCTAAGGAAGGAAGGTAATTAGTATGGCTAAGACTTATCACGCACTGGTTTGCTGCCGCGCCGGCATGGGCTCCTCGATGATGCTCAAGATCAAGATCGATCAGGTCATCAAGGAGAACGGCTACAACATCGAGACCGAGCACGGCAATCTCGACTCCCTGATCGGCTTCAACGGCGACCTCGTCATCACCATGAGCGACCTCACCGACGAGCTCAACGCCGATCCTCGCGTTCCCTCCGCTGTGGGCATCACCAACATCGTCGACAAGGCCGAGATGAAGGAGAAGCTCTCCGCTTGGCTCGCCGAGCACGCCGAGTAAATCGCGCGTTTCTCGCATGGGGCCAAAAGCCCCGCACCGCGCCGGCTCGAATGCCCGCGCACTTATTTGATTCCTGTCTGAGTAGGTCCGGATCACTTCTAGTCACGCTGAAAGGAGAATCGCATGCTTAATGCTATTCTCATGCAGCTCAGGGACACGGCCGTCATCATGGGCGTCATCGCCCTCGTCGGCCTCCTGCTGCAGAAGAAGTCCGCTGTGGACGTCTTCTCTGGTACCGTGAAGACCATCATCGGCTTCATGATCTTCAACATCGGCTCTGACGCCATGAGCGCTCAGGTCACCACCTTTTCCAACATGTTCTCGACCGCTTTCCAGGTCAAGGGCGTCGTGACCCAGGTTGAGGTCGCCACCGCACTGGCACTCAACACCTACGGCACCGAGGTCGCCATGGTCATGGTCCTCGGCTTCATCATGAACCTGGTCTTCGCCAAGATCACCCCGTTCAAGGCCGTCTTCCTTACTGGTCAGCACTTCCTTTACTTCGCCTGCGTTCTGGCCCTCGTCTTCATCGCCCTTGGTGCCCCGGTCTTCGTGACCGTCATCCTCGGCGGCGTTATCCTGGGCTTCTGCGGCGCTGCTCTGCCTTCTCTGTGCCAGCCCTTCGTTGTCAAGCTCGTTGGTGCCGATAACATCTCCATCGGCCACTTTAACTGCATTGGCTACGCTTTCTCTGGCTACTGCGGCAAGCTCTTCGAGAAGAAGACCGAGGAGGAGGCCAACTCCCAGAAGGATGAGAAGGAGCTCCCTGCTTTCCTGAAGCTCTTCAAGGACTTCGTCTTCTCCGTCGCGCTGTTCATGATCGTTCTGTTCTACATCGTGACCATCGCCTGCTTCGTCACCGGCAACTTTGACACCGAGGTCGGCGGCAAGGCTATCTCCGCTTCCTTCGGCAACGACATTTGGTGGATCTGGCCGTTCCTCGCTGGCCTGAAGTTCGCCGCCGGCATGTCCGTCCTTATCTACGGCGTCCGTCAGTTCATCGCCGAGATCACCGCTGCGTTCGTCGGCATCTCCGAGAAGCTCATCCCCGATGCCAAGCCCGCAGTCGACTGCCCGGCTATCTTCCCCTTCGCTCCTAACGCCGTCATCATCGGCTTCATCGGCTCCTTCCTCGGTGGCCTCGTCGCTATGGCCGCTATGGTTGCCCTGGGCTCCGAGACCATCATGATCCCCGCTGCTGGCATCTGCTTCTTCTCCGGCGGCACCTGCGGCGTCTGCGGCTACGCTTACGGCGGCTGGCGTGGCGCCCTCCTGGGCTCCTTCATCGTCGGCATCTTCCTCTGCGCTGGTCCTCTGGTTCTTTACCCCGCTTTCGAGGGCCTCGGCATCGCTGGCGCTTCCTTCCCGAACGTCGACTACAACATCGTCGGCTCCATCATCTACGGCATCGGCAGCATCTTCGCCTAAGTCATAGATTCGGGATTGCACTACCTACTCAGCTCTAAGGTCTAAGGCTAAAGGGCGCTCGTGGAAGCAAGCCCACGGGCGCCCTTACTCTTAAGTTCGAAGTTCAACTCCAAGTTCCAGCATTTGTTTCACGTTTGATGAGAGGAGAAGGTCGATGGACGCGGCCAGCATCGCGGATGTGCAGTTGGGCGGCCTGTTTGTTCAGGTGCTCGACAACGCTCCCAGCGTGTTGATGGCCAAAGCCGCCGGCTTCGACTTCCTCTTTTTCGACGGCGAACATGGTGACATTGATTACACCCGCTTGAGCACGCTCATGCTCTTGGGCAACTCTATTGGGCTGCCCTCGCTGGTTCGCGCGCCGCAGCTTGCGCGCGCCGACGTCTCGCGCGTGCTTGACCTGGGCGCAACCGGAGTCATGGTGCCCATGGTAGAGACGGCTGCACAGGCAAGGCAGCTGGTCGAATGGGCAAAGTATCCGCCCTGCGGCAAACGCAGCTACTCGGGCGGTGCTCACACTGCTTACGGTCCCTCGGGCAACCACGAGCACAACATGACAAAAGCCAATGTCTCCACGCTTGCCATCGCGCAGATCGAGACCGTCGAGGGCGTCTCCAACATCAAGGAGATCTTGGCCGTCGAGGGTCTGGACGCTGTGGTGATCGGCCCCTGTGACCTGGCCATCTCGATGGGTCGTCCCGACGAGGTGGGCTGCGCCGAGGAGCTTTTGCTTATCGACGCGGTGCACGAGGCGTGCTTGGCCGCCCACAAGGGTTTTGGAATTATTGGCGGCAACGCGCTTCTCGCCAGGTACGCGGGAAGCATAAACCTGATGGTCTCGGCAATCGACTCGCACCTGCTGCGCGACGTGTTTGCCACGGCCACCGCGGAGTACCAAAAGATCAAGTCCCAGGCCAACGAAGGCCTGGATGCACGAGGTGTCTAATGTCTAAGAAAAGCAACAGGCCCAAGAATGATAAGGCCAGCACCGGCACCGGCACCGGCGAGAACGGCGAGAAGAAGCTCGGCGTGGCCGGCACCGCCAAGGCCGTCTCGGATAACGTCTTGGGCGACATGCTGGGCGTTGGCGAGAAGGTCGCCGAGCCCGAGCTGCCCGAGGAAGAGCTCGAGCTCGAGGTCGTTGAGGACCGTCGCCGCCTGATTCTGCAGGCCGTGGGTCTTCTCGCCGTCTCTATTGTCTTGCTGTTTGTGGCCCTGGGTGCCTGGGTCGCGGCAAACGCCACGGGCAACGTGGTGCTGCTCCTGGTCATCCTGGCCCTTCTCACCGCCGTTTGGTTTGTGTGCAAGGGCATGGGCAAGCGCTTCAACCGCTTTGCCTCGGGCGTCCACGTGGTCGATTTTGGCCAGCGCGACGTGTTTATCTACGAGAAGGCCGAGCCCAATAAGGCCCTGGTCGTTCCCTACAAGAAGATCAAGAACTACAAGTTGATCCGCCAGGGCAACTCGCTTCGTCTGCTGTTTGCGGGCGACTGGGTCAAGCACCCCAGCGGTTTTTACCTGGTGGATATCAACCGCCCGTTTATGAAGGACACGCTGGAAGGCCTGCAGGGGGACATCGAGCAGGTCATGCACGACCACCGCGTGAACGAGCGCAAGTAGCCTTTTGCGCCTTTGGTTATCGGCGGGCCTGTAGGCAAGCGGGCCCCAAAATAAGATAGGAGACATAATGGCAACTGATAAAGAGCAGGTCCAAGAGTTCCTCAAGATCGAGGGCGAGTCTATCCACAAGTACGTCGAGGGCATCGACTTCGAGGCCTTGAGCGCCGCCAAGCAGCTCATTCTTGACTCCGAGGCCAAGGGTGGCCGCCTGCACGTCACCGGCATCGGCAAGCCGGGCCACGTCTCGGGCTACGCCGCCTCGCTCTTCTCGTCCACCGGCACCCCCACCTACGAGCTTCACGGCACCGAGTGCGTCCACGGCTCTGCCGGCCAGACCAAGCCCGGCGACGTCGTGATCGCCATCTCTAACTCTGGCGAGACCAACGAGCTCAAGGCCACCGTCACCTGCCTCAAGGGCGTGGGCGTCCACATCATCGCCCTTACCGGCAACCCCAACAGCTGGCTTGCCAACGAGGCCGAGGTCGCGCTTATCGCCGGCGTCGAGCAGGAGGGCGATTCCATGAACAAGCCCCCGCGCGCTTCCATCATCGCCGAGATCATGGAGCTGCAGTGCCTCTCCATCCTGCTTCAGAACGAGTACGGCCTGGAGCCCAACCAGTACGTCAAGTGGCACCCCGGCGGAGCCCTGGGCGCCTCTATCCGCGACGCCAAGTAAGGCCCTTCTCGCCAGCAATGCCGCCGCGCGGCACCGTTTACCAAGGAGACGCACATGTCTAAATTCCAGGGCGTTATTGTCCCCATCGTCACCCCGTTCAACCGTGACGACAAGCAGTCCATCAACTACGACGCCGGCGAGAAGCTCGTCGAGAAGCTCATTGCCGAGGGCGCCAACGGCATCTTTACCTTTGGCTCCAACGGCGAGTTCTTTGTGTGCTCGGCCGAGGAGAAGATCGCCTTCTCTAAGTTCGTGATCGAGAAGGTCGCCGGCCGCGTGCCCGTCTACGTTGGCACCGGCGCCTGCTCCACCGCAGAGGCCATCGAGATGTCCAAGCAGGCTGAGGCCATTGGCGCCGACGCCCTCTCGGTCATCAACCCCTACTTCATGGGCATCTCTGACGACCAGTTGAAGAACTACTTCACCATGGTCGCCGAGAGCGTGAAGATCCCCGTCATGCTCTACAACATTCCCAAGTGCACCGGCAAGAACATTGCCCCCGAGGTCGTGGCCGAGGTCGCCAAGATCGACAACGTCAAGGGCGTCAAGGACTCCTCGGGCAACATGGACAACCTCCAGGGCTACCTCGATGCCGCCAAGGGCAACGACGTGGACGTGTTAGTTGGCTCTGACGGCAAGATCTCTGCAGCTCACGCGCTTGGCGCGGCGGGTGCCGTGGCCGGTACCGCCAACCTCATCACCAAGGTTGTCTGCGACCTGTGGAAGGCCCTGGACGCCGGCGACGCCGCCGAGGCCGAGCGCCTGCAGGCCGAGGTCGAGCCCATCCGCGACATCCTGCACCTGGGCTCCACCCCGCAGACCCTCAAGCGCTCCCTCGAGCTGGCCGGCTACGAGGTTGGCCCTGCTCGCTACCCCGTGACCGAGGTGGGCGAGGGTATCGACGAGAAGTGCATCGCTATGCTCGACCACTACGGGATTGCCCACAAATAGGCTGCCGCAAGCTGTTTAAGCTGCCCGTTTAGTTATATTCCTTATTTGGAGACGGAGAAAAACATGGTTCTTCAGAAGGCTAGTGTCACCAAGGCCCTGTACGAGACCGGCGCGTTTGCCGTTGTGCGCGTTCCCACCGTCGAGCGCGGTTGCGAGATCGCCGAGGGCCTGATCCGCGGTGGCGTGCGCGCCATGGAGATCAGCTACACCCTGCCCAACGCGGGCGAGGTCATTGCCGGTATCAAGGAGAAGTTCGGCGACCAGATTACCGTTGGCGCCGGCACCGTCATGGAGGCCACGACCGCCCGTCTGGCCATCATGAGCGGCGCAGAGTTCATCGTTGCCAACATGATGAGCGACGAGGTCGCGCAGATCTGCAACCTGTACCAGATCCCCTACGCCCCCGGCTGCACCACGATGACCGAGGCCAACCACGCGCTGTCCATTGGCTCTGCGTTTATCAAGTGCTTCCCGATCTCCAACACCTACGGCACCCAGCTCGTGGGCCTGTTCAAGACCCCCACGCCCTGGATGCCCCTCATGATCTCTGGCGGCATCAACCTGGACAACCTTGCCACCTGGGTCAAATCCGGTGCCGAGTGCTACGGCATGGGCAGCCTGCTGACCAAGGGCTCCGCGGACGACATCGCCGCCAACGCCGCCCAGGTTCGCAAGATCATCGACGAGACCCGCGCCGAGATGGCCGCTGCCAAGTAAGCGCACCGTCGCATCGTTTCTCGCGTGAACTTGCCCCCGCAGGTGTCGCTTTGGCGGCCTGCGGGGGCTTTTTTGTGGGCGCGGCGCGGGGCACCAGCAGACCGTTGGAGCCCTGCCCAGGCTTTCCCTCGTGAGTTGATTTCTGGTTCTCGTAAAACGTCCAAAACTATCAAATAATTCAAAGTGTTCCCAGGTAAACGGCACTTTTTCAACCGTTGACCGCAAATATCAAGGCCAGGCCGAGTCATTGTGTTTGCGGCCTCTTTTGGGTGGTATCGTCAACCTAGATAAATAGGCGATGCGTCGCCTATAGGGAGAAAAGGCAAGAGCACTAAAACCCACAATTGGAGGAGGAAAGCATGAAGTTCTTTATCGACACCGCCGATTTGGACGAGATCCAAGAGGCGCTTTCTTGGGGCTGCCTGGCAGGCGTGACCACCAACCCCAGCCTGTACGCCCGCACCGGCGGCAAGCTGGCCGACTTCGAGGGCCACATGGTCAAGATCGCCGAGATGTGCGGCGACCTGCCCGTCTCTGCCGAGTCCCAGGCCAAGACCACCGAGGGCATGATCGAGGAGGGCCGTCACCTGGCGAGCCTCGCCCCCAACATCGTGGTCAAGCTCCCCATCTGCGCCGAGTCCCTGGCCGCCACCCACCAGCTGGCCTCCGAGGGCGTGCGCATCAACATGACGCTGATCTTCTCGGCACCCCAAGCCCTTCTCGCCGCCAACGCCGGCGCCCGCTACGTGAGCCCCTTCGTCGGCCGCTTTGACGACATCGGCGAGGACGGCATCTCTGAGCTGGCCAACGTCGTCTCTTGCATCGAGAACTACGACTGGACCGGCAAGAACGTCGACGACCAGGTCGAGATCATCACCGCCTCGATCCGCACCCCCAACCACGTGACCCAGGCCGCCCTTCTGGGCGCCGACATCGCCACCGTGCCCTTTGGCGCGCTTAAGAAGTGCCTCAAGCACCCCTTGACCGACCAGGGCATGGCCTCCTTCGACGCCGACTGGGCGAAGGTCGTCGCGGCCCAGTAAGGCCTCGCGGCAAATGCGGTGCAGGTAGACCGCGCGCTGTTTTTTGAAAGCTTGTGTCGGCCCTCCCGCGCGGAGGGCCGACGCGACTGTTAGGATGTTTATGCTCGCAACATACGAGCGAGTATTCATTGAAGTTACGAAAGGGGCAACATGACTGACGAAGAGCTTCGCCGGATTGCCAACGAGGTGCGCAAGGGCATCGTCCGCGGTGTCCACGCGGCCAAGGCGGGCCACCCGGGTGGTTCTCTTTCTGCCGCCGATATCCTCACCTACCTCTACTTCGAGGACATGAACGTCGACCCGCAAAACCCCAAGGACCCCAACCGCGACCGCCTGGTCATGTCCAAGGGCCACGCCGCGCCGCTGCTCTACGCCGTGCTGGCCAACCGCGGCTTCTTCCCCGTGGAGGAGCTTGAGACCCTGCGCCACATCGGCAGCCGCCTGCAGGGCCACCCCAACATGAACGACACCCCCGGCGTCGACATGTCCACCGGCTCTTTGGGCCAGGGCGTGAGCGCCGCCGTGGGCATGGCGCTGGCCGCCAAGCACTGGGGCATGCCCTACCGCACCTACGCCATCCTGGGCGACGGTGAGATCGAGGAGGGCCAGGTCTGGGAGGCCGCGATGTTCGCCGGCAACAAGGGCCTGGACAACCTGTGCCTGGTCGTCGACCACAACGGCCTGCAGATCGACGGCACCATCGAGGAGGTCAACTCCGCGATGCCCATCGCCGACAAGTTCCGCGCCTTCAAGTTCCACGTGATCGAGCTGGCCGACGGCAACGATATGGCCCAGGTGCGCGCCGCCTTCGAGGCCGCCCGCAAGGTCTGCGGCCGGCCGGTGTGCATCGTGGCCGAGACCCTCAAGGGCAAGGGCGTGAGCTACATGGAGAACCAGGTGGGCTGGCACGGCAAGGCCCCCAACGACGAGCAGTTCGAGCAGGCCATGGCCGAGCTCGAGGCCGCGGGAAAGGAGCTTTAAATGGCAGACGTGAAGAAGGTCGCCACCCGCGCCAGCTACGGCGAGGCCCTGGTGGAGCTGGGCGCCGAGAAGGACGACTTCGTGGTCCTGGACGCGGACCTGGCCGCCGCCACGCAGACCGGCAAGTTCAAGGCCGCCTACCCCGAGCGCTTCTATGACGCGGGCATCGCCGAGGCCAACATGGTGGGCATCGCCGCAGGCATCGCCGCCGCGGGCAAGAAGGTCTTCTGCTCGACCTTCGCGATGTTCGCCGCCGGCCGCGCCTTCGAGCAGGTGCGCAACTCGGTGGGCTACCCGCACCTTAACGTCAACATCTGCGCCACGCACGCCGGCATCTCGGTGGGCGAGGACGGCGCCAGCCACCAGTGCAACGAGGACCTGGCCCTCATGCGCTCCATCCCCGGCATGACCGTCATCTGCCCGGCCGACGACGTGGAGGCCAAGGCCGCCGTCCGCGCCGCCTACGACTACGACGGCCCCGTCTACATGCGCTTTGGCCGCCTGGCCGTGCCCGTCTTCAACGACCCCGAGACCTACAAGTTCGAGCTCGGCCGCGGCATCGTCCTGCGCGAGGGCACCGACGTCACCATCGTGGCCACCGGCCTCATGGTCGCAGCCGCCCTCGACGCCGCCGAGTCCCTGGCCGAGAAGGGCGTCTCGGCCGAGGTCATCAACATCCACACCATCAAGCCGCTGGACGAGGAGCTCGTGCGCGCGTCTGCCGCCAAGACCGGCCGCGTCGTCACCTGCGAGGAGCACTCCGTCATCGGCGGCCTGGGCGACGCCGTTTTGGCCGCGCTGGCCGAAAACCCGGTGCCCGTGCGTAAGGTTGGTGTGAACGATGTGTTTGGCGAGTCCGGTCCCGCGCTGGACCTTCTCGCCAAGTACGGCCTTGACGCCGCCGGTGTCGAGAGCCAGGTCCTGGACTTCCTGGGCAAGTAATAAGCCGCAGGTAGACCGGGTATCACGTTGAGTTTTGGCGAGAAGGTCTTCTCGCCGGCGCAACGTTGGTTTTTGGTTGATCTGGCAAGCCTCCCCGCACGATCGCGTGTGGGGAGGCTTTGTCTTTTGGGGGCGCGTTTACCGATGGCCGGTGACGCTAGCTGCCCATTTGTTAAAATGACCTAATCTGTCCGCTGTGAGCAAAAGGAAAAGGAGCTTTCGTGGCCAATCACTTCCGCAGCAACGAGCGACAGCCGGAGGACACGGGCGTTGTCTTCAACGACGCCGCGTCTATCGCAGACGAGCAGGTGGAGGCCGTCCTTTACGACGAGCCTTTGCCCGAGCAGACCTCGGCCGGCGTGCCGAGCGCGGCCAACGTGCCCAACGTGCCCGTGATGTCTGCTTATGAGCAGCCCGAGGAAGACCTCGCTGTTCATGCCGTCACCGCCTCCGAGCCGGCAGACCCCACCGACCAGCCGGGATTTACCAGCGTGTTCGCGCCTCTCGCAGACGACAACACGCCCGCCGTCCCGCGCACCGGTGTGCCTACCGTGTCGTTCAAAAACGTATCACTCATCTATCCGGCCCAGCCCAACAAGCCTGCTCTCGACAACGTTAGCCTCGATATCTATCCGGGCGAGTTCGTGTTTGTCGTCGGCCACTCCGGTTCGGGTAAGTCCTCGTTCTTGCGCCTGATCACGCGCGAGCTCAAGGCTACCCACGGCGAGGTCATCGTCGCAGGCCAAGACCTCACAAAGATGCGCAACAAGAAGATCCCGTACCTGCGCCGCCAGATCGGCACCGTGTACCAGGACTTCAAGCTGTTGCCCAACAAGACGGTCTACGAGAACGTCGCCTTTGCCTTGGAGTGCATCGGCAAGCCCCGCTCGGTCATCAAGGCCCAGGTCCCCGAGGTGCTTCGCCTCGTTGGCCTAAGCGAGCGCATGGACCACTTCCCCGACCAGCTCTCTGGCGGCGAGCAGCAGCGCGTCTC
>CAVKOL010000057.1:0-14357 GCA_963658035.1 Bacteroidaceae bacterium
AGCCCTACTCCATCGACGACAACCTGTGGGGCCGCGCCATCGAGTGCGGCGTCCTTGAGGACACCTGGAACGAGCCTCCCGCGGACATCTGGACGATGACCAACAACCTGGAGGACTGCCCCGCCGAGCCCGAGACCGTCGTCATCTCGTTCAAGGAGGGCATCCCCAGCGCCATCAACGGCGAGGAGATGGACATCCTCTCGCTGATCATCAAGGCCAACGAGATCGCCGGCCGCAACGGCTATGGCCGCATCGATATGGTCGAGAACCGCGTTGTGGGCATCAAGTCCCGCGAGTGCTACGAGTGCCCGGGCGCCCTTCTCCTTATCCAGGCCCACGAGACCATGGAGCAGATGTGCCTGGACGTCAACACCCAGAAGACCAAGCGCGAGCTTGACGAGCAGTGGGCCGACCTGGTCTACAACGGCCTGTGGTTCTCCCAGGCCAAGCTGGCCATCGACGCCTACAACGACTTCACCTCGAAGTTCGTTACCGGCGACGTGCGCATCAAGCTTTGCAAGGGCGGCCTGTTTGTCGACGGTATGCGTTCTCCCTACAGCCTGTATGATTACGGCCTGGCCACCTACGACGAGGGCGACACCTTCGACCACACCGCTTCCCGCGGCTTCATCGACCTGCACGGCCTCGAGTCCCAGACCTGGTCCAAGGTCCAGGGCCCCAAGAGCGGCCTGACCCCCGTCGACTAGGCTGCGACCTGCTAATCTAGTGTGAGTGAGCGGCGCGTCCGGTGCTGTCCGGGCGCGCCGCGTTTTGTCTAACGAAAGGGGAGCTTTATGGCTCTTTGGGGCGGCAGGTTTGAGAAGGGCGTCGACGCCTTTACCCAGGAGTTTGGCGCGTCGCTTGAGGTCGACAAGGCCATGGCCCAACAAGACATCGCGGGCAGCCGTGCCCACGCCAAGATGCTGGCCGAGCAGGGCATCATTAGCAACGACGACCAAGCTGCCATCGACGCGGGCCTGGCCGACATCGCGGGCCAGATCGAGCGCGGCGAGTTTGCCTGGGACGTCAACGACGAGGACATCCACATGGCCGTCGAGGGCGCCTTGACCCGCAACATCGGCACGCCGGGTGCCCGCCTGCACACCGGCCGCTCGCGCAACGACCAGGTGGCAACCGACATTCGCCTGTACGCCAAGGAGCTGTGTCAGCACCTTCTTGACGGCAACAATGCCCTTCGCCGTACCTTGGTTGACGTAGCTGAGAAGAACTTTGATGTTGTGATGCCCGGCTACACTCACCTGCAGCACGCCCAGCCGGTGCTCTTCTCGCACCACATGCTGGCCTACTTCTGGATGTTCACCCGCGACCACAAGCGCCTGGTCGCGGCGCTGGAGGCCGCAGACGCCAACCCGCTGGGCGCCGCCGCGCTTGCCGGCACCACCTACCCGCTTAACCGCCAGCGCACGACCGAGCTTTTGGGTTTCGACCACGCGATCCCCAACTCGCTGGACGCCGTCTCTGACCGCGACTACCTGCTTGACCTCGAGTACGCCTGCAGCGTGAGCATGATGCACCTCTCGCGCCTGTGCGAAGAGATCGTCTTGTGGAGCTCCACCGAGTTTGGCTTCATCACGCTATCCGACGCCTACTCCACCGGCAGCTCCATCATGCCGCAGAAGAAGAACCCCGACTTCGCCGAGCTCACCCGCGGCAAGTGCGGCCGCGTCTACGGCGACCTGATGGCCCTTCTCACCACCATGAAGTCGCTGCCGCTGGCCTACAACAAGGACCTGCAGGAGTGCAAGGAGGGCCCGATCGACGCGGCTAAGACCCTCTCGGACTGCATGGAGATCGCCTCGGGCATGTTGGAGACCATGAAGGTCAACGCCGACGTCATGCTCAAGCAGGCCAAGACCGGCTTCACCGCCGCCACCGACGTGGCCGATTACCTGGCCAAGAAGGGCATGCCCTTCCGCGAGGCGCACCGCGTGGTGGGCGAGCTGGTGCTATATTGCGAGAAGAACGGCAAGGGTCTGGAGGACCTGACAGCAGAGGAGTTCCGCGCCGCCAGCGACCTGTTTGCCGACGACATTGCCCAGGACCTGGACCCCGAGGGCATCGCCCGCGCCCGCACCACCTTTGGCGGCACCGGTCACGATGCCGTGCGCGAGCAGCTTGACCTGGCAAAGGCCGAGCTGGACAAGTAGGGTAGCCCGCCTTCATTTGTCGCTGAGAAAAACGCGCCCGGTAAGTCGCTTGACTTACCGGGCGCGTCGCGTTTATCGGCTTGTCCGCAGGTCGCTGGCGCCGATCGTCTGCATCCAGCAGCTGTAGAGATCCGGCGCGTGGCTGTAGATGATCCGCACGATGTCGTGGCCCTGCGTGAAGGCGGTCCCGGCCTTGAAGACGCCCACGATGGTCTGGAAATCGGCCAGGGTGGGGCATGCCTGGGCCAGGTCGCGCTCGATCTGGTCGACGTCCTCCACATCGGTGGGGTCGCTCTGGTCGTCGCAACCCACGTTTGCCTTAAACACGGCCTCTACCTGCGAGAACTTCTCGTCAAAGCCGTCTTGGCCGTGCTCGGGAAGCCATAGGTCCTGGCCGTAGCGAGAAAAGCCCCAGGCCGCCAGGGGCGTGCGCGGCACGACGTCGGCCGGGTTCATGATGTTGAAGATGTTGTTGTACAGCGAGTCGTGGCTGTCGGGGGCCGAGGTGACCTGCGGCACCGCGAAGCCGTAGCCATAGATCGAATCGGCGTGGATGTAGGCGTCCTTGTACTCGTCGCCCGCGCCGGATTCCATCCAACCGGCGTAGTTTTGGTCAAAGTAGGCGCACACCAGGTTGGCCGTGGCGCCGCCGCGCGAGTGGCCGCAGACAAACAGCGACACGTCGTCCCAGCCGGTCTCGGGCTCCTGCTCTTGAATGGCGTCCAGGTACTTAACGATGGCGCTCACCACGTCCAGGCTGGTGTCCGAGAAGCCCTCGTGGTCGCCCGCGCCCAACCCGCCGCTGTTCAGGATGCCGCTGGAAAGGCTCATGCGCAGGTTGGATAGCCACTCGGTGCCGTAGCTGCCGCGAATCGCGATCATAAGCAGCAGCTTGGTCTGGCCCGTCTCGCTGTTGGTGATGTGCTTGGAGGCCATGGTATAGGCCGTGGTGTCGGTGCCGGTGGGGGTAAAGACGTTGGCGATCTCGTCGATGATCTCGCTGCGGTAGCGATACGACGCGGTGCAGGCCTGCTCAAAGCCCAGTTTGCCGAGAAGGTCCTCCATGTAAGCGGGCACGTTGTTGCCCTCCTGGAAGTGGCCCGACTCGGCGTTGGCCACGCTTGAAAGGACGCTGGCCGTCTGCGCCAGCTCGTGGTTGTACTGCGTGGGGTCCTGGAAGAACCACTGGTCGTCCCAGGTCACGGGCATAGAAACCGTGTTGTCGCCGCTTACCAGGCTCTGGTAGTTGGCCGTCACGGTAAAGCGCTGGCCGTTGTCCTGCGAGTTCACCACCTGCTCTAACGAGGTGGGGGTGCCAATGGCCGCCTCGCCCGCCTGCGCCAGGTGGATGCGGTGCTGCACCAGCACGGTTACCGAGGCCGCCGCCAGCACAATGACGATGGCGACGGCAAACAAGATCCTTCTGGCGCGGTGCGTGCGGTGGTCCTTCTTCACGGTCTTCTCCGGTCTCAATTTTGAAAGTTGCCCAAAGTTGTGGCTGAATGTGCTGATAATAGAAGATTAATCGCGGAGCTACCCCCGTGATTCACCAGCTTTAACGACCTTGATGAATGAGGCTTACTTTGACAGAAGAGAAAACCGCCGCCCAAGGGCAGCCAGAAGACCAGCTGGACGAGAAACTCGCCCAGGTAGAGGCCGCCACCGAGGCCGCCGAGGAGGACTTTAGCCACAAGGCCGCCCAGGTCTTGGTCCACAAGGACGGCAAGTTTGCCCGCGGCGTGCGCTGGTACGGCCGCTGGCTCACCTTTGCCGGCTGGTTCAACATCATCGCGTTGGGGCTTTTGGTCGCGGTCTTTGGCCTGGTAGCCGCCGTGGACACCTCGGCCGTCATGGAAGAGGTAGGAAACGTCACCCTGGCGACGATCCTCTCTATCGTAAGCATCGTGCTTTCGCTGGCCGCGGGCTTCATCATGATCGTCACGGGCCGCTCGCTGCGCAAGAGCATGGCACGCAAGGCCGCCAAGTGGTCGCGCATCCTTATGTGGTTCCAGCTCCTTGACCTGGCGCTTTCCTATATGCTCTCTGGTCCCTCGTTCACCACGGTCATCACGTTGATCGAGATCATCGTCCTGGTTATCTTTAGCGTGGCCCTTGACCCCACCTTGGCGGTTGAGCGCCGAGAAGAGCGCGAGGCCAGCCGCGCCGCCGACAAAGACGCCGCAGCTCAGGGTATGCTCGGCCGAGACCTTTCTGGCAAGGGCTACATGCGCGTCGACTTCTTCAACCTCTTTTGGATGTTCTTCGTTTGCTGCATCCTGGGCCTGATCCTAGAGATCATCTGGCACATGGTCGTCGTCGACCCCGGCCACTACGAGGACCGCGCGGGCCTGCTGTTTGGACCCTTCTCGCCCATCTACGGCTTTGGTGCGGTGCTGGTCACGCTGGCCTTGAACCGCCTGTACAACAAAAACCCTGTGATCACCTTTGTGGTCGCGGGCCTGGTGGGCGGCGCCTTTGAGTGGGCCGTGAGCTTCTTCATGGAGATGTCCTTTGGTATCACCGCCTGGGACTACAGCAGCTACAACTTCTGGGGCATCCCCGACCCGGTGGCCGTCTTTTGCGGCGGCCGTACCTCGACGCAGTTCCTGGTGATGTGGGGTGTCCTGGGCCTGGTGTGGGTCAAGCTCTTCTTGCCGGTGATGATCAAGGTCATCAACGCTATCCCCTGGCAGCTGCGCTATAACCTCACCACCGTCATGGCCACGCTCATGCTGGTCAACTGCCTTATGACGCTGGGCAGCCTGGACTGCTGGTACACGCGCTCCTCGGGCATCCAACCGTCGACCCCCATCGAGCAGTTCTTTGGCGACTTCTTCCCCGACAGCTTCATGAAGAACCGCTTCCAGTCCATGACGATGAACGTCAACGACTCCACGCGTGTGGACACGGCCCACAAGACCGCCTCGTCGCAGGGCTAGGGTCTTCTCGCCGACTGCACGGGGTGGCAGAATCGGAGGTTTTCTGTAGCTGAGAAGCCCAAGAGCGGCACTTGGGGAGGTTTTCTGTACAGAAAACCTCCTGATTTGCCGCTTGAGGTGCAGAAAAGCTCTGAATCTGCCACTGCTTTTGTGGCCGTGGTATCGCGGCTGCTAGAATGAGTGTTTGTTTGCATAAAACGATCCTAGGAGGTCACCGGTGATCGACCGCTATACCCGCCCCGAGATGGGCCACATCTTCTCGCTTGAGAACAAGTACGCCGTCTGGCAAGAGATCGAGGTCCTGGCCTGCGAGGCCCACGCCGAGCTGGGCGAGAGCGGCATCACGCGCGAGGAGGCCGCCTGGATTCGCAACCACGCCGCCTTCAACAAAGAAGAGGTCGACGCCATCGAGGCCGTGACCAACCACGACGTCATCGCGTTTCTCACCAACATGGGCTCCTACATCGACGCCGACGTGCCCGAGGGCCAGCCCAAGCCGTCCCGCTGGGTCCACTACGGCATGACCTCGTCTGACTTGGGCGACACTGCGCTGTGCTACCAGCTGGTCCAGGCCACGGACATCTTGATCGACGACTGCAAGAAGCTCGGCGAGATCTGCAAGCGCCGCGCCTTTGAGGAGAAGGACACCCTGTGCGTGGGCCGTACCCACGGCATCCACGCCGAGCCCATGACCTTTGGCATGAAGTTTGGCAGCTGGGCCTGGGAGCTCAAGCGCGACCTGGACCGCCTGCAGGACGCCCGCAACAACGTGGCCTTTGGCGCCATCTCGGGCGCGGTGGGCACCTACTCGAGCATCGACCCGCGCGTCGAGGAGTACGTCTGCGAGCACCTGGGCCTTGTCCACGACCCGCTGTCCACGCAGGTCATCAGCCGTGACCACCACGCCTACCTGGCCGGCGTCCTGGCAACCGTCGCCGCTACCTGCGAGCGCATTGCCACCGAAATCCGCAACCTGCAAAAGACCGACACCCTCGAGGCCGAGGAGCCGTTCCGCAAGGGCCAGAAGGGCAGCTCGGCCATGCCGCACAAGCGCAACCCCATCACCGTCGAGAAGGTCTGCGGCCTGTCCCGCGTGGTCAAGGCCAACGCGCAGGTTGCCTTTGACAACGTGGCCCTGTGGCACGAGCGCGATATCTCGCACTCCAGCGCCGAGCGCGTGGCCCAGGCCGACAGCTTCATCGCGCTTGACCACATGTTTAGCTGCCTTACCCGCATCGTCGACGGCCTGGTGCTCTACCCGGCCCAGATGATGGCCAACCTCAACAAGACCCGCGGCCTGATCTACTCGTCCAAGGTGCTGCTGCACCTGGTGGACACCGGCATCACCCGCGAGGACGCCTACAAGATCGTGCAAGAGAACGCCATGGCCACGTGGCGAGAGGTTCAGCAGTGCGAGCCCGGCACCACCTTCCGCGAGAAGATCGAGGCCGATCCTCGTTGCGCCAAGCTCAAGGCTTCCGAGCTGGACGCCATCTTTGACCCGCGCAGCTTCCTTACGCGCGTCGACGTGGTCTTTGACCGCTTGTCTCAGCTCGAGTTTTAACGGTTTATCTGCAGGAGAGGGCAGGTACGAGAAATGCAGCAACTTGATTTCAAGCCGCGCGGCGTGTGTTCGCGCTTGATCCACATCGGTCTTTCCGACGACGGCAAGACCATCGAGCAGGTCGAGTTCGAGGGCGGCTGCAACGGCAACCTCAAGGCCATTGGCAAGCTGGTCGCCGGCCGTCCCACCGAGGAAGTGGCCGACATTCTTCGCGGCAACACCTGCGGCCCCAGGAACACCTCCTGCGCTGACCAGATGTCCCAGGCGCTTTTGCAGGCCATGGAGCACATCCAGGCCCAGCAGGGCGCCCAGTCCACCGCCGACGCCGCCAACTAGCAGGTCGTTCTTCTCGCCATGAAGCTCCCCAAGCTCACACGTCGCAGGTTCTTCCAGACCGCCGCCGCAGGCACCGTTGCCGCGACGGCGGTCGGCGTCCTTGCGGGCTGCAACAGCAGCTCGGACGGCTCGCAGACCAGCGACCCCGTGGTCGTGGACGAGGACTCCGCGACCAGCATCACCGATTCGTACACCTATGTGGACCCCACGCTGGAGGCCACGCACACCTGGACCTTGCCGCTGGGCACCGTCCTGCGCCCGGCCGAGGGCAACTGGATCCCGGCCACGATTGCGGGTTCCTCGGCGCTTCCCATGGTCAAGGGCGGTGCGCTGTCACTGGAATCGGGTACCTTGTTTGAGGTCGTGGCCACACCCATGGGGCCCGCCGCCACCTCGGTGATCTATGACGTGCGTTGCTCGGATTCTGCCTATGCGTGGGTCGAAATCGATACTTCGTCGCGCTCTTGGGCACTCTACGCTGCAAGGATGTCGGCGGGGTCCATCTCGGGCGACATCAAAACCTTGTGGGAAGCCGATTCCAACTACGACCCGGCGCCCTTTGTGGTGAGCGGCACCAAGGTCATCTGGCAGGTCCAGCCGTCGCTTACCGGCTCCAAGACCTCCGAGCACTCCTTTGCCTACGTGTGGAACGTGGGCGACGCCGACGCTAAATCGGTGGTTGAATCGCCGGGACGCTTTGCTACCAAGCCCAACATCTCGGGTGGCTGCGCGATTCTGGCCCCCCGCGTGCGTGCCGACTCGGGCACCTACTACGGCGTCACGGCCTACTCGCTTTCTGACGACCTGCACACCCAGGTTGACCAGCTGGTCATGCCCGCCTCGGTCAGGCCTTTTCGAGCCACGCGTATTGGCGAGAAGTTCTTGATCTCGGTCGAGGCCAGCTACAGCTCGGGCGGTCTTCTCGGCCAAATGGGCACCTACATTGGCACCCGTAGCGGCGACTTTATCAAGCTTGACCGCGAGCCGTCTGAGTGCCCCGCCGGCAACGGCCAGACCTACATCATCAAGAGCCAGTCGTCCTACTTTGTGGTGGACGCCGAGAAGCAAACCTACACCGGCCTGTCGTCGGTCGACCGCTCAGTCGACTACGGCGAGTACCCCGCGCGCTCGGGCGAGAACTCGACTTTTGTGACCTTCTCGACGGTAAAAGACCCCGATACGGGCTATCCGTCCACAGTCACCGTGAGGACCTTTAACCTATAGAGGGGTTTCACTCGCCGCGCCGTGGGGTAAACTAGGGGTACTTGCGGCAGGCCTATGCCGCCGCGCGTACAAGCGATCTTCAGGGAGGCCCAATGGCTTCAGACGAGAAAAAGATTTTGTTGGTCGAGGACGAGAAGGCCATCCGCGACGCCGTGGCGGCGTACCTTGAGCGCGAGGGCTACATCGTCCGTGGCGTGGGCGACGGCCAGTCCGCCGTCGAGGAGTACGAGAAGCACTCCTTTGACCTGGTCATTCTCGACCTCATGCTTCCTAAGCTGTCTGGTGAGCGCGTTTGCCGCGCCATCCGCGAGACCTCCAACGTGCCCATCATCATGCTTACCGCCAAGGGCGAGGTCGAGGACCGCATCATTGGCCTCGAGCTGGGCGCAGACGACTACCTGATCAAGCCCTTCTCGCCGCGTGAGCTGGTTGCCCGTGTGCGCGCGCTTCTTCGCCGCGCCCACACCGAGACCGAGCCGCAACTCGAGGTCCTGGACTTTGGCGACCTGGTCATCGACATCTCGGGCCACAAGGTGCTGGTCGAGAACTCCGAGATCGACCTTACCGCCTCTGAGTTCAAGCTCCTGACCACCCTGGCCCGCCACCCGGGCCGCGTCTACACCCGCATGGAGCTGGTCGAGAAGGTCTTGGGCTACGACTTCGAGGGCTACGAGCGCACCATCGACTCCCACGTCAAGAACCTGCGCGCCAAGCTGGGCGACGACCCGCGCAACCCGCGCTGGCTCTACACCGTCCACGGCGTGGGTTACCGCTTTGAGTCCCCGCAGAACGCCGAGGCTAAGTAGGCGGATACGTGGCAGCACGCTTTGTCATAGGTAAGAACGCGACTGACGAGGGCTCCAAGCAGCCCTCGTCTCGTAATTCGTGGGGAACCATCAAGCCCAAGCCCAAGGAAACGCCGCCCTTCTCGACGCACATGACCTTGGCCTTTGCCTTGACCGCCGTCATGACCGCGCTGGTTATGATCGGCGTTTTGGCGTTTGTCTGGGAAAACCAGTTTATGGCCTACACCAGGCAAAACATGCAGGGCTTTGCCGATTCCACAGCAGAGACCCTGTCTTCTGCCTATGCCGACGCGGGCGAAGTTTGGACCGAGGAGGTCTTGGCCGAGGCTCGTAGCGCGTCGTCTATCTCTGCTGACCTGGGTGTTCAGGTCTTGGACGCCAACGGCAAGATCCTTTACGACGACACCTGGTCCCACGCAAGGACAGTTACCGAGAAGGACGACGAGTCCAAGGGCATCGCCACCTCGACCTCCGAGCAGCGCGGTGCCGCCGGCGCCGACACGACGACCCTCACCTCGTCTGCGCCCACGGCCGCTGACGCCGTGGTCACGGCCGATGTCCACGATGCCGCCGGCAACGTGGTGGGCACGGTGCGCCTGTGGGCCTTTGGGTCCGAGGCTCTTCTCACCAAATCGGACGCGGCGTTTAGGGTCAACTCCTACGGCGCGGTGATGGTCGCGGCCGCTATCGCGGTTGTCTTGGCCTGCGTCATCGCGTTTTTCACGTCCAAGAAGATGGCCACGCCCATCCAGCGCATCACCTCGACCGCCAAGCAGATCCGCAACGGCGACATGACGGCGCGATCGGGCGTGACCGGCAGCGACGAGATCGGCCAGTTGGGCGAGACCTTTGACGACATGGCCTCTACGCTGGAGCGCGACCTTAAGCTCGAGCACCGCTTGACCGGCGACGTGGCCCACGAGCTGCGCACCCCGTTGATGGCCATGCAGGCAACCGTCGAGGCCATGCAAGACGGCGTGCTTCCCGCAGACGACGAGCACTTCGAGACCGTGGCGTCCGAGGTGCGGCGCTTGTCTCGCCTGGTCGACGCCATGCTTAAGCTGTCGCGCCTTGAGAACAACACCGCCGAGCTTAAGACCGAGCGCACCGACGTGGTTTATCTCATCAAGAGCCTGGTTTCTTCTCAGCATGCTTTGTTCCACGAGAAGGGCCTCCACCTGCGCTTTATTAACGAGAGCGGGCGCGAAGAGGTCATGGCCGACATCGACGCCGACCTTATTCGCGAGGCCGTGGTCAACCTCATGAGCAACGCCATGCGCTACACCGACGCAGACGGCTACGTGAAGGTCTCGGTCAAGATGGACCGCGAGGACGTGCTTATCTCGGTCCAGGACACGGGCATTGGCATTGCCAAAGAAGACATCCCGCAGACGTTCTCGCGCTTCTGGCGCTCTGACGTGAGCCGCGAGCGCGTGAGCGGCGGCTTGGGTGTTGGCCTTTCGCTTACCAAAGAGATCGTGGACAAGCACAACGGCACCATCCTGGTTGAGTCAGAGCTGGGGCGCGGCACCACGTTTACCCTGCGTATCCCGCAAAACCGCGGCCGCCGCAACCTGGCGCAGGTCATCCAGGAGGGGTAGGGGCGCGGGCGCCGGGACGCGCGGTCTTCTCGCCGTCTCTTGCTGCCAGGCGTGGGGGTTTCTCGCCACCTGGTGCGTGCCTATGTCGTTGCGCTAAACTAGTGGATTGTGCATGCGGCACAGCCTTGCGTCAGAGAGGCAAATCACAGCCAAGGAAGGTTGATCAATCGTGGCAACTATTGAGCTTCGTCCGGATTCCCACGGTAAGGTTCGCGACATCTACGACTGCGGAGACAAGCTGCTTATGGTGGCTTCCGACCGCATTTCTGCTTTTGACTACATCCTGCCCGACGAGATTCCTTTCAAGGGCGAGGTTTTGACCCGTATCTCGGCGTTTTGGTTCGAGCGCTTTGCCGACCTTATGCCCAACCACATGATCTCGTGCGACGTGGCCGACCTGCCCGAGGAGTTCAAGCAGTACGCCGATTACCTGGCCGGCCGCTTTATGCTGGTCAAGAAGGCCCAGACCGTGCCCATCGAGTGCATCGTGCGCGGCTACCTTACCGGCTCTGGCAAGAAGACCTACGACGCCGACGGCACCGTGTGCGGCATCAAGCTGCCCGAGGGCCTGACCGAGGCCTCCAAGCTTCCCGAGCCCATCTTTACCCCGTCCACCAAGGCCGAGCTGGGCGACCACGACGAGAACATCAGCTTCGAGCGCTGCGCCGAGATTGTGGGCGCCGATGTGGCTGAGCAGCTGCGCGACGCCTCCATCAAGATCTACAAGGCCGCGGCCGAGTACGCCGCTACCCGCGGCATCATCATTGCCGACACCAAGTTTGAGTTTGGCTTCATCGACGGCCAGCTCACGCTGATCGACGAGTGCCTGACCCCCGACTCCAGCCGCTTCTGGCCGGCCGAGGGCTACGCCGAGGGCCACGTCCAGCCCAGCTACGACAAGCAGTACGTCCGCGACTGGCTCAAGGCCAACTGGGACTTCACCGGCGACGCGCCGAAGCTCCCCGCAGACGTCCTTGAGGGAACCTCCAGCCGCTACCAGGAGGCTTTCCAAATCATTACCGGTACCGAGTTCAAACCCATGAAGGAGTCCAATGTCTCTGCGTGACACGATCGAGGGCGCACGCTCCGAAGCTAAAGAGAACGTCTCTAACCTTGGCCTTAAGAAGAAGGACGAGGACAAGAAGGACGACGAGGCCAAGGTCGCCGCATACGACCCCTTTAACCCCGGCAAGTCCTCTGCCGCCACTGGCCGCCCCAAGACCGAGGCGGGCTCGTCTGTGCGCGCCGAGGGCAAGTACAAGGGCGCCACGCCGCTTGAGCGTTCTTCTATGAGCAAGGAAGAGAAGAAGGCCGAGCGCGCCCGCGAGCGTGCCCGCGAGGACCAGCGCACCCGCGCCTACGACCTTATCCTCAAGGCCAACCCCGAGTACAAGCGCACCGAGAAGGTCTGGTGGATTGTCCTGGGCATTGGTTTTGGCTGCACCGTGGTTTCTCTGCTCACCGCGTACTTCCTGGGCGGGCAGGACCTGGGCACCACCTCGGGCATCGTGTCTGTTGTCTTCCTGGTGCTGGCGTACGTCTTCATCATCGGTGGCTTTGTGTACGACCTGGTCAAGCGCCGTCCGTGCCGTAAAGCCGCCGAGAAGCGCCTTTCTGGCATGAACGACAAGCACGTGGCCGATTTTCTCGCCCAGGCCGATAAGGCCGCCGAGGAGCAGGCCGAGGCTAAGGCTGCCGCCAAGGCCGAGAAGTCCAGCAAGTAGGTTTTATGCCGTGTGGCGGGGCTGCGCTGGCGAGACGGGCGCAGGTGCCGCTAAGGTGTTAGAATCAGGTTTCATGCCTTCGTAGCTCAGGGGATAGAGCACCGCTCTCCTAAAGCGGGTGTCGGCCGTTCGAATCGGCCCGGGGGCACCATGATTTACCAGGCCAGGGGCATCGAGCTCCTGGCCTTTTTCGTGCGCGCGGCGGCCGCGTTGCTGGGGCGTGGTGGCACCCCGGGAGGTTTTCTGTGCGCGCGGTGGCACTTAGGGTGCTTTTCTGTACAGAAAACCCCTCAAAGTGCCGCATTTGCCACAGAAAACCCTTCGAAGCGCCACTCACCTAGAGTGGCACCCTTGCTGTAATTTATGGGAACGCATAAGATTGGGTATTATTTACCGAGATTTACGCGTACGCATAAAAGCGAGGGCACATGCAACCGATTCAAACGCCCGCCGATTTGGGCAACATCATCCGTCAGACTCGCAAAAGCCAAGGCCTGACGCAAAGTGAGCTCGCGGGTCTTTCTGGTGTGGGCATCACTTTTTTAAGCAACATCGAGAACGGCAAGGAAACCGCCGAGATCGGCAAGGTCCTTATCGTCGCCAATACACTCGGTCTCGACCTCTTTGCCGCAAGGAGGTAGGGATGAAGACTCTGTATGTGCATCGTTTAAATCTTTATGCTCCTGTGCTCGTTGGCACCATTGAGGTGACAGATTTTTCTGCTGTTACGTTTACGTATGATGCAAACTACCTGCAAAAAGAGGGGGCAATACCTCTATCGGCCTCTTTGCCGCTTCAAAGTGGGCCGTATTTAGAGCCCGCTATACTACCGTACTTCGACGGCCTACTTCCAGAGGGCGAGGCCCGCAATTCGTTGGCCGCCCGGTTAGAGCTTCCCGAGGCGGACTATATCTCGCTTCTGGAAGCCTGCGGCAGAGAGTGCATTGGAGATGTTCTTATCAGCGATGTACCTGTTAAAACGGTAGATGGGGATTACGAGACGCTGTCTTTGGATGGCCTTAAGGCCCTGTTCTCGAGCGACGTTGCCGTTGCCTCGCTCAACACCGCGACGCGTCTTTCTCTGGCGGGAACTCAAACTAAGACGGGCCTTGCCCACAGGCCGGGAGCTTCATGGGCCGAGGGCTGGCTCAAGCCGCAGGGCTATGCAGCCACGACCCATATTCTTAAGACCAGCCACCTCTTAGACGTTCCAGAGATCGAGTTCGTTTGTATGAAGGCTGCGGCCGCATGCGGTCTAAAGGTCGCCGACGTTGCACTTCTCGATGCATCGAAACCTGTCTTGGCGGTTGAGAGATTCGACCGAACCATCTCTGCTGGCGATGACTCGAACCTTATGGTTGAAAGGCGACACCAAGAAGACTTTGCCCAGGCTTTAGGGGTTAGCAGCTCATCCAAGTACTTTGAGCAGCCGGGCGGTAGCGTGAAGACGATCGCCAATTTTCTTAGGAAGAACAGTAAGACGCCGGCGCAAGATATCGCGCAGCTGGCAAAGACGCTGTGTTTTGCGTATACGATAGGCGATTGCGACGCACACCTCAAGAACTACTCTATCTTGAGCGAGCGGTCCAATACCGGGGCATATCCGGTAAGTTTGACTCCTGCCTATGACCTTGTTTGCACTACGCGCTTCGAGCGTTTTAGCCGTCAGATGGCCATGAAGTTTGGCGGTACGCGCGACATCGACGCGATTTCGCCAGAGAACTTCTCGGTTTTGGCTGCAGACCTTGGGGTGACGAGAAAAGCGCTGGCAAATCTCGCCATGCCCATCGTTGACCTGTTGCCGGAGGCGCTGATGGCGGCAGGGCGGGGGGAGTGCGGAGAAGTGCTGGACTCGACGGCGTTTATTGCGGAGGACCTTCTCGACGACTTTGCGCCAAGGCTTAAGATCATGCAGGAGTTTTGCCAGTAGCGCGCGCATAAAAAGACCCCGGGAAGCTGGGCTTCTCGGGGTCTTTGGTGTTGCTGAGACGGGCG
>CAVKOL010000058.1:0-14142 GCA_963658035.1 Bacteroidaceae bacterium
GCGACCTGCTTGATGGCGCTCTTCTTGGAGTCGCCGTTGGGAAGCGGGGTCTCGCGGGCCGGGTCCTCGCCGCCCTCGCCGGTGTTGGAGCGGCCGTGGATGCGGTTCATGGCGATGGCCAGGCACTCGTGCTGCTCGCGGGAGATGGAGCCGTAGGACATGGCGCCGGTGTTGAAGCGGCGCATGATGGACTCGACGGGCTCGACCTCGTCAAGCGGCACGGGGGTGGCGGCGTCGTAGTTGAAGTCCATGAGGTCGCGCAGGGTGACGGCGCGGCCGGCGCGGTGCGTCCAGGCCGAGTACTCCTTGAACTCCTCGTAGCTACCCTCGCGGCAGGAGTGCTGCAAGAGATAGATAGTCTTGGGGTCGATCAGGTGCTCCTCGCCGTCCAGCGGGCGCCACTTGGTGAGGCCCAGGGTGGGCAGCTGAGAAGGAGCGGGCGACTTGGCCAGCGCCATCGCGGCGTCGAAGCGGGCGTCCTCCTCCTTCTGGACGTCTGCGATGGAAAGGCCGCCGATGCGGGTGGCGGTGGAGGTGAAGTACTTCTCCACCAGCTCGTTGGACAGGCCCAAGATCTCGAAGATCTGCGCGGAGTGGTAGCCCTGCATCGTGGAGATGCCCATCTTGGACATGATGGAGGTGATGCCCGAGGTCACGGCCTTGTTGTAGTTGGCCTGGGCCTCCTCGACGGAAAGCTCGATCGCGCCCTTCTCGCAAAGGTCGGCGATGCAGTCGTGGGCCATGTAGGGATAGATGCCGCTGGCGGAGTAGCCCACCAGGCAGGCGAAGTCGTGCGCGCACACGGCGTCGCCGGTCTCGACCACGAGGTCTGCGTCCATGCGAAGGCCGCAGCGGATGAGGTGGTTGTGCACGCAGCCCAGGGCCAGAAGCGACGGGATGGGCACCTCGCC
This sequence comes from Bacteroidaceae bacterium, assembly GCA_963658035.1. Taxonomy (GTDB): domain Bacteria; phylum Actinomycetota; class Coriobacteriia; order Coriobacteriales; family Atopobiaceae; genus Paratractidigestivibacter. Next base: position 912 of record CAVKOL010000058.1, read on the forward strand.
GGCGGCGGCGCGATCAGAGATCACGAGGATGTTGGCGCCGTCGTGGACCGCGGCCTCGGCGGCGGCGGCCAGCTTGTCGAGGGCCTTCTCAAGGGAGTCGGTGCCCTCGCCGTAGGCGTAGGTGGCGTGAAGGCGGGCGGTCTTGAAGCCCACGCGGTCGATGGCGCAGATGCGCTCGAAGTCGTCGCGGGAGAGCAGCGGGCCCTCGAGGCGCACCAGGCGGCAGTTGTCACGGCAGTCCTCAAGAAGGTTGCCGTGGTTGCCGAGGTAGAGCACCTGGCTGGTGACCAGGCTCTCGCGCAACGCGTCGATAGGCGGGTTGGTGACCTGGGCGAAGAGCTGGTTGAAGTAGTCGAAGAACGAGCGGGTCTTCTTGGAGAGGCACGCCAGCGGCGCGTCGACGCCCATGGAAGCCAGGGGCACCTTACCGGCGGTGGCCATGGGGCGGATCGCCTCGTCCACGTCGTCGTAGTGGTAGCCGAGCTTGGCCATGCGGGTCACCAGGTCGACCTGGGCGTCGCGCTCGGGGCCAAGCTCGCCGGCCTTGGGCTCGCGCAGGTCCTCGAGGCCCAGGGTCTCGTCGTCGAGCCAGTCGCGGAAGGGCTTTTGGCTGGCGTACTTGTCGCGGATCTCGTCGTTCCAGATCACGCGGCCCTGGGCGGTGTCGACCTCGAGCATCTCGCCGGGGCCGAGGCAGCCGGTCTGCAGGATGTTCTCGGGCTCGACGTCGATGGTGCCCACCTCGGACGAGAGGATGATGCGCTCGTCGCGGGTCACGTAGTAGCGGGCCGGGCGCAGGCCGTTGCGGTCAAGCGCGGCGCCCAGCATCTGGCCGTCGGTGAAGGCGATGGCGGCGGGGCCGTCCCAGGGCTCCATCAGCATGGACTGGTAGGCGTCGTAGGCACGGCGCTTCTCGGACAGGTTGGGGTTCTTGTCCCAGGGCTCGGGGATCATGAGGGTGACGGCGCGGTCCAGGGGACGGCCGTTCATCGTCAGGAACTCGAGGACGTTGTCGAGAATCGCCGAGTCAGAACCCTCTTTGTTGATGATGGGGACGACCTTCTCAAGGTCGTGGCCCAAGACCGGGCTGTAGAGGTGCGGCTCGCGGGCGCGGATCCAAGAGACGTTGCCGCGAAGCGTGTTGATCTCGCCGTTGTGGATGATGTAGCGGTTGGGGTGCGCGCGCTCCCAGCTGGGCGTGGTGTTGGTCGAGTAGCGGGAGTGCACGAGCGCCAGCGCGGTCTCGACGGCGGCGTCGTTGAGGTCGATGAAGAAGCGGCGCATCTGCGTGGCCACGAGCATGCCCTTGTACACGATGGTGCGAGAAGACATGGAGCACACGTAGAAGATCTTGCCGGAAAGCGCGGGGTTGGCGTCGGCGGCGCGCTCGATGGTGCGGCGCGTCACGTAGAGCTTGCGCTCGAAGTCCTGGCCGGCCGGGCAGTCCTCGGGGCGGCGCAGGAACGCCTGCAGGATGGTGGGCATGCAGGCGCGGGCAGAGTCGCCCAGGTCATGCGGGTCGACGGGCACCTCTCGCCAGAACATGAGGGGCACGCCGCACTTGGCGCAGCCCTCCTCGAAGGTGCGCTTGGCGTCGATCACGCCCTGGGGGTCGTCGTGCGGGAAGAAGAGCATGGCCACGCCGTAGTCGCCCTGGCCGGGGAGCAGCTGGCCCTCCTTCTGGGCCTCCTTGCGGAAGAAGCGGTGGGGCACCTGGAACAGGACGCCGGCGCCGTCGCCGGTGTTGCGCTCAAGGCCCTTGCCGCCGCGGTGCTCGAGGTTGACCAGGACAGACAGGGCGTCGTCCAAGGTCTGGTGGCTGCGCTGGCCCTTAAGGTGGGCAATGGCGCCGATGCCGCAGGCGTCGTGCTCGTACTCTTTGCGATACAGGCCGGGCTGGGCGGCCTCATCGACTTGTTGGGTCATATCGTTTTCCTCTCCTTTACCGGCGCTTTATTGGCGCGCGGCGGAATCTCACTGTTTTAGTCTATGGGGCGCGGGCGCCCATGGGCCAAACCGAGACTAAGATGCTACGTGCCCGAAGCCTATTTGTTTCGGCTTAGTAATGACGTTGACCAATACGAGAAACCTTAACGAAACGTGGCCGCCTCCGGCTGGAGGCGGCCACTCAATGAATCCCAGGTAGATGTGGGTGCGATGTTTATGCTGCGGTAGTCGTGGAAGTGTTAGTCAGGCCGGTTTGGGTGTTTTGGGCGTCTTGTGAAGAGCCATTTTGGTCGCCGGTGTCGCCACTGGGAGCCTGCCCGCCTTGGGCGCCGGGGCCGCCTTGGCCGCCCTGCTCGCCCCCGGGGCCGCCCTGGTCCGTGCCGCCCATGCCGCCCGAGGAGCTCACGCCGTTGTAGATGAGGCTCTCGGTGGTGAACGTGACGTCGGACGTGCCGTTTGAGACGGTGTAGGTCTTACCCGACTCGATGCCTGCGACGCTAAAGACGACGCATTGGTACAACGTTGTAGGCGAGAAGGTCGCGAGCACGTTGCCGCTCTCGTCGCTTAGGGTCACGGTGTCGCCGGCGTTGCCGCTGAGGGTAACCGCCGCGCAGCCCTGGGTGGACGCGTCGCCAAAGATCTGCAGCATGTCGGTGGTGCCTGCGCAGAAGACCTGGCCGCCCGTGATGGTGCCGGTGCCCGCGAAGTCGAGCATGCCGTTGCCACCGCCGGTGGGGCCGCTCACGCAGGTCACGCCGCCGCTCACGGTGAAGTCGCCGTTGGAGTCGATGCCGTCGCCGCCTGCCTGGATGGCGATGGAGCCGCCGGTGATGGTGACCTGGGCGGTGGAGTCGTACTCGTCTCCCCCGCCGCCCATGCCGCCGCCGGGCTGGCCGCCCGCCTCGCCGCCGGGCTGCTGGGTCATGTCGGGCTGCTGGCCATCGCCCGGGGCTTGGGCATCGGTCGTCGACGGGGCCTGGCCGCCATCCGTGGGGGCCGTCTGGCCGTCGGGCATCGAGGGCGGGGTCTGCGAAGTGGTGCCGTCGGTGGTCGTGGTGGTGCCGTCGGTCGTGGTCGTCTGGTCGCCCTCGGGCTTGGCCGGGGGCTCGCTGCCCGCCTCACCGTTGGCGCCGGGGCCGCCGTTGGCGTCGCCAGGGGCCGTGCCCTGCTCGCCGCTTGTCTCGGTGCTGGAAGAGTCGCTGGGGGCGCCGGCCGCGTTGATGCCGTCGTCGCTCGAGACCACGTCGATGGCGCCGCCGGTGATGGTCACCGTCTGGCCCTCGATGCCCTCGTAGCTCTTGGTGACGTTGATCGTGCCGCCGTTGATGGCAAGGTCGAGCTCGGCGTGCAGGCCGTCGTCGGCGGCGGCCACGGTGATGCTGCCGTCGTCGACCTCAAGGACGTTGGCCGCGTCGAAGCCGTCGGACTCGGCGGTGATGTCCAATACGCCGCCCGCGACCACAATGAAGCCCTTCTCTGCGTCCTCGTCGTTCTCGCAGTGGATGCCGTCGGTGCCCGCGACCAGGGTCCAGGTGCCGCCCACGACGGCCACCGAGTCCTTGGCCTGGATAGCGTGCTTGGCGGCGTCGACACTCACCTGGCCACCGACCAGCACCAGGTCGTCCTTGCACACGATACCGTGGCCCGCGGCGCTGGTGACGCTGAGGCTGCCCTCGCCGTTGATGGAGAGGTCGTCTTTGGCAAAGATCGCGCCGTCCACGGTGTTGTCGTCGGTCTGGACAAACTCGCCGCTGCAAGACAGCGTGTTGGTGCTGCCCGTAGCCAGGGTAAGGAAGACCTTCTTGGCGTTCTTCACATAGAGGGCGGCCGAGTCGGCGCAGGTGACGTTGGCGCCGTCAAGCACCAGCTGGACCTTGGCGCCCTCGGCGTCGACCACGATCTGACCCGCCGAGAGGGTGCCGCTAATGACGTAGGTGCCGGCCTTGGTGATGGTGACGGTCGAGCCCTCGCAGGTGGCACCGTCGCCGTCTGCGGTGGACCCGCTGTCCGAAAGCGTCACCTTGGTCGCGCTCGACTCGTCGTAGCTGGGGTCCTGGTCGCGGTCGCTCACCAGGTCGTCGATATTGACCAGGGTCACGGCCTCGCCGGCCGAGGCGGTCTGGACAGACGCCGTGCTTGTCTCGGCAGATGTTGAAGAAGACGCGGCTGAGCAGCCCGCAAGGGGCATGACGCCCAGGGCCAGGGCCAGGCCGGCCGCGCAGGCCGCACGGGCAAGGTGCTTGCTAGAGCTCATTGTTGGCCACCTCCGCAAAAGACAGGGACACCTCCATGTTGCCGTTGCGGCAACGCAGGTCGTTTAGCATATCGCGCTCGCTTGCCGTGGCGCGCATGGTGACGTTGTAGGTGAGCTTGTAGAGACTGCCCATGTTGGCGGTCTTCACCTGGCGAAGCTGGCGCTTGATGACGTACTTGTCCAGGACGTCGTCGAACAAGGTGGTGTAGTCCAGGTCCTCGGGCACGGTGATGCGCAGGGTGCGCTCGAGGTTAGAGACGTCGCGCTTCTCGCCCAAGAGGTTGAAGAGGGTGTAGGCGCCGCCGATCGCGACGGTGCAAAGGACAGCCAGCGAAAGATAGCCCATGCCGCAGGCCAGGCCAATGCACATGGCGAGAAAAACGAAGCCGATGTCCTTGGCGCTGCCGGGGATGCTGCGAAAACGCACGAGCGAGAAGGCTCCGGCCACGGCCACGCCTGCGCCCACGTCGCCGTCCACCAGGCCGATCACGACCGAGACGATGGCGGGCAGCACGCCCAGGGTGCAGACGAAGCTCAAGGTGTGGCGGCTGCGGATGCTGTAGAGCACGGCCAGGCCGATGCCGCAGGCAAACGCGCAGGCCAGGCAAGACAAGAAGGACATGAGGTCGAACGACGAGAGAAGCGCGTCGGTCGCGTAGATCGAGGAGAGCATGGAAGGTCCAATCTTTGATGTGAGGGTCGGGCTTTACGTGCGCCGCGCGTTACGCGACGGTTTGGAACACAGGGGCGAAGTGCGAGGGCGCGGCGTTTCTCACCGCGGCCACCTGCGGCTGGCGAGCGATCACCTGGTCGACACCGCGCAGCTGCCAGGCGCGCCCGTACTTGGAGACGCTGGTCTTGCGAAGGCCCATGGCGCTAAGCTCGTCCACCAGCCAAAGGGGCATCCCGCCGCAGGTCTTGACCTCAAGGATCGAGATGTTGCCGTCAAGCACGGCCTCGCCTTCGTCGGGGCCCGAAAGGCTCACGTCGTCCCAGCGCACGCGCACGTCGCGGTCAAGGGTCACGCGAAAGTCACGGTCGTTTGGCGAGAAGTACGCCACGCGGTCGTAGGCCAGGTAGGCCGTGGCGCGAAGGCCCTCGTAGCGGCGGGCCGTCCAGTCGATCTCGCGCTCGATCTGGGTCTGGGGGTGCCCCCGGCCGGCCAGGAGCTCAACGGCGTCTGCGGGCGGGAGCTGGGCGCGGCGCTTGTAGACCACGCCGTCGGCCTTCTTCTTGATTTCGACGAAGACCGGGTCAAACGGGTGCGGCTCTCCGTAGCAGCGCATGCGGACCTTCTCCTTGTACAAAGGGTGCTCGGCCGAGCGCCTGGCGAGAAGGGCCGTGGGCGTGTCGTAGTAGACGTTGCGCACCGTCGAGGGGCCGTGCTCGTCCTCGACCATCGTGTGGGCGAAGAGCGCCTCCAGGCGGGCGCGCTGATCGGCGCTCAACAGGTACTTGGTCTCGTAACGTTTGAAGGTGAGCTGTGCAGAAGACATGGGGACCTCCTTAGCTGGACGCACCGCGCGTCCTTAGCCAAGGAGCTTACAAACCGCCCCTGAAAATCAGCTACAAGTAAAGCCGCAGGTAGACGAAGCGCATAAAGCGTCCCCGACCCTTTTGGGTAGCTTAAAGGCCCAGGGCGCGCCCCGGGCCTTTCTCGATTTGGGCCGATGTTTGTACCAAAGGGCTTCTCAGTTCTAAAAAATCGCCGATGCTTGTACGCATTTCTCGATTACGCGAGAAGTTTGTACAAACATCGGCGACTTTAGGAACAAGCGCGGGGCCCGAGCCTAACTTTGAGAGTGGCGAGAAACCCTACCGGCGGATGCCCTCCTTGCGCGCAAGCTTGAGGGTCACGAGCACAAGCGCCATCGCGACCAGCGAGAAGCACGCGCCCACCAGGCCCACCTGCGCGATGCCGGGGCCCGAGACCACCAGGCCGCCCACAAAGGTGCCAAAGGCGATGCCGATGTTGAAGGCCATGGGTTCAAGCGAGCTGGCAAGGGTGAGCGCCTTGGGGTGGCGCAGGCTGGCCGTCTTCATGAACATGCTGATGCACGGCACCGACGCCACGTACATGAGAAGGCCCACGCACATGACCATGACCAGGCCCTCGGGCAAGAGAGACCCGGTGGCCCAAAGGCCCATGAGGGACGCCGCCTGCAGGACAAAGACGGCGAGGAGGGCCTTGATGCCAAAGCGCGCGTCAACCCAGCCCGAGATGAGGTTCGAGACGAAGCACACGCCGCCGTAGGCCATAAGCGTCGCGCTCGCAGACATCGCGTCCATACCCAGAACGCCCTCGATGTAGGGCGTGACGTAGCCGTAGAAGACGTAGGTCGAGCCCACGCCAAAGACAAAGATGCCGATGCAGGTCACGACCTGCGGCTCCTTGAGAAGGCCCACCTGCTCGTGGAAGGTGGCGGGCTCGTCGGTGGCCCCCTTCTTAGGAAGCACCGCTATCAACGCGGCGCAGGTCGCGACGGCCAGGACGACCGTTGCCCAAAGCGCCACCTGCCAGCCCAAGAACTCGGCTGCGAGCTTGCCCAAGGACGTGGCCAAAACCATCGCCACCGAGAAAGCGGCGTAGACCACCGAGATGACCATCGACGTGCGCCCCGCGCCCATGAGCTCGGGGATGAAGGTCACGCCAACGGCCAAAAAGGCGCCCGAGACCGCGCCGATCAAGACGCGGCTGGCGAGAAGGACCTCGAAGCTGGGGGCCATGGCCTGCAGGAGGTTGGCCGCACAGAAGATGACCGAGTAGGCCACAAGGAGCTGGAAGCGCTTGAAGCGCCCCGTCGTGAGCGCCAGCACGGGCGTTAAAACCGCGTAGGTGATGGCGAAGAAGCTGATGAGCTGGCCTGCCTGTGCCAGTGTGACGTTGTAGTAGTCGGCGATATCGGCCTCGATGCCGATCACGATGAACTCGGACGCGCCGAGCGAAAACCCAAGGACCACGAGCAGAAACACGCAGAGGAAGCGGTACCCCCGGCTAAATCCGCCCTCGTTTGCCGTCGTTTTCCCAGCAAGTTGGGTCTTTTTGGTGCTCACGAAACTCTCTCCTTATGACTCTTTCTCTTCGGGCAGTCCCCGCAGGGACGCTATCCGCCAATATCGGTTAGTAGGCGCCAGTACCCGTTAGTCCTGGCAAAGCTGTGCGGCAAGCGCGCGCAGCTGGTCTTTTGTAGCATCGTCCACAGAGCCGCGCACGCAGGGCACGGTAGAAAGCACGGTAATGTCGGCGAATGCCTCCAGGCGCTCGCGCATCTTCTTGCCCGCGGTGGGCGCCCACGAGCCGGCCTCGACAAGTCCCACGGCGCGCTTTTGGTAGGCGTGCTCCTCAAGGGTGTGGATGAAGGTCGCCATGTACGGGAAGACGTCGCCGTTGTAGGTGACGCTGGCGAGCACCAGGCGGTCGTAGCGGAAGGCGTCCTCGACGGCCTCGGCCATGTCGTCGCGGGCCAGGTCAAAAAGCGACGCCTTGACGCCTGCGGCCTCTACCTGGGCGGCGAGAAACTCGGCGGCCTCCTTGGTGTTGCCGTAGACGCTGGCGTAGGCGATCGTGACGCCCTTGTCCTCGGGCTCGTAGCTCGACCAGGTGTTGTAGGTCTCAAGGTAGTAGCCCAGATTCTCGCTAAGCACGGGCCCGTGGAGCGGGCAGATGACGGCGATGTCCAGGGCAGCGGCCTTCTTCAAGACCGCCTGGACCTGGCGGCCGAACTTGCCCACGATGCCAAAGTAGTAGCGCCTGGCCTCGCAGGCCCAGCCCTCCGGGTCCTCGACGTCGTTGGCGCCGAACTTGCCAAAGGCGTCGGCCGAGAAAAGCACCTTGTCGGCGGCGTCATAGGAGAAGAGCACCTCGGGCCAGTGGACGTTGGGTGCGCCCACGAAGGTAAGGACGTGGCCCGCGCCCAAATCGAGCGTGAAGCCGTCCTTGGCAACGACGCGACGGTCGGCGAAGTCGCGGCCAAAGTAGGCCTGCATCATCTTGAACGCGGGGGCAGACGAGACGACCTGCGCGGCCGGGTAGCGGTCGGCAAAGGCGGCGATGCCGGCGGAGTGATCGGGCTCCATGTGGTGGACCACCAGGTAGTCGGGAGTCTTCTCACCGAGGGCAGACTCGAGGTTGGCAAGCCACTCGTCAACGAAGTGGGCATCGACGGTGTCGGTCACGGCGACTTTCTCGCCAAAGACGACGTAGGAGTTGTAGGCCATGCCGTTCTCTCGCACGTCGTACTGACCCTCGAAGAGGTCGATGTCGTGGTCGTTCACGCCGATGTAGTGGATGCTGTCTGTGATGTTCATGCTCTCCCCTTTCACGTGGGATTAACTGCAAAGATATATTGCCGTTACTGTGCTGCCGGGGCCTCGCCCGTCTCGAAGATCCGGTCGAGCGCGGCCTCGTCCAAAACGGCCACGCCCAGGGCCTCGGCCTTATCCAGCTTGGAGCCGGCGTTGGCGCCCGCCACCACGTAGCTCGTCTTCTTAGAGACCGAGCCCGCGACCTTGGCACCCATGGCCTTCAAGCGCGCGCCCGCGTCGGCGCGGCCGTACTTCTCCAGCGTGCCGGTAAGGACAAAGGTGAGGCCCGCCAGGGTCTGTGGGACCTCGTCGGCAGGCGCCGCCTCCTCAAGGGACACGCCCGCGCGGCGCAGGCGCTCGACGACCTCGACGTTCTTCTCGACGGCAAAGAAATCCTCGACCGAGGCCGCGATCTTGGGCCCCACACCGTCTACCTGCGCAATTTCTTGTGCAGAGGCCAGCATCAGCGCCTGCATCGAGCCAAAGCGCTTGGCGAGAAGACCCGCCACGTTGGCGCCCACCAGACGAATGCCCAGACCAAACAAAACGCGCGAGAGGCCGCGGCCCTTGGACTCTTGGACCTGGGCCATGATCTTCTTGGCGATGACCTTGCCCACCACGATGTCGTCGCCGTCGACGGACTGGCGGCCCACCGAGACCTGGGCCAGCGCCTCCTCGGTCAAGGTATCGTAGAAATCGGCGACGTCGCGCAGCAGGCCGTCGTCGACCATGTGGTTGATGATCTCGATGCCCAGGCCGTCGATGTCCATGGCGCCGCGCGAGCCCCAGTGGATCAGGCGCTCGGTCGCCTGCGCGGGGCAGTCGATCGAGACGCAGCGATAGGCCACCTCGCCCTCCTCGCGCACCACGCGCGAGCCGCACGAGGGGCAGGTCTCGGGCATCTGGAACTCAACGGCGTCGGCGGGGCGCAGGTCAAGCACGGGGCCCACGACCTCGGGGATGACGTCGCCCGCCTTGTGGACCACGATGGTGTCGCCCACGCGCACGTTCTTGCGGCGGATCTCGTCGATGTTGTGCAACGTTGCACGTGCGATCGTGGAGCCGGCCACCAGCACAGGGTCGAACTCGGCGACCGGGGTCAGCACGCCGGTGCGCCCCACCTGCACGCGGATCTGGCGAAGGACGGTGCGCTTCTCCTCGGGCGGGAACTTGAAGGCGATGGCCCAGCGCGGCGCGCGGGCGGTGAAGCCCAGCGCGGCCTGGTTGGCAAACGAGTCGACCTTCACCACCACGCCGTCGATGTCGTAGTCCAGGCCCTCGCGGTGGGCCAGGGCATTGGCGCAGAAGTCGTGGACCTCGGCGGCACTCGTACAGCGGGCGGCGTGCGGGTTCACGCTAAAGCCGCAGTCGTGCAGCCACTGCAGGAACTCCCACTGAGAAGAGACGGCCAAAGGCGCCTCGTCTGCCACGGCGTAGATGAAGGTCTCGAGGTCGCGGTGGGCGGTCACGCGCGGGTCCTTCTGGCGAAGGCTGCCCGCGGCCGCGTTTCGGGGGTTGGCAAAGGGCTCGCGGCCGGCGGCGTCGGCGTCCTCGTTCAGGCGCACGAAGCTGTGCTTGGGCATGTAGACCTCGCCGCGGACCTCCACGGTAAGGCCAAGGCCCGCGCCCTCGACCTTCTCACGCCCGGCAAGGGAAAGCTCGTGGGGAACGTCCGCGATGGTGAGGACGTTTGCCGTGACGTTCTCGCCGGTGGAACCGTCGCCGCGGGTGGCGGCGCGCACGAACTGGGCGTCCTTGTAGCTTAGGGCCACGCCCAGGCCGTCGATCTTAAGCTCGCAGGTGTAGGCCACGGGGTTCGCGGGGCCAGCGCCCAGGGCCTCGTCGGTGCGGCGCAGCCACTCGTCCAGCTCGGCCAGGTCCATGGCGTCGTCCATGGAATACATGCGCGCGGCATGGGTCACCGGCTCGAACTGCTCGCTCACGTAGCCGCCCACGCGCTGGGTATAGGAGTCGGGCGTAACCAGCTGGGGGTATGCGGCCTCGAGGCCCTGGAGCTCGACCAGCAGGCGGTCGAACTCGGCGTCGGTCACCTGCGGCTTGTCCAAGGCGTAGTAGCTGTAGGCATAGGTGTTGAGAAGGCGGTTGAGCTCGGCCGCGCGGGCGCGGTCGGCGTCGGCGAGGGACGCCGGGGCGGGAGTGGCGTCTTGGGCCGGGGCCGCCTCGACAAAGCCGTCAAACAACGACCCCTGCAAAACGTCCGCGCTCTTATCGCCAGCCATACTTCTCCAATCAAATAAAGCCCAGGTAGACGGGCTGTCGAATGCTTCAAACAAGACGGCGGCCACGAGTGCGCGCCGCACTTCTCGCATAGGAAATCATACGCATGATACGGCGGCCGGATGCCCGCCGCGAAGCTTCTGGGCAAAAAAGGCGCAACCCGCCTGGGGGCTGCGCCAAAGCGGCCGCGCCACCGGGACGCGGCCAGGTCTGTTGTTTGGCCCTAGGCCATCGCGCACTCGTAGTCGGCGGCCCGCACGGCGGCCAGAAGGTCGTCGTCGGCCACGGTATCGGCACAGGTCACCTTTGCGGTACCGGCCTCGAGGCTCACCTCGACGGTCTCCACGCCCGCAACGCCCGCAAGCGCCTCGGTCACGTGCTTCACGCAGTGCTGGCACATCATGCCCTCTACCTTCAAGGTCTTCTCCATGGTGTTCTCCTTTTTGTCTGCGGCAGGTGTTGCCCCGTCGCTGTTTTGGTCGGCGAGAAGCACGGGCGCGCTCGCCGGGGTTGCCTTGTCCAAAGATACCTCGCTGGGCTTCCAGCCGCGCAGGCGAAGGGCGTTTCCCACCACAAAGACCGAGGAAAAGCCCATCGCCGCGGCGCAGAACATGGGGTTCAAGGTGATGCCCACAGGGGCCAGCACGCCCGCCGCCACGGGGATGCAGATCGAGTTGTAGAAGAGGGCCCAGAAGAGGTTTTGCTTGATGTTTCTCATGGTGGCGCGGGAAAGCTCGATCGCGGTGGCCACGTCGGCGGCGTCGGAGCGCATGAGGACGACGTCGGCCGAGCTTATGGCCACGTCGGTGCCGGCGCCGATGGCGATGCCGATGTTGGCGCGGGCAAGGGCCGGAGCGTCGTTGATGCCGTCGCCCACCATGGCAACCTTGTTGCCGGCGCTTTGCAGCTCGCGGACCTTGAGCTCCTTTTGGTCGGGAAGGACGCCCGCAATGACCTCGTCGATCCCCACGGCGGCAGCGACCGCGGCGGCCGTCTTGGGCGCGTCGCCGGTGAGCAGCAGCGTCTTGATGCCGGCCTCGCGCAGGCGGGCAACGGCCGCGGCGCTGGTGGGGCGCACGGGATCGGCCACGGCGACCATGCCCAAAAGGCGGGTGCCACGGGCAAAGTAGAGGGCCGTCATGCCGGCGTCGGCGGCCTTCTCGGCAGCTGTAGCAAGGTGCGCGACGTCGATGCCGTTTTTGGCCATAAGGCGGGCGTTGCCGGCAAAGACCGGGGTCTCCCCCACCCGCGCCGTCAGACCGCCGCCGGGAACCTGCTTGAAATCGGCGACCGCCGCGTCCTTCTCCGCGTCAAAACCGCGCTTATCGGCGTAGTCGCAAATGGCCTGAGCCAGCGGGTGCTCGCTCTTGCGCTCGAGAAGGGCGGCCAGGCCAATGAGATCCTTCTCGTTGGCGGCGCCGTCAAGCACGACCTCGCACACGCGGGGCTTGCCCTCGGTGATGGTGCCGGTCTTGTCGAAGACCACGTAGTTCAGGTCGCACGCGGTCTCCAACGACTCGGCCGACTTGATGAGGATGCCGTGGGCGGCGCCCCGGCCCGTGCCCACCATGATGGCCGTGGGCGTGGCCAGGCCCAGCGCGCAGGGGCAGCTGATGACCAGGATAGAGATGGCGTGGTTCAGGGCCGTGGCAAAGTCGCCCGAGATGACGATCCACACCGCGAAGGTCACGGCCGCGATGGCGATGACCACCGGGACAAAGACGCCCGCGATCTTGTCTGCCAGGCGCTCGATGGGGGCCTTTGAGCTGGTGGCCTCGTCGACCAGGCGGATGATGCCCGCAAGCGTGGTGTCGGCGCCCACCGCGCGGGCCTCCATCACAAACCAGCCGCTGGTAGCGGCGGTGGCACCCGTGACCTTGTCGCCTAAGGCCTTCTCCACGGGAAGGGGCTCGCCGGTAAGAGCGCTCTCGTCAAGGGAGGCCGAGCCTTCCACAAGCACGCCGTCCACCGGCACGGCCTCGCCCGCGCGCACGACCACGCGGTCGCCCACCGCCACGTCTTGCGTGGGGACCTCGACCTCTTGGCCGTCGCGCAGCACGCGGGCCGTCTTGGGCGCCAGGTTCATGAGGGACGAGATGGCGTCGGTCGTGCGCAGCTTGGCGCGTGCCTCAAAGAACTTGCCCAGGTCGATCAGGGCCAAGATCATGCCCGCCGAGTCGAAGTACAGGCCGTGCATGGCCGCGTGGGCCGCCTCCATGTCCATGGCGCCAAAAGCCCAGGCCATCTGGTAGAGGCTCACCAGGCTGTAGGCAAAGCTCGCGGCAGATCCCAGCGCGATCAGCGAGTCCATGTTGGGCGAGCGGTGCCACAGGGTCTTGAAGCCCACCGCAAAGTAGCGGCGATTGATGAAGAGGATCGGCGCGCACAGGATAAGCTGCGTGATCGCCGCAGCCATCATGTTGCCCATGCCGTCCAGGCCCGGGACCTCGGGCCAGCCAAACATGGGGCCCATGGCGATGTAGAACA
>CAVKOL010000059.1:0-14020 GCA_963658035.1 Bacteroidaceae bacterium
CCACCCAGTGTAAGCCACCCCACCCAAAATCCCCTGCATTCCATGCCGTTTTCAACCCCAAAAACGTCCCAGAATGCAGGGGATTTTAATGCGGGGTCGCTGCGTAGCCTCTTAAGCCACCGCGTCGTACTCAAAGCTGTGTTGGTACATAGCTTCCGGTGCGATGTCCAGGTCGCCGCCGCACCAAGTAACAACGCCGCGATCAATCTGGAAAGCTGCAAAAACACCCTGGTCATTCAGGGGTTTAAATACCGGCTGCTCAAGCAAATAGGCCGCATCGAACACGCGAGTCTCACCAGTAGAGAATGTAACGAGCATGCTCAACTCGCCCGTCACGCGAACAGATATGATCGACATCTCTGCCTTAGGCTCCCCAGCATACGCAATGCCATCCTTGATAAACATGTGACCTCCCCTGCTACGAAAGCGGCGCGATGCGCTCGAAAGGTTTACCCGAAACGGCGTTGTTCCAAGCTCCGTAAACTTCTTCTTCATGAAGTACAAGCCAAGCCTGAACGAGACGAAGCTGCTTCACGGGCAACGAACCGGCGAGCAATTCCCCGTCCACGCCAACCGACGCAGTGTAGTCGCCGTAATAGACATGGACATGTGGCTTGTTGTGCTGCCCGTTGTCGTTATACATCAGCTTGATGGCAAGCCCGTAAAACCTACTCAGTTCTGGCATCGCGGCTCCTTTCTCTTGCACTGATTCTAACAACACTGAGAAATGAAGGCCAAAAGCAAATAACGCGACAAGTCTGCCAACGAAATCGATTTGGTTGAGTAGGCGGGCATTTTGCAAAAGAAAACCCGCAGGTCAGAGGCTTGCGGGTTTTGCGGCTACTCAGGAAACCCGAGTTCGTTGGCAGACTTGTCACGTTTTTGGATTTGGGGCTTAATGGCGGGGATGCAACATCTTGGCCGACAAAACGGAGCTTGGCGAGTAGCCAAGAAAAAGGCAAGGCGCCTACCTGGGCAAACGTCAAGCCAGGAGGCGCCTCTACTCGCCGAAGCCGATTTTGTCGGCCAAGATGTCTACTTTCTGTAGAAGCGGCCACAAGCCGGCGGTCGAACAATCAGGAAAACCTCACCCGGTCCATGGGATTGACCTTGTTCGGCGGCTCATGACCGTCTTTGAAGGCAATAATATTGTCGACCACCATGTCGCCCATGCGGCGGTTAGTCTCAAAGGTAGACGAGCCGATGTGTGGTGTGGTAAGGACATTGGGCAACGAGAAAGCCTTGCTCAGCGCCGGAGGCTCGTGCTCGTAAACGTCAACAGCATAACCGCCGAGCTTTCCAGAGAGAAGCGCCTTTTCCAGCGCCGCTGTGCGAACAATATCAGCACGGGCCGTGTTTATCAGCAACGCCCCGTCTTTCATGCGACGGAGCTCTGTCGCTCCCAACAGGTTCCTAGTCGCAGACGTCAGCGGCGCATGAATCGTCACAATGTCTGATTGAGCAAGAAGATCATTCAAACTTGCATACAAAAGCCCGTAGCGAAAAGCCTCTTCCCGCTGAACAATATCGTTGCCGATAATGTCCATCCCAAAGCCCATCGCGCGACGTGCAACCGCCATGCCAATGGACCCGACGCCGATGATGCCGATCGTCTTGCCATAAAGGCTGTGGCCCGGAATCTTATTCCAAACCCCGCCCTTTAGCTGATTAACCGATTGGGTGACCATGCGCGCCAGGTCCAAAATCAGGGCAAAGGTCAAATCGGCGGTTTCTTCGCGGTTGGCACCCGGCGTGTTGGAAACCACGATGCCGCGACGCGTGGCCTCGTTAAAGTCGATACCGTCGCAGCCGGCGCCGTGACGCGCAACCATTTTGAGATTAGGGAGACGGTTAATTGTCGCAGCGTCAAGACGATCGTTGCCTAGCACCAGCACATCGGCGTCGAAGCCGTAATCAAGTATCTCGGAGGAACTGAGCGGCCTGCCGTAAGGATTAATGCGCACTTCGCAGCCCGCCGCCTCAAGGCGCTCAACGGGCTCTTGATTGAAGATTCCAAACGTTGCGGCACACGAAGCCACAACAAAACGGTCAGACACCTTGCGGTCCTCCTAAATACAGACATGACAGGGGGTATTTTACCCGTAGGTTAAATTCGCGCCTTTTGGACTTTCGAGAATAACGAAAAAACCGGGTGCCGCAGAGAAGTGCGACACCCGGCACAAAGACGTTACGCTCAAAGAGGCCTAATCGACAATCGCGCCCGTCTTGGCAGAACCAACCTGCTTAGCATAGCGAGCCAGCAGGTGACCGCCGTTCTCATGAATGACGGGCTTCCAGTCCTGCTTACGGCGAGCAAACTCCTCGTCGGATACCTCGACCTCGATAAGGTTCTTGGTAAGGTCAACGTTGATGATATCGCCATCCTGGATAAGAGCGATGGGAGCGCCGTCCAAAGCCTCCGGGCACAGATAGCCAACAGAAAGGCCACCGGAAGCACCAGAGAAACGGCCGTCGGTGATGACCGCAGAGTTGGGGATGCCCTTCATGATCTCGGTCACGCGGTGGAGTTCCTTCATGCCGGGGCCGCCCTTGGGGCCCTCGTAGCGAACCACGACGCCGGTGCCAGGGACAATACGCTTCTCGTTGTAAGCGGCAAACGCCTCTTCCTCGGAGTTGAAGACCATGGCCGGGCCGCTCCATACGTGCTGATCGGCGGGCACGGCGCTCGTCTTGACCAAGGCGCCCTCGGGGGCCAGGTTGCCGTAAAGCACCTGGATGCCGTTGGCAACAGAAGCCGGGTCGTCCTGGGTACGAATGACGCTGCGGTCAATGTGAATGTTGGCCTCGAGGTTCTCTGCCAGGGTCTTGCCTGTAACGGTCATGACAGAAGTGTCGAGGTCGCCCTCAATGGTCTTGAGAACCGCAGGGATGCCGCCGGCCTTGTACAGATTGACGCAGGAGATATCGCCGTTGGGAACCACGTTGCAAACAACCGGGGTTTGGGACGTCGTGCTTGCCACCTGGGTCCATGTGCACTCCAGGCCAAGCTCGTGAGCCAGAGCGGGCAGGTGGATCAAGGCGTTAAGAGAACCGCCAATCGAAGCCAGAAGCTTCACGGTGTTGTCCAGAGCCGCCTGGTTCATGATGTCGGAAGGCTTGATGCCGCGACGAACCAGCTCGACGACCGCAGCGCCTGTGGCGCGGGCCGAGAAACGGCGCTGCGAAGTAGAGCTGGGCCACAAGGCACCCTGCGGAAGCATCATGCCCAGGCCCTCGGTCAAGCAGCCCATGGTGTTCGCGGTACCCAAAAACGGGCAAACGCCAGGACCGGTGTAGTACTTCAAAGTACCCTCGATGACCTCGCGCTCCGTAGCCTCCCCCGCCAGGAAACGCGCGCGAAGGGCCTTGGACTCGGAAGGCTTGATCTCGTCATAACAAGGGCCGGCGGTCACCAGGGCAGACGGCAGGTTGATACGAGCCGAAGCCATAAGCATAGCCGGGATAATCTTGTCGCAAGAACCCATGTAGACCACGCCATCGAAGCAGCCCTCGCCCACGATCATGGCCTCGCATGAGTCGGCAATGATCTCGCGGTGTGGCAAGCAATAGCGCATGCCCGCGTGACCCTGGGCCACGCCGTCGCACATGCCGATAGTGTTGAACTCAATAGGCTCGCCGCCGGCCTCGAGGATGCCCTTCTTGACCTCGGCCGCAAGCTGACGAAGGGGCTCGTGGCCAGGGCATACCTCGTTCCAGCTGTTGGCGATGGCGATCAGGGGCTTGTTGGTATCCTCAAGCGAGTCGATGGACACGCCGGCAGAAGCCAGGTGGGCCTTAGAGATAGCGCGCTGGAAAGGTTCCAGTTTGTCGATTGCACGCTCCATTGCGTTTGTGTTCCTCTCACTTTGAGTGTTACTAGAGAGGGGCGGCCCGCTTGATTGCCGGGCCACCCCAAAACGAAGCTAGGGATTTACTCCTCGTCGCACTGGGCGGCGTAAGCCTCGATCTTCTCCATGCCGATCTTCTTCTCGACGAGGAACCAAACGGCGATAAAGACCACGATGACTACAGGAACCACGATGATGGCGTTCTGGGAGATGCAGCTCCAGAAGACGATGGCGGTCTGGGTCAGGGACGGGCCGGCCATGCAGGCGATCTGGCCATCGAAGGTAAGGCCGGTGCTGGTGGCAAGGCCGGTGAGGTACGGGGCAGCAAAGGTGCCGGCGTACAGAATGGCGGCCATAACCGGGATGGAAATCAGGATGGAGCGGAAGACGTTGCCGCGGCAAAGGGCGACGACGAGGGCCACACGGAAGGTGACGACGGCGAGGTCGGCCAAAGGCATCATGCGGTTGCCGGGCAGGATGAAGGCCATGAGGATGGTCAGCGGGATCATGATAAGAGCGGTGGTAATGACCTCGGGGTTGCCGACGACGACAGCAGCGTCGAGGCCGATGGAGAGGCCGTTGCCGCCGAACTTCTCGGAAGTGAGCTTCTGAGCAGCAGCAGAGATGGGCATGAGGCCCTCGACGAACATAGCGGTCATCTTAGGCATAAGAACCATGACGGCAGCGACGTTAACGCCGGTGAGGAACGCCTCGTCCACGGGGAACAGGGCCAGAGCGCCCATGGCGATGCCCAGGATCAGGCCGAGCATCATGGGGTCACCAAAGACACCGAGGTACTTCTGGACGGACTTGATGTTGAAGTTAAGCTTGTTGAGGCCGGGGATACGATCGATGACCCAGTTGAGCGGGGCAGCGATGATGATGGAGGACGTGTAGGAGATGGTGGGCAGCGACACATCGGGAATGCCAAAGAAGTGCTCGATGAGCGGAGAAGTCCAGTCGGCGAATTTCAAGGTCATGACGGCGGTCATAGCAGTGGCGATAAGGGCCCAGACGATGTTCTCGGTCACGTAGTAAACCAAGATGCCGGCGATCATCATGTGGTGATAGTTCCAGATGTCGACGTCCATGGTCTTGGTGAGCTTGAGGACGAGCATAAGGATGTTGATGCCCAGAATCTCGAAGACCAGGAAGGCGACGATCGGGGAAGCCCAGGTGATGGACGAGATGGCGCCCCAGCCCACGTCGGTGACGTCGAGGTTAAGGCCAAAGTTGGTAACCATAGCAGAAGCAGCCGGGGAAACGGCGGACTTCAGCAGGTTAACCAGAAGGTTGATGCCCACGAAACCGCAGGTAATGGTGATGCCGCTCTTGAAAGCCTTGGTCAGAGGCAGACGGAAGATGAGGCCGATGATGGTAATGATGATCGGCAGCATGACATAGGAGCCAGCGTCAATGAGCGCCTTAAACGCGCTAAACAGGACGTCCATGTAATTCCTTTCTTTCCTTTGAGTCTTTTCTTAATCGCCAATAAGCCTTTGGCGCAACGGCCGCGTTACTCCTTAAGGGCAGCCACGATCTTCTGAAGGGTGGCCTCCTCGTTGATGCCGGTGAGAAGGGCGATGGCCATAATGCAAGGAGTGGACACATCGGGGTCAGAGAACTTGCCGGAGGTCACGACCAGGTCGTAGTCGTTAGCCTTGTCGTGAAGCTCTAGCATCTTGCACTGAGTGACGTTGATGTTGACGCCGTTGGCGGCGCAGTAGTCCTTGACCTTGGACGCCACGACGGTGGAGGTTGCGACGCCGTTGCCGCATGCGATAAGAACGCGCTTAGTTGCCATTTTCTTTCCCTTTCCTTTGTTTCTCGCGCCCGCCCGCCGCGGGCACGTTGATACCTATTTGCGATGAGATGTAGAAGCCCGTTATTTTGCCCTGGTGCACTTAGCAGAGGTGGGGCTCGACGAGCTCGAAGGCTTCCTCGGGGGTCGCGGCCTCGAGAACCTTCGCAACCAGCTCCTGGTTCTGGACGAAGCCGATGACCTTCTGCAGCATCTCCAGGTGAGCATGAGCCTCGGTGAGGGCGAGCATGACCACGATGGAAACCTTGCAGGTCTCCTCGGGCTCATCCATCTTGTGCCAGTCAACGGGGTTCTTAAGAACAGCCATGCAGAAGGCAGCCTTGTTGACGTTCGCGACGTCGCAGTGAGGGATAGCAACGTTAAGGCCGCTCATATCGAGTGCAGTCGGGAAGTTTGCCTCGCGGTCAACGATGGCCTGGGCATAGGAATCCTTTGCGTAGCCCTGCTCGATAAGGATGCCGGCAACGCGACGCTCGACGTCCTCGCAAGTAAGGCCCTCTTCGTTGATGAGGGTGACCAAAGAGCTGTCAAAAGTAAGGTTTGCCACGGTTTTCTCCTGTCTGTGATATGGAATATGCGAGACGATCTTCTCGCCGTTTACCAGACGACCTTCTCCTCAAGCTTCTCAATGGAAGCGGCGAGGTTGGCAGAGTTGCACTCCTCGATGTCCTTGGGGTCAAAGATGCCCGAGCCGATGCCGGCATAAGTGGCGCCCTTATCAAAGTAAGACTGCACGTTGTTGGTGTTGACACCGCCGACGACCATAAGGGGGAGCTTGCCCAAAGGAGCCTGGACGGCCTTGATGTAGTCGGGGCCAAGCTGGCCGGCCGGGAAAACCTTGACGATATCGGCGCCCATCTCGAACATTTGGTAAATCTCGGAGGGACTAAAGGCGGAAGGAACGGTAATAACGCCTGCGGCCTTTGCCTCGGCCATGATTTCTTCGCTAAACATGATGGGCGAAAGCAGGAACTCGGCACCGGCGTTGATAGCGGCCTTCGCGCGCTCCATGGTGGTCACGGTACCAGCGCCCACGTGAACCTCGGCGCCAAACTCCTTCTTAGCCTGCGCGATGCTCTCTGCCACGTGGGGAGAGTTGCTTGCCACCTCAATGGAGTTGACCTTGGTACCAACAAGCTGCTCCACAAC
This sequence comes from Bacteroidaceae bacterium, assembly GCA_963658035.1. Taxonomy (GTDB): domain Bacteria; phylum Actinomycetota; class Coriobacteriia; order Coriobacteriales; family Atopobiaceae; genus Paratractidigestivibacter. Next base: position 6,820 of record CAVKOL010000059.1, read on the forward strand.
CGCGAGAACCTGCTTGGTGTCGTAGCCGCGCAAAATGACGGTGACCTTAGGAAGAATGAGCTCGCTCACGTTTGCCTCCTCGGCACATAGCCTTCCGGTTTTCTTCTTGCACCTGCATAGTAAGCTGCATACTTTTCTTTTTCAAATAACGTTGGTTTCACAGTTTCTACATTCTTAATCAGAGGCAGATTTTTAGGCAGTTAGCGAGATTTCTGATTTCAATCCATAACTATTAGTATGTATTCTCCTTAATGAGTGCGAGGTAAATAGGCATGCTTGACTATATTTGTTCGTATCTCTTCGATCTAGGCGAAGACAGCTTGCGTAACCGCATACTGTTTCTGATATTTGTAATTTGAGTTCACTATTGCATCTTCTTAGCGCGTTTTTGCATATATCAAGTGATTTAAAGGTCTCAATCTTCATATTCTCAACACATTTAGATGGCATGTGGGGTTTTATGGACTACACTGTCCCAAACAACAGCCCTTTACAGAGCGAACTGACCCATCCACACCAGAACAGGAGGAGCGCTAATGCAATTCGGCAGCACAGTAGAGAAGCTCCGCACCAAACATAAGATGAGCCGAGAAAAGCTGGCCGAAAAAGCCGGGGTTGACCAGGCCACGGTTGCCGCATGGGAATCTGGCGACCAGTTCCCCGACCAGGAGCATCTCTTGCTATTGGCGAGAGCCCTCAAAGTGAGCATCGGGGCGTTGGTCGACGAAGACCGCGAGCTCATGCTCAAGGTAATCGACGGAACCGAAACGCAAGAGACCGTGACCATGGCAGTGTTGTCTGTCCTGCTGGCAATATGCGCGGGCGCGCTCGTTTGTATTACCAAGGCTATGCCAGACGTCACACAAACCGCCAGCCGCATCACCGAGGTCCTGTTGATTGCCGGATTTGCCGTGCTGGCCTTTGTCCGACGCAGCCCAAACGCCATGCGCGCAAAGGGATTCCGCGATGCAATTGAAGCAGCAGAAGGTTCCGAGAAGGGCCTGATTCAAGTCACCGCAGGTAGAAATACCAAACTGGTGGTTATGCAGTTTATCCTGGGTGCGATTATCGCTGCAACGCTCATCATTTTGCTCGGCGTCATCATGCCCGAGTCGCAGCTGCCCTGGGTGATGCTTTAAGCAAACACTGCTGCATATAAGGAATTGCCCCGATTCCATTCACCTTGGAATCGGGGCAATTCAGTTTAAGTACCTGATTGCACCTTAGCGGCTCATGCGTCCGGCCCACTCCCAAATCCTAACGGGCTCGCCATCACACATCACGTTTGTCCCATCAAGCTCCGTATGGCAGAAGTCGTTGAATACATGAATCCAAACGCCGTGCCCAAAATTACGACGGGGATTCCCATTAGCGTCCTTGTAAAGCCCCGTCTCATCCTCGATGTGGTCGTAGTAGGAAAGATGCGCCTCGGCGCCGACCGCCTCAAGCTTGTGAATCAAAGGGAGAACCGTAGTCTTCGCATCGACAATAAAGTCATCCTTGGAGTGCGCAAACCAAACCGGAGTCTTAGCCATCGCTTCGATAACTTCGGGAGACTGGTTCTCCACAAATAGGGGCGCACAGCTCGCCACGCAAGCAGAAAAGGCATCGGGATAGTCGATAATAAGGCGAAGTGCCATGAAACCGCCGTTGGAAAGGCCGCCAACGACTACTCGATCGGGATCAATAGAGGGGTGCGCTGCAACAAACTCGTCAATCAGCGCCTTCAGCGAGGCCGTGTAGATGCTGATATTGGACCGGCCCATCTGCTCCACGCCGTCATCCATCCAAAATGTTGGGCACTGCGGGACCAAGACCCATGCGCCTCCGCCAAAGCTCTTCTGAATACGGGGCTCGCCAAGAAGAGTGACATGAGAAGCGGTGTAAGGAAGTCGGACATCCTCTCCGCCGTCGGAAGCCCCGTGTAACCAGACAATCAGCGCCTGGCTTTTCTCACCGGCCTCATCAGTCTTTGGGTCAAAGCAGGCATACCCAAATTCGTATTCTCCCGCTCCCCCACGGCCATGAGACCATCCGGAAAGACTCGGACTCGTGACTTCGACGCACCGATCGGCAACTACGCCGCACACCGGGCCAGACGCGCCGTCAAGCCCCTTGATTTGCGTGGCGACGTAATGGCAGTCAACATATTCCGCGGCCGTAACGCTAGCCACATTAATTCGGTTGGTGAACTCACATTCAGGCAGATTCAAAGCAATGTGATTACCGGTAGAAACGTGATTACCGTCCTCGTCGCAAACAGCGGCAGCGACAACCGAGACATATCCCCGCGATGCATGGGTACGCATAGAAGGTCGTTCAACAACGGTGGCAATAGAACCATCTGCTGTGTTCAGTCGTTCACAGTAGACAGAAAACGAAGCTGCATCGACGGAGGAAACAACGTCCGGCAGCTCAACTATCAACTTTGACACCCAAGGACCAAAGTCGCCGTACGTTGTTACCGCAGTGTAGTTAGAACCCATTTAAACTCCTCCTATGCCGTCTGAAAAGACCCGGACTCACCGAGCTCGTCCGGCTCATCAATGACCATCGAATCATTGAATCCAAACAAAAACGTGCACGCGCAGGCACCGACATACGCAATGACATCTGCAGCAAGGAAAATCAAGAACGGCGTCACGCCGTCCACAAGAAAGGCCGGCAGCGTCAAAATATTAGAACCAATAATCGTTGGGATGCCGACGCCAGAATAAGCAGCAAGCGCACCGCCGATTCCCGTGAAAACCATGCCTATGTAAAATGGCCGCTTATATTTGAGGTTGATACCGTAAATTGCCGGCTCGGTAACACCGGCGAGAATTGCCGTCACAGCAGCGGGACGGGCGATTTCCTTAACCTTCTCGTTTTTAGTCTTAAGCAAAACGCCTAGGCAAGCACCGGCCATCGCAAAGTTATTGGGGGCTGTGATTACAAAGAGGGTGTCCGCCCCCAAGGTCGCGATGTTGTTAAGGACAATTGGTAAGAAGCAACGCTGAACGCCAAAAACAATGAGAACAGGCCAGAAAAAGCCCAGTAGGGCGCCCGCGACAATCGGGTTAAGCGAGACCAGGTATTGGTACCCATCGGCCATACCAACACCGACCCAGTTCATGATCGGTCCAATAACCACAAAGGTCAGCGGCACCACAATAGCCAAAGTAAGCATAGGGACAAAGAAGTTGACCACATCGGGAATCACCTTCTTGAGAGTGTTCTCGACCTTGGCCATCACAAAGCACGCCAAGATAATTGGCATGATATTAGAGGTGTAGGTAACCAACGTAACGGGAATGCCGAGGAAATAGATAGCCTCCCCCGCCGTCTTAGCAGCAGCAATGTCTTGGCTTAAAAGGCCGCACGCAACGGCCACGCCCAGAAACGGGGTACCGCCAAACTTTTTCGCCGCGGTATAGCCAAGAAATACTGGCAGATAGGTCAGTACACCGTCTGCAGCTGCATAGAAAATGCGATACGTACCAGAAGCAGAGTCAAGCAAACCAAACGTGTTGAGAACAATTAGGACGGCCTTCAGCACACCAGCACCGGCAACGATACCAACGACAGGGAAGATAATGCCTGCAACCAAATCCGTAAATACGGACATGGCATTACGACGCGCAGGTTTCTCAGCGCCGGCCCCTTTCTCACCCAGCGTCTTTGCCGCAGCAAGCACTTGCTTATAAGTCGCATCGGTCTTGGCGCCAAACACCACTTGCACGTCATTGTCTTTAGTCACGACCTGAATCGCGCCCTCAACCTGGCCCAGAGCGGCGATATTAGCTGCGGAAAGGTCAATGAGTTCGAATCGCAGGCGAGTGGCGCAGCACGTAAGAGACCTTACGTTCTTCTCGCCACCAACACCTGCGAGAAGCGACTCGGCAACAGAACTCTTAGCGTTGTCCATCTGCTGTTCCTCCCTCTTTAGCGATGGCGGCAGCTCAAACGAGCTGCCGCCAGCCAAAGCATGAAATCAAGTAGTGCGGTTATGCGGGCTCGATGACAATCAGCGCGTCGGCGCCAAACGGATGCTGACCAATAGTAGTCACTCCGTCGGCAACGGCAAGAGGCAGGGAAGCCACGAAATGGTTTTCCAAATCCAACGCGTGAGCAACGTAGCCATTAAGCTCGGCTTTGATGGAAAGCTCATTGGACATCGGCAAATAGGCAAGATAACGCTCGCCCTTCGCCTTAGCGAGACGTACTTCCTGCGTATCCATCGCAAGCTCGGCGTTGTCTTCTTCAAGATCACGCATGTTCGCGAGCCCAAGGAAACGCGGGATGAAGCCATAGTCCCAGGCACCGGGGAACTGCAGAGCGTCCTGCCAAAGGAACGGCAAGCCGAAGATGTTGCCAGGGTATGCGCCAGTCGAAGACGTGCTACGCCAGTTCCAGATACCCTGAGCGCCGTAGGTGATGCCTGCGGAAGCTCCGGAGAGGATAGAAGTCCAGGCGGCAAAGCGGACCTCACGGCGACCGTAGCGACCGTACTTGCGACGCTGGCCCATCTGCTCATAACAAGGCTCGGAGTTGACGATGGGACGCTTCGAGTACTTCTCGGCAAAAGCCATAGGAAGCTCGTAAATAGTGGCCTGGTCCTCGCGTGCGACGTGGCCAGACTGAAACATGAAGAAGTCGGCGCCGTCGACAAGTTCCTCAGGCAGGCCCTTCTCAAGTCCAGCAAGGTGGAAGGTCTTAAGGGCGTCCGGAGCGTACGCCTGGATGGCGCGAAGTGCCTCGGCATAGTAGCGCACGGTTTCGGGGTCGCCCGCAAAGTCGGTATCGCCCGAGACGATATAGATCGGATCGAACTCACCCAGCTCGTCAACAACAGTCTTGACGTGGGCATCAATGAGCTCAAACGGGATGGACTGGACAGCCTTGCCAATACGCTCGATCCAGGTGCCCGGAACAAGGTTGGCCCAAACGAGAATCAGCGCGGGGCGGATACCGTGCTTGGCCGCCATCTCGCACATGGTGCGAGCGCGATCCCAGAACTCATGCTGCGGCTTCGAGAAATTCTGCTTGATGCCGTCCTCACTTGCATAGGGGTAAATACCCAGGTCGGGAAGTTGGCGATCCCACTGCGGAGTCGTATTGACCTGAAAGTAGTTGAAGCCCTGCTGCTCGCGACGAGTGAGGTAGAACTCCCAATCCTCGAGCGTGATATTGGTAAAAGCGCTCCAGCACGTGTCTGCAAGGTAGAAGAACGGTTTTCCGTCAAGCTCGAAGCCGGTCTTCTCGGCATTGATACGAACGTTACCCATGGTGATTCCTCTCTAGGGATCAGACTAGTTGGCCTTGTTCGCGGCAGGATCCTTGAAGGTCAGGAAAGTCGCGATGAAGGAGAACAGGCCGCCAATACCGGTGGCGACAAGGGCGACAATGAGGTCATAGAAACCACGAGCACCCGTGGGGTCGATGTAAGCCGGGAAGGCAAACGGGCCAAAGCCGGACATCATGAAGACGCGGGCGCCAAAGAAGCCGACAATGCCACCGGCGATACCAGCACCGACGCAAGCCATGATAAACGGAGTCTTAAGAGGCAGGTTAACACCATAGATGGAAGGCTCGGAAATACCCAAGATGCCAGAAACGAAAGCAGGGAAAGAGGTGTCCTTGAGCTTCTTGTTTTTGGTCTTAAGGAAGATGGCAAAGACGGTAGTGGCCTGAGTGAAGGAGCAAGCGATGTTGGGGGAAATCAGGTAGTCGTAACCAAGAGTCGCAAGGTTAACGAGCTTGATGGGCACCAAGCCCCACTGGAAACCGAACATAACAAGAACCGGCCAAAGAGCACCAACGAGAGCGCCACCAAGGGCACCGCCAATCAGCGGGATGTTGTAGATGGTGGAGAAGATAATCTGAACAATACCGCAGAATACGTTGGCAATAGGGCCGATGAGCAGGAAGGTCAGCGGAACCATGATAACCAGGACGCAAATCGGAGTGAACATGCCGCGCAGGACCTCGGGCAGGACCTTGTTAAAGAAGGGCTCGAGCTTCGCCGCAAAGTAAACGGCAAGAAGAACCGGGATAACTGAGCTGGTATAACCTGCTGCAGGCATGACAACCGGAATGCCAAAGAACGTGGTGTAGTACTTCATGGCAAAGGCGGTGCCGGTAAAGAGCTCGCCCAGGACATCGCCGGAAGTAAGGGCGGTCATCGTGGGATAGACCATCGCGATACCGATCGCAGCGCCGAGCCACTCACTGCACTTGAACTTACGAGCAGCAGTGATACCCAGCAAAACCGGCATGAAGTAGAAGGCACCGTCGGCAACCGAGTACCAAATCTTGTAAGCGCCATCAGTCGCCGCAAGGACGCCGGTAGTGGTGCAAAGGGCAAGAAGCCCCTTGATGATACCGGTAGCGCAGAGGATACCCATAATGGGCGCAATGGTGCCAGCAACGGTATCAATCAGCATGGAGACAACGCTGCGCTTCTTGCCAGACATGTCGATGTCAGAAAGAGTGCCGTCGGCAGCGATCTTCTCAGCTTTAAAGTGACCGGCCTCCAAAAGGGAGTCGTAAACACCGTCCAGGTCAGAGGCCACAGGAAGGACAAGCCAGTTCTCCTCGAAGTGAACGTTCGAGAACTCCTTCTGGGTAGCAATCATGTCAACGGCTACCTTGGCAGTGTCCTTAACTTCAATGCGGACTTCGCTCTCGCCGAGGGCAGCGTGCATAACATTGGCGCCACCCCCGACATTCTGCACCACGATAAGCGCGGCGCCGTTGTGCTTAGCCATGTTCATTCCTTTCAGTCGCAACTGACTGTTTACATTCAATGGGTGAAACTTGGTGGATTCATAAAGCGCTTCTGATACTTACAATTTACGCAAACGCCCGATGTGCCGTAATTTCTGGGTGTATCTACTAAATAATTTAGTAAGACTTTACAGGAACTAAACGCCCTGCTTAGGCGCCCCGTCCTACCCCCGCGCCGTGGCCTGACGCACGGCGGCGTGCCAGCCGGCGCGGCGGGCGGCCACGACCTCGGGCGCTGCCGCGGGCGAGAAGACCCGGCGCTCAACGCGGTCAAAGATCGCGTTGCCGTCGTAGACCCCGGCCGATCGCCCGGCCACAAAGGCCGCGCCTGCCGCAGACAGCTCCGACAAGCCCGAGACCACGACATCAGCCGCGGCCACGTCGGCCTGGAACTGCATGAGGTAGCCGTTGGCGGTCACGCCGCCGTCGGCCT
>CAVKOL010000060.1:0-13897 GCA_963658035.1 Bacteroidaceae bacterium
ATGTGTTCCGACAACCCCTGATTTCTAAAGTGGGAGCGCGATTTGGTTCCGACAAGCCTCAAAACGTAAAGGCACGAGGCGCCGGGATTCCGACAAGTCCCAAAACGTAAGGGCATGGGGTGAGAAGCGCGCGGCGAGAAGGGCGCCGGCGGCCCGCTTCGCGGCTCTTCTGTCCCCTTAAGCGGTCTTTGCGGCGGCTCGGCGGCCCAGGGTCTTGGCGGGGCGCACGACCAGGGCCGCGATGCTCACCAGCGCCGCGGTGACGCCTAGGCTCACGGGGTAGACGGCCATGATGCAGCTAAACGTGGGGTCGCGCGGGAAGACCGCGGCCACCCAGAAGAAGCGGATGCCGCAGATTGCCAGCGTGGTGATGGCCGCGGGCAACGTCGAGATGCCAAAGCCGCGCAGGTAGCCGCTCACGTTTTCGTAGGCCATGCTAAAGATGTAGGACGGGATGATCGAGCACACGCGGATGTAGCCGATCGAGACCACGTTTGGGTCGGGGTTGAAAAGCGACAGCAGCCAGCGGCCCAGTCCCACGGCGCAGGCCGTGAAGGCGATGACCACCAGGCCGTCCTCGATAAGGCACACCTTGAGGGTCTGCTTGCAGCGCTCGACCTTGCGCGCGCCGTTGTTTTGCCCCACAAAGGTGGTGCAGGCCTGACTAAACGAGTTCATCGTGACGTAACACACGCACTCGATGGAAAGCGCGGCCGAGCTCGCGGCGATGACCTCGGAACCCAGGCTGTTGATCGCCGTTTGGATGATGATGTTTGCCAGGGCAAAGACGGCGGTCTGGATGCCGGCGGGAAGGCCGATGCGCACGATGCGGACAAGCAAGGCGCGGTCGAAACCGATCTGGCTGGGCGTGACGCGCACGGCCTCGGTGGTGCGCACAAGGCGCCAGAACAGCATGGCCGAGCTGGTGACGTAGCAAAACGTGGTGCCCATGGCGCAGCCGCCCACGCCCAGGTGAAGGATGGGGACCAAGATGATGTCGAGGCCTACGTTGAGGACAGACGAGACGAGAAGGGCCTGCAGCGGCGGGCGCGTCTGCCCCGCGCTTCTAAGGATGGCGGCCTCGAAGTTGTAGAGCAGGATGAACGGCAGGCCAATGAGGTAGATGCGCAGGAAGATGACGGCCTCGGGCAGGGTGTCGGCGGGGACGCTGAGAAGGACAAGAAGGGGCTCGGCGAGCAGCTCCAGCACGATGGAGGCCACGATGCCCAAGGCGGCGATGGCGATCGAGGTGTGGACGGCTTTGTGGACGCTGTCCTGGTCACCCTTACCGATGGCGTGTGCGATGACCACGTTGGCGCCCAGCGATATGCCCACGAAGAAGTTGATGACCAGCTGCATGATGGGGGTGTTGGCGCCCACGGCCGCCATGCCCGTCTCGCTGGCGAAGTTGCCGATCATGACAACGTCGATGACGCTGCTGAGCTGCTCGAGGATGGCGGTCAAGGCCACGGGGATAGAAAAACGGAGGACGGCCTTCCAAAGCGATCCCTCAAGGATCTGCGTTCTGTCTTGCATGCGTGCGGCTTTCTACGTGCGAATTTCCTACGTGACAGTACTCCTTTGACGCACGTGCGGCAGATGTTGTCACAAATACGTCATACGTTTCGGAAAACCCGTGGGGTAAGATGACGGATGGCTGCCGTGCGGGTGCTTTTGCGCAGCGTGCGCGGCCGGTTTTACGCGAGAAACAAGGAGGCCCCATGAACGTGTTGGTTTTGCTGCCGGTGAGCGAGAGGCACCAGGAGCTGCTGGAGAAGAGCCTCCCGGGGGCCGAGTTCACCTATACCGCGCCGCGCTCTGCGGTGGGGCAGCAGATGAGCGTGAACCTGGGGGCCTCGCGGGCGACGGACGAGCAGATCGCCGCGGCCGACGTCATTGTGGGCAACCTGGCGCCCGAGCGCGTGGCGTCCGCGTCGCGCCTGAAGCTGCTGCAGCTCAACTCGGCGGGCTACGACAACTACATCGCCGCAGGTAGCGTGCCTGCTAACGTTGCGCTGTGCTGTGCCTCGGGCGCGTACGGCCAGGCGGTGAGCGAGCATCTCTTTGCGATGCTCTTGGCCTGCATGAAGCGCCTGCCGGGCTACCGCGACCTGCAGCGCGACCACGTTTGGGGCGAGCTGGGCCCTGTGACGTCGCTTGTGGGCGCGCGCGTGCTGGTGCTGGGCGCGGGCGACATCGGGGCGCACTTCGCGCAGCTGTGCCGTGCCATGGGCGCCCACGTCGAGGGCGCCAAACGCAACGTCTCCTCGTGCGACCCGGTCTTTGAGGCGGTGCATCCCATGGACGAGTTGCTTGAGGTCGCGGCCGGCGCCGACGTGGTTGCCAGCTTCCTGCCCAGCAGCCCCGCCACTCGCGGTTTGGCCGGCGAGAAGTTCTTTGCGGCCTGCAAGCCGGGCGCCTTCTTCGTCAACGGCGGCCGCGGCGACCTGGTGGACCAAGACGCGCTGGTCGCGGCGCTTGAGAGCGGTCGGCTTGCGGGTGCGGCGCTTGACGTCTGCGTGCCCGAGCCCCTGCCCAGCGACAGCCCCTTGTGGGACGCCCCCAACCTGCTGCTCACGCCGCACGTCTCGGGCAACTTCCACTTGGAGACCACGCTTGACAACATCGTGGCGATCGCGGCCGATAACCTGCGGCGCTTTGCCGCGGGCGAGCCGTTGCGCAACGCCGTGGCGCACTAGGGCTTCTTGCCAGCTAAGCCGTCGCGGCCGTCCCAGCGCCGCGTTAAGCTTCCTTTATTGCATTTGCCGTTTGCGTGCCGTTAAGCGAGGCATAAGGCTCGCGCCGTAGTTTGGGGCCATAAGAACCTTGACTCTTTGGAGGCAGATTCAAATGGCTTTGACAAACGTGCTTTTGGACGGCGTGCAGCGGACGGCAGAGAAGGACCCCGGTGCCGCGGCCTTTGCGGCTGCAAGCGGCGAGAAGACCGCCTACGGCGAGCTTTGGTCCGCTGCCTGCGCGATCGCGCAGGGCTTGGCAGCAACCACCGAGGGCTGCGGCCCCGTGCTGGTGCTGGGCCCCAAATCGCCCCTCACCGTCGAGTGCTTCCTCGCGTGCCTCATGAGCGGCCACGCCTACGTGCCGGTGGACACCGAGCTTCCGCCCAAGCGCGTGGCCGACATCGCGGGCCAGATCAAGGACCCCGTGCTTCTGGCCGCCTGCGACGTGCCCGCTGACCTGGCCCAGGCCCTGCCTGCGGCCGCCGTGCTGGACGCCCGCGGGCTTCTCGCCGCCAACTTGGGCGCCGCGGCCCAACCGCGCGAGCACTGGGTCACGGGCGGGGACACCCAGTACATCATCTTTACCTCGGGGTCGACGGGCCGGCCCAAGGGCATAGAGGTCACGGCGGCAAACGTCGCCGGCTTCCGGCGCTGGCTGGCGGGCTTTCCCGTGGTGCGCGAGGGCGGTCGCGTCTTTTTGGACCAGGCCCACTACTCCTTTGACCTCTCGGAATACGAGCTGGTAGGGGCCTTGACCACGGGCGGTTGTCTCTTTGCGCCCCCGGCGGGCGGCTCGGCCGATTTCCGGGCCCTGTTTGACGCCCTGGGGGCCTCGGGCATCGAGGTCTGGGTCTCGACGCCGTCCTTTGCCGACCTCTGCCTGGCAGACCCCTCGTTTAATGCCAATCTGCTGCCCAACCTGCGACTCTTTCTCTTTTGCGGGGAGACCCTGCACCATACCACGGCGCTGGCGCTTAAGAAGCGCTTCCCGGCGGCTATCGTGGCCAACACCTACGGCCCCACCGAGTCCACCGTCGCCGTCACGTACTGCGAGATCAACGAGTTGGAGCTGGCGGCCGGCAGCGGCCTTCCCGTGGGCCGCCCCCGCCCCGGCACCGAGCTGCGCATCGTCGACCCCGCGACCGGCGCCGCGCTGCCGTGCGGCAAGATGGGCGAGATCGTGATCGCGGGTGACACCGTGGCCCGCGGCTACTACGCCGACCCTGCCAAGACGGCTGCGGCGTTCTTCTCGTCCACCATGGCCAACGGCTCGCCCACGCGGGCTTATCGCACCGGTGACCTGGGCTTTATTGACGAGACGGGCATGCTCTACTGCGCGGGCCGCGCCGACTCGCTGGTCAAGCTCAACGGCTACCGCATCGAGCTGGGCGAGGTCGAGGGCGCGCTCGAAGAGCTGCCCGACGTGGGCCAGGCCGTCGTGGTCCCGGCCCGGCGCGGCGGGCGCGTGAGTGCCCTGTGCGCCTTTGTGGTGCCCAAGCGCGGCGGCGGGCTGTGCGCGCCCCGCGATCTCAAGGCCCGCCTGGCCCGGGCGCTTCCCGCCTACATGGTCCCGCGCCAGGTGCGCGTGCTGGACCAGATGCCCTTAAACGCCAACGGCAAGGCCGACCGCCGCGCCCTGGCTGCTTCTGTTTGCAAGTAAGAAAGGAACGCGATGATGATGGCTAAGCTAAGCGAGAAGGAAGTGGCCGAGAAGGTCATGGACCTCATCGAGGACGTCAGTGGAGACCCGGACGTGCGCAACCACCCCGACGACGACCTCTTTGAGCTGGGGTTCCTTGACTCGATGGCTGCGATCGAGCTGTTGGTGGCGCTCGAGGACGAGCTGGGCGTTTCGATTGCCCCCACCGAGGTCGCCCGCGCCGAGATGAACACTCCCAACAGAATCGCCGCCCAGATAGAGATGCGACTTTAGGGAAGCCCCGCTGATCTATGACGCTTTTCTCGGACCCTAGTTTCTTCATGCTGCTGGCCCTGGCCGTGGCAGGAGCGGCAGCGATCGGTCTTTCTGGCCACACCCTGCGCCACTATGGCCTTGTGGTTACGATCGTCTTCCTGGCCTGCGTGTTCTTCAAGACCCCGGCGCAGCTGGCGGCCCTTCTCGGCTTCCTTGCGGTTTCCCGCTTGGCGCTGCTGTGGCTGGCGAGAAACCCAGGGGATACCCGCCGCTACGGCATCTGCGTTGCGGCCACCCTGGCGCCTCTGGTTGTCTATAAGGTCTCGGCCGCACTTGACCTCTCGCTTTGGGGCTTTGTGGGCATCAGCTACGTGACCTTCAAGGCGACCCAGATGGCTATCGAGGTGCACGACGGGCTGATTGCCCGCGAGGACCTGGGGCTTGAGGACTGGCTGTACTTTTTGCTGTTCTTCCCGCAGTTCTCATCAGGCCCCATCGACCGCAGCCGGCGCTTCACTGCCGATGCCCACACCGTTCTTCCCCGCGACGAGTACGCGGGGCTTCTCGCCCGCGGCATCCTGTTGCTTCTGGCAGGCGCGTTGTACAAGGTGGTCTTGGCAGGCGCCGTTCACCGCCTCTACCAGCCGGACCCCACGGGTGACGTGCTCTACCAGGTCAAAACCGCCTACGCCTACGGCCTCTACCTCTTCTTTGACTTCCAGGGCTACAGCCTGATGGCCATGGGCGCAAGCTACTGCCTGGGTATCCGCTGCCCGCGCAACTTTAGGGCGCCTTTCTTGGCCACGGACATTGTGGACTTTTGGAATCGCTGGCACATCACGCTGTCCACATGGTTTCGCGACTTCGTCTTCATGCGCTTCACCAGATGGGCGATGCACCACAAGATGAGCGGCGGGCGCCTGCGCGTGGCCCAGTGCGCCTTTATGGTCGACATGCTGGTCATGGGCTTTTGGCACGGGCTTACCGTGAGCTACATCGCCTACGGCCTCTACCACGGCGTTCTTTTGGCCGTCACGTACACGGTGCAAAAGAAGTCGCGCTTCTACAAGGCGCACCGGCGCGACGCGTGGTTTCGCGTGTGCAGCTGGTTCGTGACGCTTCAACTGGTGTTTATCGGCTTTGCGATCTTCTCGGGACAGGCGGTGATGCTCTGTGGGCTCCAGTAGCGAGAAGGGCGGGCGGCTTGCGGCCCTGCGCGGCCGCGTGGCGGCGCTGCGGGTAAACCCGCCGCAGGTCAGCAGACGTGCCCTGCTTGTCTCGGTGCTTCTGGGCGTGGCCCTGCTTGGGTTGGGGCTTCTCGCCTTCGATAAGCTGGTGCTGCCCGGCAACGACGCGCGCGGCGGCACGAAGCTCTACGACTACGTGTATGCCAAAGGCAAGTCCGAGAACGTCGACTTCGTGACAAACAACATGTCTACCAGCGGTTATTTGTGCTTTGGCTCGAGCGAGTGGTACATCTCGAAGGACCGCGTGAGCACCTGCGCGCAGGCCGTATTGGGCGAGGGCGACGCGGGTGTCGACATGACCTTCATTGGCGAGGGTTACGACCAGAGCCTGTGGCAGGCCATCGCGGCCGGGGCCTACGGCACCAGCGGCAAGGTCAAGAACCGCAAGGTCATGATCGTGGTCTCGCCCCAGTGGTTCTTCAAGGGCTCGGGCGACCAGTCCAAGTTCAACAGCAAGTTTAGCTACACGTTGTACCGCGCCTTCATGCAAAGCGACGCGATCAGCGACGAGACCAAGGCCTACGTGCGGCAGCGCTGCGCCGCGTTGGGCGTTGACTCGGGAAAGCTTGCCGCGGCCTCGCAGGACACGGTGCTGGACGCGGCCAACGACCTGGCCTTTGCGGCGGCCGACGGCTGGAAGCTGCGCAGCCAGCTGGCAAACATCGACAACATCGCGCCGGAGAAAAGCACGACGCGCCTTTCCAGCGAGGCCAGCGGCACCACGACCGAGCCGGACTGGGACGCCCTTCTCGCCAGTGCCCAGGCCGAGGGCGAGACCGCCTGCACCAACAACGACTACGGCATCTACGACGCCTATTGGGAGAAGAACCACACCTACGACCCGGAGCTGTTCCAGAACTTCAGCGAGGCGGACGACGAGTACGCCGACCTTGAATGCTTCCTAAAGGTCTGCGCCGAGGTGGGCTTTGAGCCCATGGTGTGCATCCTGCCGGTCCACGGCCAGTGGTACGACATCAGCAGCGTGTCGACCGACGAGCGCCAGGCCTACTACGCCAAGATCCGCTCGATTTGCGAGGGCGCGGGCGTGACCTACGCGGATTTCTCGGGATTTGAGTACGAGAAGTACTTCTTGTGCGACACGGTGCACCCCGGCTGGAAGGGCTGGGTGCGCATCGAGCACGCGTTTTACGACTTTGTATGCGAGAAGCGCGGCGAGGACGACTGCTTGACGTGGGGAAGCGATGCGTAATGGGTAAAAATTTGATGCTTGCCGGCGCGGCCGCCGCCGTGGTCTTGGCCGGTGTTGTGCTGGTGTGGTTCATCGCGTTCTCGGGCTTGAACCAGCCCGTGCAGTTTGTCTATGGCGGGTTTTAGGCTCGGGCGGGGCGCAGCGGGGTCGCGCGGGCGCGGGGGCGTTGCGGGTCGCCCGGCCGCGCGGGCGGCTGTCACGGCTGGGCTCGCCTGCGCGGCGGCGCTGGTGGGCTGCCTGGTCTTCTCGCCGTGTCCTGCGGCTGCAGACACGGCAGATGCCCTGGACGACTACCTTGAGCAGGCCTTCTGCGTAAGCGACATCCCCGGCATGGCTGTGGCCGTGGTCGATGCGAACGGCATCGAGTACCTTCGCTCCTTTGGCGGCGTGGAGGGGCTGGACCAGACCTTCATCATAGGGTCGCTGTCCAAGTCGATGACGTCCTTGGCAGTCCAGCAGCTGGTTGACCAGGGGCTCGTTGACCTCGACGCCCCGGCGGCCATCTACGTGCCGGGCTACGACGTGCCCCTGGGCGTGACCGTGCGCTCGTTGTTAAACCAGACAAGCGGCTTTGGCTACTACGAGAGCCTCTTGGGCGCCACGGTGGGCGAGAGCTTTGGCACCTTTAGCTACGCCAACGCCAACTACGACCTCTTGGGCCGCATCGTCGAGGCCGTGAGCGGCATGGGCTACGCCGACTACCTGCGGCTATTTGTCTTTGACGCCGCGGGCATGGACGACGCCTCGGTCGACGGCGTGAGCGAGGCGCGCGCGGGCGCCGCGCCGGGCCACCGCAACTGGTTTGGCCTGGCCGTCGAAGACGGCTTCACGCACGCCGAGGACGACGACGCCTGGGGCGGCCAAGCCTCGGGCTACGTGCGGGCGAGCATTCGTGACATGGCCAACTACCTGCAGCTTTATCTCAACAGCGGGGGAGAAGTGGCCTCTGCCCAGGCCATCGAGCGCATGGTGTGGGACCGCGTGCCCGACCAAGGCGGCGACACCTACTACGGCATGGGCTGGACCACGTTTGACCTGGACGACGGCGAGCTGGTGATGTCGCACGACGGCGACGTCGAGAACTACGTGGCCCGCATGGTCGTGATCCCCGAGGCAAACGTGGGCGTCGTTCTTCTCGCCGACCAAAATGACACCTTGGGCGGAAACGCCGCGTTTTGGGACATCGGCGACGGGGTGCTGTCGATCGCGCTGGGCTGGGGCGACGGTGCCGATGCAGACGTGGTGGCCTGGGACGCGGCCGAGGCGCGGGAGTATCATGCGTGGATGGACGCGTCGTACGTGCTGGCCGTTGTGGCTGCGACGGTTCCCTTGGTGCGGCACCGTCGATGGGCGGAGAAGTACCTGGCGGGCGATGCGTTTGAGCGGGGCGTGCGCTGCGCGGGGGCGGTTGCCCTGCATGTGGGCGTGCCGCTGTTCATCGTGGGGAGCCCGGCCCGTGAGCTGGGCATGCGCCTGCGCGACTTCGCCGACTTCTACCCCGAGCAGGCCCTTATCGGCGCCGCGTGCATCGCGTTTCTTCTCGCCGCCGGGGTGTCGAAGCTTGTGGCAGTCCATAAAACGCGCCGTTCTCTGTAGTCCGACAACCCCCAAATCGCAAAACGCCGCGACCTTTGTACAAAGAACGCGGCGTTTTAAGAAATCGGTACAAACATCGGCCGGCTGGCTACAAACATCGGCCCATTTTAAGACGGCGAGAAGCCCGTGCCGTCCAGCCCGGCAGTGCTACTGCACGGCGTGGGGGAGGGCCGACTGCAGCGCCTCGACCACGTTCCAGCCGTCGCCGTCGGGCGTGAGTCCCAGGCGCATCTCCTTGGTCTGGGGCTCGGCGTCCGCGATGGCGTCGAGAAGCGCCTGCTTGCCCGTCTCGCCGTCGCCAACATGCCCGCTCGTCAGGTAGTTCTTGACGATCTCGACGATCGACTTGCGCGTCAAGGTCACCTTGGCCTGGGCGCTCGTGCCCGTCACGGTCACGTCGTCGACCGTGAAGTCGAAGCTTGCAAGGTAAGCACGGGCCAAATCCTCGTCGGTCATGCCCACGGCCGTGAGGTAGTCCTCGATGTTGGCCGCGGCAATGGCCTCAAGCACCAGTTGGAACGGCTCGCCCTCGCAGTCCTTGACCTGTGTCAACGTGGAGGTGAGTTGCTCTTTGACCGCCGCGACCTTCTCGCTTGAGCTGTCTGCGCCAGAAGAGCCGCCGCACGCGATCAGCGGCAGGCACACGGCCGCCACCAGCAGCGCGCAGATAAACCGTACAACGTTCTTCTTCATTGCGATGCCTCGTTACTTATCCGAGAAGGTCACCGAGCAGGCCGCCTCGCCACCGGCGGGCACGAGGTCTGCCAGGGTCTTGCTGTCGAGGTAGCTCGACGTGACGCGGCCCAGGTCGCGCCACACGTCCACTGTGCTGCACGAGCCGATCTGCGGGCAGATGGTGCCGTTAGAGCAGTCCAGGCAGTTGACCGGGGCCAGGGACCCTTCCGCCGCGCGCAGAAGCTCGCCCAGCGTGTACTCGGCGGGCTTGCGCGTTAAGCGGTAGCCGCCGCCCTTGCCGCGCTGGCTCTCGACGTAGCCGGCCTTGTGCATGAGGGAAATTACCTGCTCAAGGTACTTGCGCGAGATGTTTTGGCGCTTAGAGACGTCGCCCAGGGAAACCCAGCCGTCGTGCGAGGCGAGGTCTGCCATGGCGCGCAGGGCATACATGCCCTTAGTCGAGAACATGCCGCTTGCCATGTGGGTCTCCTTTCATTGATCGAGTGAAATGCCGGCCCCAGGCAAAATCTGCGGCCGGCGAGAAAATCGTGTGCGGCCCTAGCCGCGGTTCTCGAGCATCTCTTCCAGCGTGCGCCACGCCAGCTCGGCGCACTTCACGCGCGCGGGCATGTGGGCGATGTCCTTCAGGATGCTCGCGTCCTCAAGGGCATCGAGCGCCGGGTCGTCTTCTGCCACCTCGCCGCGGACCATCTGCATGAACAGGCGGCACAGCTCGATCGCCTGCTCGGGCGTCTTGTCGATCATGAGGTCGCTCATGATGTCGGCCGAGGCCTGGCTGATCGCGCAGCCGTGGCCGGTGAAGGCGGCCTCCTCGATGGTGCCGTCATCGGCAAAGCGCACCGAGAAGTTGAGCTCGTCTCCGCAAGAGGGGTTCACGCCCTCGTGCGTGCAGTCGGCGTCCTCCATCTGGTACTTGTAGTCGGGGTGGGTGACGTGGTCCATGAACTCGGCGTTGTAGAGGTCAGTTACAGCCATTGAATACCTGCCAAACTTGGGTGAGGCCGGCGACCAGGCGGTCGACGTCGGACTTGTCGTTGTAGAAGGCCAAAGAGGCGCGGCAGCAGGCCAGGTTCTCGACGCCCAGCCAGGTGAGGAGGGGCTGGGCGCAGTGGTGGCCCGCGCGGATGCAGACGCCGGACATGTCGAGGATGCTCGCCACGTCGTGCGGGTGGACGCCGCGCACGTTGAAGCTCACGACGCCGTGGTGGCGGGCGCTGTCTTCGCTGCCAATGAGGTCAATAAAGCCCAGGTTGGCCAGCTGCTCCATGGTGTAGGCGACAAGGGCGGCCTCGCGGGCGGCCACGTTGTCTAAGCCCACCGTCTGCGTGAGGTAGGTCAGCGCGGCTCCCGTGGCATAGATGCCCGCGGCGTCTTGGGTGCCGGCCTCGAACTTCTCGGGCACGGGCGCCCACGTGGCGTCTTGCTCGCTCACCGAGTCGATCATCTCGCCGCCGGTGAGCATAGGCGGCATAGAGGCGAGAAGCTCGTGCTTGCCCCAGAGCACGCCGATGCCCATGGGGCCCAGGCACTTGTGGGCCGAGAAGGCCAGGAAATCGGCGCCAAGCTCGGCCACGTCGACGGCCATGTGGGGCGTTGACTGCGCGGCATCGACCACCATGTAGCCGCCGTTGGCGTGCACGGCGTCGGCGATCGCGCGAACGGGCAGCTCGCAGCCCATGACGTTGGAGACGTGGGCGCAGGCGGCGATGCGCGTGCGCGGGCCGATGCAGCGGGCGATCTCATTGGCGCCCAGCGTGCCGTCCTGGGCCGGGTGCATGACCACGAGGGTCGCGCCGGCCGCGCGGCAGGCCTGCTGCCAGGGGATGAGATTGGAGTGGTGCTCCATCACGGTCACGGCCACCTCGTCGCCGGGCTGCAAAACCGTGGGTGCGAAGGACTTGGCCACCAGGTTCAAGGCCTCAGACGCGTTGCGGGTGAAGACCACGTCGTTTGCCGCGGGCTTGCCGTTGGCCGCAAAGGCGCCGAGAAACTCGGCCACCTGCTTGCGCACGGCCTCGATCTCGCTGGTGGCGGCCACAGACAGGCTGTAGAGGCCGCGCAACGGGTTGGCGTTCATTGTCTCGTAGAAGCGCCTCTGCGCGTCCAGGACGCTGGCCGGACGCTGCGCGGTGGCGGCGGAGTCCAAGAATGCGATCTGGGGGTTGCCGGCCAGCAGCGGGAAGTCGGCCTTGTACGGGTTGTTCTCGATGTCTGCGGTGCTCGCCATTACTCGGCCGCCCCCTCGTCGAAGTCGTGCGCGACGTCTGTGCCCAGGACCTTCTCGGCAAACGCGACGGCCGCCGCGTGCGAGGAGGCCTCGGGGGCGCAGATGATGGCGTCCTCGAAGATGGCGCGAACAAAGAGCTGCTCGGCCTGGCCGCGGGAAAGGCCGCGGTCCATGAGATAGTCGATCTGCTCGGGGCTCACGCTGCCGATGGTGGCGCCGTGGTTTCCGGCCACGTCGTCCTCGTCGCACAAGATGACGGGCATGGTCTTGTTGACCACGTCGTCGCCCAGGACCAGCACGTTCTCGGCCTCGTTGCCCTTAGATCCGCGAGCGCCGTGGATAAGGTCGATCGTGGCGCGCAGGGACTTGCGCGCGGCGTCGTCAAGCGCGCCCGACTCGTGGACCTCGGCGCGGGTGTTGCGGCCGCGCTGGCGCACGATGTGGTTGATGTCCAGGTTATCGCGGTTGTGCGCGTAGTAGCGGCAGGTCAAATCGATGCGGGAGCGGTCGCCGGCCAGGTTGGCGGCAAAGCCCGCGGCCACGGTGCCGCCGCCCAGCGCGTACTGGCGGGTGGTCACGTGGGCGTCGTCCTCGCAGTGGATGCCCACGCTCTCGAGGTGCTGAGCCTCGTCGGACGCGCCCAGGACCTCGACGATTGTGACGTTGGCGCGGGCCTCGGCGTAGACGCGTAGCAAAGACGCGGTGGTCGCGGGGGCGTCTGCGCCCTCGGCCGCGGTGCCCGTGCCCTTGACGGCCACGACGATCGTGCAGGTCGCGCCCTCGCGCACCATGACGCCGGTGTCGGCCACGGCAGCGTTGTTCTCGCCGCCCACCTCGATGACGATGGGCTCGTCGCGCACCGTGTTTCTCGGCACCTCGACGTAGCGGGCATCTGCCGCCTGCGAGCAGACCCACTGGGTGACCTTCTCGCCCATGCCGCACTCGATCTTGGAGAAGAGCTGCGGCAGCGCGAAGTAGACGTCGCCCTTGCGGGAGATGTTGGGGACGGTAAGCGTCACGTCGTTGGCGCGCAGGCGGTTCCAGGTCTGCGCGGGGGCGACGTTCACGCGCTCCAAGGTGACGGTCGCGGCGCCGCCGGCCGTGGTGTTGATGTCTGCCATTAGCCGATCGCCCCTTCCATCTCGAGTTTGATCAGGTTGTTCATCTCGACGGCGTACTCCATGGGAAGCTCTTTAGAGACGGGGTTGGCAAAGCCGTTGACCACCAGCGTGCGGGCCTCGGCCTCCGAGCAGCCGCGGCTCATGAGGTAGAGGATCGTGTCGTCGCTGATGCGGCCGATGGTGGCCTCGTGGCCCACGCTGGCCGTGGCGTTGCGCACGTCCATGGCGGGGATGGTGTCCGAGCGGCTGATGTTGTCGAGCATCAGCGACTGGCACGAGACCGAGCAGCGCGCGCGGTCGGCGCGCCGGCCCACCACCACAGAGCTGCGGAAGGTGTTGATGCCGCCGTCCTTAGAGATGGACTTGGTGTTGATCGAGGCCGTGGTGTCGGCGCCGTTCATGATCACCTTGCAGCCGGTGTCCAGGTCTTGCGTGGCGCCGGCAAAGGTGATGCCGGTGAACTCGCAGCTGGAACGCGCGCCCTCCATGACGGTGGTGGGGTAGAGATAGCTCACGTGGCTGCCAAACGAGCCCGAGACCCACTCCATCTTGGCATCGGCGCCTATTCTGGCGCGCTTGGTGTTGAGGTTGTACATGTTCTTCGACCAGTTCTCGATGGTCGAGTAGCGAAGGCGCGCGCCGTCCTTGACAAACAGCTCCACCGCGCCCGCGTGGAGGTTCGCCTCAAAGTACTTGGGAGCCGAGCAACCCTCAATAAAGTGCAGGTCGGCGCCGGGCTCGACGATGATCAGCGTGTGCTCGAACTGGCCCGCGCCCGCGGCGTTTAGGCGGAAGTAGCTCTGCAGCGGGTAGTCCAGGGTGACGCCTGCCGGCACGTAGACAAACGAGCCGCCGCTCCACACCGCGTAGTGAAGGGCCGCGAACTTGTGGTCGGTGGGCGGGATCAGGGTGCCAAAGTACTCGCGCACCACGGGCTCCCACTGGGGGTCGTGCAGGGCGTCCTCGATGGTGGTGTAGATGACGCCTTGCTTGGCCACGTCCTCGCGCATGTTGTGGTAGACGATCTCGGAGTCGTACTGGGCGCCCACGCCGGCCAGGCTCTCGCGCTCGGCCTCGGGGATGCCCAGGCGGTCGAAGGTGTCCTTGATGTCTTCGGGCACGTCGTCCCAGCTCTTGGCCTGCTTGG
>CAVKOL010000061.1:0-13842 GCA_963658035.1 Bacteroidaceae bacterium
CCTGGTCGGGGGTCAGCGCGCCCTGGTTGACGGTCTTCTTGACGGAGACGGTCGCCGTGCCGGTGGCGGCATAGGTGTTGTCGAAGCCGGCAGCACCCTGAACGGTGTTGGAGTAGGTCACGCTGGCGGTGAGGCCGCCCTTGCCGTCATCCTTGGCGGTCACGGTCGCGGTGACGTCGGAGGCGGCGGTCCAGCCGTCGGAGTTGTGGCCGGTCTCGTGGATGGTGTAGGTCGTGGTGCCGGCCTCGGTGAGCTGGAGCGTCTTAAAGCTGGCGACCTCGCCCGCCTTGGTCTTGACAGTGTCGACGGTCTTGCCCTCGGCGTCGCGGAGCTCGAAGGTGAACTCCTCGTCGGGCTTGGCGTCGGTGCCGCCGTTGACCGTCTTGTAGACCTGGATCGTGGCGGTGCCGGTGGATGCGTACTTGTTGTCGAAGGCGGCGGCGTTGGTGCCCTTGCTGTAGGTCACCTTGGCGGTGAGGCCGCCGATGCCGTCCTCGTCGAACGTGATGGTCGCGACGACGTCGTCGGCCGCGGTCCAGCCGTCGGTGTTGTGGCCGGTCTCGTGGATGATGTAGTGGAGCTCGTCGCCCGCGGCGACCTTGGTCACGCCCTCACCGCCCAGAGTGGAGAACTTGAGGTCATCGAAGCTGGCGCTAGCAGAGGTGGTCACCTTGAGGCCGGTCTGGATGGCATCGCCGTCCTTGACCCAGTTGCCGTCGTCGTCCTTCTTGGCGTTGTACAGGTCGAAGGTGAACTCCTCGCCCTCGGCGGCCATGGTGCCGCCGTTGACGGTCTTCTCGACCTTAATGGAAGCCTCGGTCTTGGCCTCGTAGGTGTTGGTGAACTCGGCGGAGTAGGTGCCGCGGGAGTAGGTCACCGCGGCGCCAAGGGTGCCGTCGCCGTTGTCGGTCACCGCGACCTTGACGACCACGTCGGATTGGCCGGTCCAACCCACGTTGGAGTAGTCCTTCTCGTGGATGACGTAGACGAAGGTGTGGCCCACGTCGTCGAGGGTGTACTTGAGCTTGTCGGTGGAGAAGGACTTTGTCTGGCTGGCGCTAAGGGCAACGGTGGCAATGGCGTCGCCGTCCTTGACCCAGTTGTCCTCACCGTCCTCCTTTGCGCAATAGAGCTCGAAGGTGAACTGCTTGCCCCTTACGCTCTCGGTGGCGCCGTTGACCGTCTTATAGACCTTGATGGAAGCGGAGCCGGTGGCGGTGTAGGTGTTGGTGAAGGTGGGGGCATCGGCCTTGTCGTCGTAGGTCACGGCAGCAGAGAGCTTGCCGCCGTTGTCGGTCACGACGACCCTGGCGGTGTGCTCGGTGGTGTCGTAGGTGACACCACCCGCCTTATTGTTGTCGTCCGGGACGACCTCGGCGATCGTGTAGGTGTAGGTGCCCACGGCGTCGTACTCGATGGCGTCGAAGGACACCTCGCCGTAGATGTTGTTGGTCTTGGTCTGCAGGACCTCGCCGTCGGCGTTCTTGAGCTGGAAGGAGAACTGGCCGGCCTTAAGCGTGGCGCCGTTGAAGACCTTCTTGGCCTGCAGAGAAGCGCTGGTCTTCTCGGCGGCGTAGGTGTTGTTGAAGAGGGCAGCGGTCTTGTCGTCCCTAGTGGTCGAGTTGGTGTACTCGACCGTGGATGCGCTAAGGGTGCCGTCGCCGTTGTCGGTGCCGACGGTAACGGTCACCGTGACGTCGGCGGCCTTGGTCCAGCCGTCGCCCAGCTCACTGGTCTCTGTGACGGTATAGGTGTAGGTCTTGCCGGCGTCTCCCTGGTTGAAGGTCAGGGCACCGAAGGATGCCACGGCAGCGCCCTTCGTGGTGACGGCGGTCTCATCGGGCAGCTTGGACGCGGCTTCCGCATCCTTGCTGGAGATCTGGAAGGTGAACTGCGCGTCGTTGTCGGGGTCGGCGCCGTTGACCTGCTTGGCCACGTTGACGGTAGCCGTGCCGGTGGCCTTGTACTCGTTGCTAAACTGCGCGGTGCTCACGGACTCGCCGTTCACGCTGTAGGAAACGTCGGCGGTGAGCTTGTCGTCGTCGTTAAGGTAAACCTTAACGGTAGCCGTCACGGTATGCCCGTCATACGTCCAGCCGGCGGGCTTGTCGGCATCGGCAGGCACAACCTCCTTGAGATCATAGGTGAAGGTCTGACCGATCATCTCCTTGGTCAGCTCGCCCTCGAAGTCGCCCTCGCCGGCACCCTTAATAGAGATGTCGGAAAGCGCGGGCGCAAGCTCAGCGTTGTCGCCGGTGGCCGTGGCGGTAAAGGTGAAGGTCGGGGCAGTGTCTTCGTTGTAGCTGCCAGCAACGCCCTTGTTGACGTGCAGCTTGAAGGTGCCGTCGGCAATCGAGTCGTAGACGCTCACCGAATTGCCGATGGTGGGCGTGATGCCAAGCTCCTTGGCTTTGGCAAGCGCGGCGCTAAAGTCCTTCTTGTCCTGCTCGCTCGTGCCGCTGAACATCACATAGCTGGGCTCGGTATGAGAGATCTTGTAGCCGTCCGGGGCCTTGGTCTCCACATAGCAGTAGAGCTTGTTGGCGTCGAGAGGATCTTCCTTGGTGCCAAAGCTCACCGTGCCGTCCTTACCGGTGGTCTTGGGGTTCTCGCCCACACCGGTGACCAGGGACTTCTTGATGTCTTCCTTGGTGGAGTTGTCCAGGTCGACAACATAAAGCTCGAAGACCGCGCCTTCCAGGGCCTTGTTGCCGGAGTCGTCGGTCTTGTTGATGGTCAGGCCGTAACTCGTGCCCTCGGTGCCGGCGTTGGACTTGGCGACCTGCCAGTACTGGCCGTAGTTCTTGGAGGCGCTGGCAAAACCGATCATAGAAACGTCGTTGCTGATAAACACCTGGTCGCCCAGGACACCCTGCGGGCTCACGTCATAAGTGACGACAAGGGCGCGGGAGTCGGGAACAGTAAGCGAGAGGGTCGTCGTGGTGCTGCCGTCGCTCGCGGTGCCGTTGCTGAGCTTATAGGAAACGCCCTCGGTCACCTCGGCGCCCGTTGCCTTGTCCTTGACGTGCAGCGTGCCGCTGGTGAAGCTCGCGCCCGAGTTCATGACGTCCTCGAGCTCGAGCGAGCCCGTGGTGCCCAGGGTCAAGGCGTTGGGGTTGACGTTGATGGTGAAGGTGACGTGGGAGTCGTCGGACGCACGAACGGCGTTCTTATCCAGGACGTTGTTGGTGATGGTGGTCTTGGCGGTACCGGCCGGGAAGGACTTCTCGCCGGACTGAGCCTGGGCGGTGTTCTCGAACTCCTTGCTCGCGCCGGCCTCGATGGCCGAGGCCTTGACGGCGGTCTTGTACTTGAAGACGACGTAGCCCTTCCAGGAGTAGACGGGGTTCTCCGCAGTGCCGGTGTTGGTGGACACGTCGGAGGTCGTCACAGTGAAGACGGCCTGGTTGCCGGTCACCGTGGGCTCGACGGCCTTATCGCTGACTACAGCGTTGTACTGAGAGACATAGAGGCTGTACTTACCCGACTTGGCCACGTACTCCATGCCGTCGGGCAGGGTGTCGGTGAGCTTGACGTCGGCGCCCTTGAGGTCACCGGCCGCCTGGTGCGTCCAGGTGTTGGGTTCCTCACAGTTGACATGGACTTCCCAGTCGGTGATCCAAGCGCCCTTCTCGCCGTTGCCCCAGTCGTAGGTGGCGTCCCATTTGGTCGAGGTATTATCGACAATCTTCTTCGAGACGGCCGGCATCCTTGAGCTCTCGATGTCGTAGGAGGCGTTGGCCTTGGCCTCGCTCTTCTTGTCGGTTTTTACCTTTGACTCATTGGTGTAGGTGCCGCCGGGATAGGCGCCATCGACCGCGGAGGTCTTGGTCTTGTAGGTGACGGCAACCTTGGCGCCCTCCTTGCCGATAAGGGCCTTGACCGCGTCGGTGTCCTTGAACTTGATGGTGAAGATGGCTTGCCACAAGCCCTGAGTGCCACCGTTGGTGAACTCGTAATCGGTGCCGGCGGTAAGCGTCGTGCCGTCACTGGCGGTCAGGGTGACATCGCCGTCAAGGCTCACCGTCACATTGCTAGGAAGGCTAGTGAAGTAGTCGGTGAACTCGATGCTGCTGGCCGAGGTGCTCGCGGCCATGTCGCTAAAGAGGATCTCGGATTTCCACTTGGCAGTGCCGTCGTAGCTAGCAGAAGAGATGCTCTGCGCCAGCGACTTGGTGATATAGGTACCGGTGTCCTTAGGGGTATAGGTGCCCGTGCCCTCGCCGGAGGGGTACTTGCTGTCGTCGGGAGGCGTGACCTTGGCAGTGTTGCTCACGGCGTCCTTGGACTGCGTGTTGGTCATCGCGGTGTAGTAGGTGACCGTGTACTGCGTCTTTCCGGCATCACTAGGAAGCGTAAAGGAGAGGGACGAGTCGCTCTTGTTAAGGTTGGCCACCGTGACTGTCTTGCCGGTCGAGTCGGTGATGATCACGTCATCGGAGGTGTACTTCTGGTCGGTGCCGAGGTCGTCGGTGAACTTGTAGCCGGACATATCGGCCTTGATGGAGCCGCTGTTGAGGACCACGGTCCACTTGATGCGGTCGGGCGTGCTGCTGCCGTCAGCGGACTTGTTCACCAGGGAGTACTTGATGTTTTGCGGGTTCACAGACTTGGGGCCGCCCTCTTGCGGGTTAGTGGTGCCCCAACTCCACTTAATGGTGTTGCTGATGTTGGAAAGATCCTCGTTGTCGCCCAGCTTCTCCAGGGCAGATTCCTTCACATGAGTCTCGTACTGGATGTAATAGTCGCCGGCGGCAAGGTTGCCCAGAGAAATGACCGCCTGCTGCTCGGTGACGGTAACGGAGAGATTGTCGCTGATGGTGTTGCCGTTCACATCAACGAGCCTGAAGCTGCTGACCTTGAAGACAAGGTCGTCACCGATTACATCAGTGACCTTCAAGTCAGTCGCGTAGGTCTTAGGGGAAACCTTAATGGTCCAAGTATATATAAGTTCCAAAGTCCTCATCATGGGTGGGGGTAGCACCCTGCCAAGACTTGGACGGATCGCTGCCATACTTGTCGGCGTCAACGGAGCCGTCCTTGGTCTTGATGGTAACCGGAGTGGCCGTGCCGGGGAAGTTGACGACAACGCTCTTGCCGTCGCCCTGGCTGTTGCCCGCCATCGTGAAGTCGAAGCTCACGTGAGCGGTGATGTTGTTGGAGTTGGTGCGCAGCCAGTCCTCGTTGTAGTGGAGATAGGCAACGCCGTCCTGGATGTACCAAGTGCCGGCCTGCTTGTTGTTGCTGTCATAGAGGGGCTGCACAGCCCTGTTGGTGAAGGTCACGTTCTTGGGGAACGTGTACTTGATGTTGGGGCTGGAAAGCGTGGGCTTCTCGGCGTCGCTAAAGTCGATGTTCAGCTTGCCGTAAAGCGTGGTGTCGGTGGTGAAGGAATCGGAATCGGTGACCTCTTGCGAGTAAGAGGAGTCCTTGTAGACGCCCACCGAGATGCCGGCGGTCACCTCACGGTAGTCGGCGCCCTCGTTGTAGGTCTCGGTGGAATCCAGCGCGTCGGCGAGCATGAGGGCGTTGTTCTCGACGGAGAGGGTGTTGGGGTTCTGCTCGTCGGCGGCCTGTTCGTCGGCCTCATCGGACTTCTCGTCATCGACGGACTGCTCGTCGGCCTCGTCAGCGGCCTGGTCGTCGGCGACGGGTTCAGCAGACTGCTCGTCAGCGCTCTGCTCGACGGCCTCATCGGTGGCCTGCTCGTCGGCGGCCTGCTCGTCCTCGTCAACGGTCTTCTCGCCGTCGTTATCACTAATTACCTGCTCTTGAGTCAACCCCCCCCCAGCAGAAATTCCGCTGGCGGCGTACGCCGTTTGCAGCGGGGTGAAGTACATCTGGGCAACAAGGAACGCGCTCATCAGCACCGAGAGCGCTTTCTTGCCCATGTCATCGGACCGTCTCATATAGGCCTCCCCTATCTCTTGACGGACGTGCATACAAAAACCGCGCTTGTCGCACGGCTAAAAGCCCTGCTCGCGGGTGCGGCGGGGCCGGATTTCTGAGGTTTTTGGCACGCAGCGGCAAATACGGCGGCGCAGGTTAGCTGGGAAGAGATCACTCGCGATACGTACGCATGTGGGCGATGCCCCCTTTTCTTCGATGGACCACAAAAAGCTCATGCTGACAGTTATCTAAAAGTTTAGAAGCCCCCCGGCGGCTAATTCGCCTGAACGGCCACTTAAGGTGAAATTCAATTCGATAAGCGTCTGACCTGCGGTTTTTTGTTCAATCTAAAATTGAATGCCCGTCAAATAGCGGTTGAAGGGGTGCTGACGTGCGCCCAAATCGGGGCTCGTCGGCGGTTTTGGCTGCCGTGGCCAACGGTTCCGTCGCATCTACCTGCGGGTTTAGAACGAGCACCCAATACCCAGGCTACGACACGGCCCCAAAACCACCGACGAGGGGCAATTCCGGCGCACCCCCCAGGGGCGTGGTTCCTTCGTTGGCAAGCAGGGATGCAAAAGTCTGCACCTCAAGTTGAGATGCAGAGATTTGCAGGTTTGCGGGCCTTGTACGTGTGTGCCGATAAAGAAAAATACGATATTGGGAAGCCGGATGGCCACAGTTCGAGTAAACGCAGGCCGACGGTCACAAAACCGCAGGTCGCCGATGATCGAAATCACCGGCGACCCGTCGTTGGGCAAATTGGCTTCCCAATATCGTCTTTTTTGTCTGCGCGGGCCCCTTGGACCCGCGCGGTGCGCCGCTTCCCTACCGCTTGGCGGCGGCCATGGCCACGGCGATGCTTCCGGGGCCGGAGTGCGAGGTGATGACGTTGCCCGTCTCGTACCAGTAGACGTTCTTGAAGCCCAGGTCGCGGGCGTGCTTCTCGGCGACCTCCTGCACCGACTCGGGCAAGCCGGGGGAACGCACCAGGAAAACCTGCTCGGGGTCGAAGTCGCCCTTCAAGGCGAGAAGGTCCATCAGGCCCAGAGCCGCGCCGCTCATCGCGCCGCGCAGCTTCTTGGTTGCCACGAGCTTTCCGTCCACAATCTCGATGACCGGCTTGATGCGCAGCAAGGTCGCGCCCAGGAAGGCCGCGTTGGAAAGGCGGCCGCCCGCGCGCAGGTAGCCCAGGTCGCCGGGGATGAAGGCAGTGCGCATGCGCGAGGCCAGGTCGGCCGCGAAGTCACGCAGCTCCTCGATGGTGATGTTGGGGTTGGCGGCCAGGTGCTTGGCCGTGCTCACCACGACGAAGCCCTGCCCGATCGTGACCTGCTGGGTGTCGAGGCCCACTACGTAGTCACGGCCCTGCGCCGCGGCCATCGCGGACTCATAAGAGCAGGTGGTCACGGCCGAGTAGGCCAGGTACAAGATCTTGGCCTGGGGGTGCTCGGCGTGCACGCGGTCGAAGGCGGCCGCGAAGTCGCCGGGGGTGCAGCCGCTGGTCTTAGGCAAAACGCCCAGCTGGCGGCACTCCTCCAGCATCTCGGCCGGGGGCAGGTCTCCATCGTCGATGGTCTTGGTGCCGATGCTCACATGCATGGGGACGATGTAGATGCCAAGCTCGGCCGCCACGCTCGCAGAAACGTCGCTTCCCGACTCTGCCATGATGATGATCTTCTCGGCCACTGCTTCCTCCCAATTCCACGCCCGCAAACCTGCAGGACAACACGTGTTTTGAAAGCTGTTCAAAATTTTAAACCCGCTAATCCGCAGTTGAACAGCCACGCGCCATTATATGGAGTCGCGTTGATTCAAATATCGAGAAGACCTATATGCATAATCGCGCCACAAACGTGGTCGCGGGCCAAGACGCTACGCCTCGCTGCCGCCGTTCCCGCGGCCCCTTACCGCCGCGCAACCAGACGGGTCCGCAAACGCGCCAATTGAGATTCCGGGCCAAAACCGCGCGCAAAGCGGCGTACCCTAGTGCTTGTTGGCGCGCGCTAACGGCGCGGCGCATCTTATATATAAGGAGTTCCATGTTTAGACTTAGGCGCTATCTCAAGGGCCATTACTTCGAGTGCTTCCTGGCACCGGCGTTCAAGGGGCTTGAGGCCATCCTGCAGCTCATCGTGCCCCTGGTCATGGCCCAGGTCATCGACGTGGGCATCGCGCAAAACGACACCGCCTACATCCTGTGGCATGGAGCGGCCCTGGTTGGCCTGGGCGTCTTTTGCTACGCGGTCTCGGTCGTGGCGCAGTACTTCTCGTCGAAGCTCGCCGCGCAGTTTGGCACGGCGTTGCGTGACGACCTGTTCCACCACGTCATGACCCTGCCGCGCGAGGACGTCGACGGCCTGGGCCGCGCGAGCCTGATCACGCGCATCACCAACGACACCCAGCAGACGCAAGACGGCCTCAACATGTTCTTCCGCCTGATCTTGCGCTCCCCCTTTGTCATCGTGGGCACCGTGGTCTCGGCCTTTATCGTGGACGGGGCCGAAGGCGCCTGCCTTCTGGTCTCGTCTATTGCCGCCACGGCGCTGATCTTGGCCTTCATGCAGGTCACGACCAAGCGCTACCGCAAGATCCAGCAGGCACTTGACCAAGTGCTTTTGAAGACCAGCGAGAACCTGGAGGGTGCCCGCGTCCTGCGCGCCTTTAGGCAAGAGGACGCCGAGAAGCGCGGCTTTGCCCAGGCGGCGGAGGGCGTGCGCGACCTGCAGGTCTCGACAGGCGACATCTCGGGCCTGGTGAACCCGCTTACCTACGCCGTGGTGAACCTCGGCCTGATTGCGCTCTTGTGGAACGGCGGCGTGCAGGTCAACGTGGGCAACCTCACGCAGGGCCAGCTGGTGGCCCTGGTGAGCTACGTGAGCCAGGCGCTGGTCGAGCTGTTGAAGCTCACGAACCTGATCACCATGCTGTCCAAGGCCTCGGCCTGCGCGCGGCGCATCAACGAGGTCTTTGACACCAAGCCGTCGCAGGTCAACGGGTCGATCGAGGCCTGCGTGGCGGCGGGCGCGGGTGTGGACGGCGAGAAAGGCGCGGACCCGGCGGACGGCGAGAAGGGCGCGGCCGCGGCCGTGCGCTTCGACGACGTGAGCTTCGTCTACCCCCAGGGCAGCAAAGAGTCCCTCTCCCACATTAGCTTTGACCTGGCCCCCGGCCAGAGCCTGGGCATCATCGGCGGCACGGGATCTGGCAAGACGACCCTGGCCGACCTCCTCATGCGCTTCTACGACGCCACCTCGGGCACCGTCTACGTGGGCGGCAGCGACGTGCGCGACCTCGACGTCGCCAGCCTGCGCCGCCAGGTCTCCATCGTCGAGCAAAACCCGCAGCTCTTCTCGGGCACCATCGCATCTAACCTGCGCTGGGGCGACGCCAACGCCTCCGACGACGACCTCATGGCCGCCGTCGACTGCGCCCAGGCAACCGACGTCGTCGCCGCCAAGCCCGAGGGCCTGGCCAGCGGCGTCGAGCAGTTTGGCCGCAACTTCTCGGGCGGGCAGCGCCAGCGCCTGGCGATCGCGCGCACGTTGGCGAGAAAACCGGCCGTCCTAATACTCGACGACGCCTCGTCGGCCCTGGACTTCGCGACCGACGCCGCGCTTCGCCGCTCCATCCGCCGTGAGCTGGCCCAAAGCTGCGTCATCACGATTTCCCAGCGCGTGACCGCCGTCAAGAGCTGCGACCAGATCCTAGTCTTGGACGGAGGCCGCGAGGTAGGCCTGGGCACGCACGAAGAGCTTCTCGCCAACTGCGAGGTGTACCGCGAGATCTGCGACTCGCAGCTTAGCCGAGAGGAGGCGACGCGCTAATGGCCGCCAAGAAGAACAAGGGTACCGTGGCCCGTATGCTGGGGCTTTTTGCCGGGCGGCGTCTGGGCCTGGCCGCGACCGTGGCCCTGGTGGTCGTGGTCGTGGTGGGAACGCTTGCGCTTCCCACGCTGTCTGGCCGAGCCGTCGATGCCGTGGTGGGACCGGGACAGGTGGACATGAACGCCCTGCTCTCCAACCTGCGCAGCATCGCCGTCACCATCTGCGTCACCGCGGCCGGCCAGTGGGCCTTGACCGCCCTCACCAACCGCCTGTCGTTTGAGGCGGCCTGCGACCTGCGCGAGGAGGCCTTTGCCCACCTGCAGGAGCTGCCGCTTTCCTACATCGACTCCCACGAGCACGGCGACTTGACCAGCCGCATCGTGACCGACGCCGATCAGCTCACTAACGGCCTGGTCATGGGCTTCCAGCAGCTGCCCACCGGTGTCTTGACCATCGTGGTCACGCTGGCCTTCATGTTTCGCCTCAACTTCGCGATCGCCTGTGTCGTGACCGTGTTGACCCCGATCTCGGTCTTTGCCGCGCGCTTCATCTCGACCCACGCCAGCCGCCACTTCGCCGGCCAAAGCCAGCTGCGCGGCCAGCTCACCGGCATCGTGGAAGAGATGGTCTCGGGCGTCTCCTCTGTCCAGACCTTCTCTATGGCAGAGCCGGTATGCGAGCAGTTTTGCGAGGTGGACGGCCGCATGGGCGAGGAAAGCTACAAGGCCGTGTTCTTCTCGTCTTTGGCAAACCCAACCATGCGCTTCGCAAACTCGCTGGTATACGCCGCGATCGGCATCTTTGGCGCCGCTGTGGCCATCGCCGGCGGCATCACCGTGGGCGGCCTTTCGGCCTTTTTGTCCTACGCCGACCAGTACGCCAAGCCCTTCAACGACATCTCGGGTGTGGTGACCGAGCTGCAGAACTCCGTGGCCTGCGCCGAGCGACTGTTTGCCTTGATCGACGAGGAAGCCGAGAAGCCCGACGCGGCCGACGCCCGCGTGTTGGGCCAGGTCACGGGCGAGGTCACCTTGAGCCACGTGGCCTTTGGGTATTCTCCCGACCGCTTGATCTTGAAGGACGTCGACCTGGCCGTGAAGCCCGGCCAGCGCATCGCCCTGGTGGGCCACACCGGTTGCGGCAAGACCACGTTGATTAACCTCTTGATGCGCTTCTACGACGTGAACGACGGGGCGGTGCTGGTAGACGGCACCAACGTGGCCAACATCACGCGCTCGAGTCTGCGCGGTAGCTGGGGCATGGTCTTGCAGGACACCTGGGTGCGCCACGCCACCGTGGCCGACAACATCCGTATTGGCCGGCCCGATGCCACCGACGAGGAGGTGCGCGCCGCCGCGAAGGCCGCTTACGCCGACGAGTTCATTAGCCGCATGCCGCAGGGCTACGACACGGTTTTGGACGGGTCTTCTTCGGTTTCCGCAGGCCAGCGGCAGCTTTTGTGCATCGCGCGCGTCATGGTGGCGCAGCCGCAGATGCTCATCCTGGACGAGGCCACGAGCAACATCGACACCCGTACCGAGCTGTTGGTGCAGCGCGCCTTTGACCGCCTGATGCAGGGGCGCACGAGCTTTGTGGTGGCGCACCGCCTGTCCACCGTGCGCGATGCCGACCTGATCTGCGTCATTGACCAGGGGCGCATTGCGGAGGCGGGCACGCATGACGAGTTGTTGGAGCGCGGCGGGATCTATAGCGACATCTACGAGTCGCAGTTCGCACCGGCAGAGTAGCGGTGTCCTGGCCCGGGAGTGGAGGGTGGGTTTAGTTCCATGCTCAAACAGTCCTGATTCGCACGAAGGCGACATTAAGTCGCCTTCGGCTCATGCGGAACTGCGCGTGGAACTAAACCCACCCTCCCCTCCCGGGCCCGCACGCGCGACACTGCGTTCGCGCGTCTTGCTGCAGCGGCAACACGAGCAGGAAGCCATGGGTAGCCCTGAAGGATAATTAAAAGATTTATAAAGATAGAAGAGCAGAGGGTTTCAATAGGTAATCCATCCCCAACGGTAGGGATGGGATACCTTTGCCGACCCTCTGCTCTTCTATTTATATTTTTATCTTCTTCCCTACCCTCTTTAGGTTTCTTGTTTTGTTGGGTCGGGGCGGGTATTTGGCGGGTGCGAGATGGGCGCGGAGGGGTGGGTTTTAGTTTCACGCGCAGTTCCGCATGAGCCGGACGTGACTTAATGTCACGTCCGTGCGAATAGGACTGTTTGAGCATGAAACTAAAACCCGCCCCTCCGCGGCCGCCCCACATCTGTAGTATTTCTCAGTAAATTTGTATGGTACATATCGTACAATCACTCACAGCGACACACCGACGAGTGAAGGAGACGGCCCGTGGACGTTTTGAGCGCGATGTCTTCAAAGCCCCTCGATTTCGAGTCCCACACCCCGCTTTACCAGCAGCTCGAGCAGCGCATCCTGCAGATGGTGGCCACCGGCGTAATCGACGGCAACACGGCGCTTCCCACCGAGACAAGCATCTGCGAGGCCTTTGGCCTGTCACGCGCCACGGTGCGCCGCTGCTTCAAGGACCTGGTCGAGGAAGGCCACGTGGTGCGCCGTCGCGGGCAGGGAACGTTCCTCGCGCATGGAAAGCCCGTGGACTCCATCACGTACTCGCTCAACTTCTCGGCCGAGATGGAGTCGCGCGGGATGACGCCCAGCTCCAAGATCTTGCACTTTAGGCGCGTGACGCCCAGCGAGGGCGTGTCCAAGCGCCTTAAACTGCGCAGCAAGGAGCAGGTATGGGAGATCAGCCGCCTGCGCCTGGCCGACGACAAGCCCATGCGCATCGAGAGCGTCTATGTCCCCTGCTCGGTGTGCCCCGGTTTGACCGAGAAGGACCTCGAGCACTCGCTCTACGGCAACATCGCCGAGGCGTCGGGGCTGTTGCCGGCGAGCGCCCGCGAGGTCTACGAGGCCGTTCTTCTCGACAAGACCGAGGCCAAGTACCTGCAGCAACCGGCCGGCTCGCCCGCGTTTAGGCGCATCCGCACCACGTTTGACGCGTCGGGCGCGCCGTTTGAGGCCAGCGTGATCGTGGAGTCGGGCTTTGCGGTGGAGTTTGTGGTGGACCTGGACAGCCACGGGGCCACGTTTAGGCGCAGGATCCTTTAGGCGCGAGTCCCATGCCGCAGCCCGCGAGAAAAAATTTCGAATTGGGGCTTGCGCGCGCGTCGCGGTTTAGGTACTATAGCAACTCGTTGCCACCCCAGCAACAACCGCTCTGCGGTTCATAGCTTCGGGCGTTTAGCTCAGGGGGAGAGCGCTTCCCTGACACGGAAGAGGTCATAAGTTCAAATCTTATAACGCCCACCAAGTGTTCACGGCCCGTCGGTTCCCCGACGGGCCGTTTTTTTGCGTGGCGCGGTCGGACCCGGACTTTTCGAGCGGTCTTCTCGCCCTACTCAAGGGTAAAGGTGAACTCGCGGGCGTTCATGCTAGGCACACTTGAGCCCCTAAAGGCCCTGGCATCGCGGGTAATTATCGCTTTGGCGCCCATGAGCTCGGCGGACGCCCTTACGATCGCGTCTTCAAGGTCGGGCTCGTCGCATGCAAACGCCGCGTCCAAGACGTCACCCGTGAGGTCATAGACGCTCACGACCTCCCTAAAATCGTCCAGGCGTTGTTTGGTCAGCGCATGGCTGTAGCCTCGGCGCATCATGTAGTAGACATCCTTAAGCGAGCCCGCCAACACAACAGGCTCGATGTCGCCATCGTCAAACACGGCAGAGAAGAAGTCGACCGCCTCGAAGTGGCTAGGGCGAGAAGCACTTAGGTAATCCAGGATGATGTTGGTATCCACCACTACCCTATCCAAAGCGCTCAACCCTCGCCTGCGCCAAGAGATCGGCATCGTCCCCTAAAAGTGACCAATCCGGATCTGCCTCGCAAGATTCGATGGACGCCGTAAGCGCCCTAAACGCCTCGAGCTTCCTTTGCTTCTCGCGCGAGCCGGAATCCACCGGGCAAATCACAACCCATGGCTTGCCATGGCGCATGACCGTAACCGAAAGCCCGCTTTCGTTGACCTCCTGCGCCAGAGCGCTGAACTGGGCCTTTGCCTGCCTGACTCCAACCGGTTCCATTTCTGCCAGCATGG
>CAVKOL010000062.1:0-13706 GCA_963658035.1 Bacteroidaceae bacterium
ATTGACGAGAAGTACCGCTTCCTCTCCTTTGGCGACGCGATGTTCATCCAGTAGGCGCCGCCTGGCCGCCGTCGGGCTGCCCCCAAATAAAACAAAATCCGGGCCTCTCGCCACGCACACGGCGAGAGGCCCGGATTCGTTAACGCGTTAAACAACCCGCAGGTCAGCCTACTCCTCGACGAGGTCGAGCTCCATCAGGCGCGCGATGGCCACGATGTAGATTTTGAGCGCCTGCTTGAGGTCGTCCTCAAGGATGCCCTCGTCGGGGCCGTGCTCCATGCCCACCCAGGCGGGGGCGTCGGCGTGGTCCAGGTGCGGGCCAAAGGCCACGGCGCGCTTGAAGTGGCGGGCATAGGTGCCGCCGCCGATGCAAAACGCCTCGGCCTTCTCGCCTGTGTACTCGCCGTAGGTGTCCAGAAGGACGCGGATCTCGGGCGAGGAGGGGTCGATGTAGAACGGCACGGCGTCGCCCGTGCAGCGGTACTCGCACTCGAACTTCTCGGCGATCGCGCTCATCTGGGCGGTGATGGCCTCGCCGGTCGTCGTGGTGGGGTAGCGCGAGTCGATGGACTGCACAAAGTGGTCGTCGACGGTGCGCACGGTGCCCGCGATGCAGGTCAGCGGGCCAAACTTGTCGTCTGCGGTGGCGATGCCGGTGGCCTTGCCGTAGTCGCCCTCGGTGAGCTGGACCTGCAGGCGCAGGAACTCCTCTTCCTCGATGGTGCAGATCTTGCAGTCCAGCAGGTAGCGGGCGAGAAGACCAATGGCGTTGACGGTGCCTTCGGGCATCGAGGCGTGGCCGCCCTTGCCGTGGGCGCTCACGCGCGCAAGGCCGTCGCCGGCGGGCTCGATGGTGATGTTGTTGGCTGCGGGAAGCTGCGAGGCGTCGGCGCGCAGGGTCGCGGTCGCCAAGCCGGGGATCGCGTTTCGCACGGTGCCGCCGTCAAGCTCGATGATGACCGAGCCGGCCACCGGGTGCTTGGTGGTGAACTCGCCTCCGTAGACGCCCTTCTCGCCGCAGATCACGGGGAAGTCGGCGTCGGGGGAGAAGCAGAAGGCCGGCTCGCCGTAGCGCTCCAGGTAGTAGGGAAGGTCGCCCATGCCGGTCTCCTCGTTGTTGCCAATGAGGCAGCGCAGGGTATAGGGCAGCTTCTTGCCGGTGGCGGCCACCTGGCGGCGGAAGAACTCGGCGGCGTAGAGCGAGACCACAAAGGGACCCTTGTCGTCCAGCACGCCGCGGCCGATCAGCCAGCCGTCCTTGCGCGTGACCTCGAGGGGCGCGAAGTTCCAGCCCAGGCCCAGCGGCACGATGTCGGTGTGGGCGATGGTGGCGACGTAGGCGTCCTTCTCGCCGTCGACCTGGGCAAAGCCCATGTAGCCGTCGACATCGGTCACGTCAAAGCCCATGCGGCGGGCAATGATC
Source organism: Bacteroidaceae bacterium (assembly GCA_963658035.1). Lineage (GTDB taxonomy): Bacteria > Actinomycetota > Coriobacteriia > Coriobacteriales > Atopobiaceae > Paratractidigestivibacter. The sequence continues at coordinate 1,424 of CAVKOL010000062.1, forward strand.
TCGGCCTCGACCAGGGCGTCGTTTGCGGCGGGGCCCCAGGGCTTGCCGGGCTCGGCGTGGTCCAGGTCCTCGACCGACTCGTGTTTGACCAGGGCGGCGATGTCTTTGACGACGTCTTCCCAAACCTCGTCGACAAAGGCGTCTACCTGGTCTTTAAGCGCGCTCTCATCAAGCATGCAAATCTCCTTGCGGTTAGCTGAATTATTTATGCGCACCATCTTACGAGAAGCGCCCCGCTGTGCGCAAAAGGGGTAACAAACCGTTGACGTTAGGGGGTGGGGGCGGCGAGAAGCGCGTCCGGCGCGGTCGCGGGCGGCCCCAAAAACCAAAAACGCGACAAGTCAGCCGACGAAATCGTATTTGCCAAGTAGACAAGCTTTTGACGTTAGAAAACCCGCAGGTCAGAGACTTGCGGGTTTTGCGCCTACTTGCCCTATCGGGTTTCGTCGGCTGACTTGTCGCGTTTTTGGTTTCGGCGCCCCTCAAACCGTGCGAAACCCGGCCGCGGGGCCGCCGCTTACGCCGTTCCCAGCGCGCCGCCGCAGTACTCGCAGCGGCCCGAGGCGTCGGGCGTGGTGGTCGCGCCGCAGAACGGGCAGGTGCGCGCGGCCTTAGGAGCCGCCGCGTCGGCCGCCGCTTGGCGCGTGGTCTCGCGTACCTCGGTCAGGGCCGCTCGGATCTCGCTCGCCACGCGCTCGGCCTCGCGGTACTCCACCGAGTCGCGCTCCTCGATGCGCCCGTCGTTGATCTTGAAGCACATGTCGTCGTAGTACGGCACGTTGACGTGAATGGTGAGGTAGACGTCGTAGTCGATGTCGTAGCGCGGCGGGTCGTAGCTGCGGCGCTGTCCCTCCTTGTCCTCCCACTTAAGCTCGGTGCGGGTCTCGCGCACCTCGGTGTCGCACCCGGTGACCTGCGAGAAGTCCAGCACATCGGGGTTCTGCTCGCGCCAGCGCGAGCTCGAGGTCACCAGGAAGCGCCGCGCGTCCTCGTCCAGCTGCACCTTGGTGTTGCCGCCCAGCGTGCGCGTGACGTTGAACTCGGCCACGCGCGCCTTGTTGGCCTCGCGCCAGGCAAGCTGCTCGCGGATCTGCTCCAGCGTGGACCAGCGCCTGTCCGAGAACCACGGCGACAGCTTGGCCGCGCAGTTCTTGCACAGGTTTCCGTCCTCGAGCTTGCGGTTGCCCAAAAGGCCGATCTCGCCGCCGCAGATGTCGCAGCTCTTCTTCTCAAACAGGTTGCCAAACAGTCCCATAAGAGCCTCCTTTGCCCGGCGCGGCGCGGTTGGCCGCGTGTTTTTGCTGCTCCCATGATGTGTCCGCGGGCCCCAGCAAAGAAGCGCCCCGCGGCCCAAGTCGGGCGCGGGGACGTGGACATGCGTCTCAATTTGGCACCGAGAAGAACGGGCGGGTTTCTCGCCGCCGGCCCGGCCCCCGGCGGCCGCTACTTCCCCCCGGCCCCCTTGGTCATGCTCGGCACGATGAGCCCCGTCGAGACCGCGTGCACCGCCAGCCGCAAGATGTTGTCGTAGCCCGTCTTGGCCAGGATCTCCGAGATGTGGCGCTTGACCGTGCCCTCGCTTAAGTACAGCTCGGCCGCGATCTCTTTGCGGGTCTTGGTCTCGCACACCAGCCGCAGGATGTCCAGCTCGGTGTCGGTGAGCTTGGCCGCGTCCGAGAAGATGTTGCGCTGGGCCAGTGGGAAGGTCGAGTACCCCTCCATCGTCGAACGAATGACGCCCAAAAGCTCGGCCGTGCCCACGTTCTTGTAGATAAAGCTGTCCACGCCGGCGTCGCGGGCCTGCTCGACAAAGGTGATCTCGGGCATGCCGGTCATGATGACCACGCGCACGTCGGGGTGCGCGGCCTTGATCTTGCGCGCGGCCACGATCCCGCTCGAGTCGTTCTCGGTGCAGACGTCGAGAAGGGCGCAGGTGGCCCCGGTCTTCTCGACGGCGTCCAAGGCCTCCGAGGCGTCGCCCAGCTGGGCCACCACCTGCATGTCGTCTTGCATGTTGATCGTGCAGGCCAGCGAGTCGCGCAGCATGGCCTGGTCCTCGACCAGAAGGATAGAGATCATGGTGTGGGCTCCTTTGCTGATGTGGCGAGAAGGTCGCCGCCGGCCGCGACCGGCGCCACCACCTCTATGGTAAACGGGTCGCGGCGGGTGACGTTGAACGTGGCACCCACCTCGGCGGCGGCGCGGCGCATGCCGGGGATGCCGCTGCCCTCGCGGATGTCGGCCGCGGCCGGGATGCCGTCGTTTTGGACGAGAAGGACGTAGGCGTCGCCGCTTTTGATCATCTGCACGTCGACGCGGGTGGCCTGGGCGTGCTTGGCCGCGTTGGTGGCCGCCTCGCGCACGATGCGCACGAAGGCCTCGGCACAGGCGGCGTTTGCCGGCAGCGCCCCGTCGACGTGCACGTCGATGCCAATGAGCGAGAAGGCCCGCGCAATAGAGACCAGCTCAGAGCCGTGGTCGGGCGAGCTGGGCGAGGCCAGGTCGTCCAGAATCGTGCCCGCCAGGCGCGTCACCTCGGCCAGGGCCGCGGGCGTGGGGTTCTCGGCCTCCAAGAAGCGGTGCAGGATCGACAGGCGCTGGCCCACGGTGTCGTGCACGCGGGCCTTCATGCGCACCAAGGCCTCGGCGCGCGCCACCGCGTCCACGCGCGCCATCGACTCGCGCAGCTCGGCATTCTCGGCCTCAAGCAGCTGGTTTGCGGCCTCTATCTGGGTGTTGAGGGCCTCTTCCTCGGTCACGTCGACCGAGACCATGCGGTAGCAATCCATGCCGCGCAGGCGCACCTTGTCGTGGCAAAAGAGCACCGTCTTGCCGTTTGGCATCGCGATCCTTATGCCCTCGGGCAAGACCGCGCAGCCCTCGCCCTGGCCCATGCGCTCCAGGTTGGCCCATAGGCCGCTCGTCTCGGAGAGGTCGGTCGCAAAGCCCAGCTGGGTCAAGTGGGCGCGCATCGCGTCGTTCATAAACAGGATGCGGCGGTGCTTGTTTGCCCATACGATGCCGTCGGGCAGGCTGTCGAGGGCGTCCACCACCGAAAGCATACTGGTAGACGTGGCAAAGTGGCGAGCATCCAGCAACAGCGCGGCCGTCACCCTAAAGACAAAGAAGGCGGCGTCGGCGATCAAGAGGCCGCCCACGCCCGTCCCCAGAGCCGAGATGACCGGCGGCGTGCACAGGGCAAAGAGGGCGAGCTCTGGCACCATGACGGGCTCGCGCTTAGAGACGCACAGGTACCCGCCCAGCGCCACCAGCAAGGCGTTGGCCCACAGCAGGGGCGCAAGGGGCACGTCAAGGGGCCGCAGGCGCACCAAGAAGTCGCCGTAGTTCATCGCCGCCGCGCATGCCCCGCAGCAGCCCAGCGCCAGGTGAAAGGCAATGAGCCCCTCGTAGGCGGCGATGGCCCGCGTGGGCGTGGCGCCGCGGCGCAGGGTCACCAGGATCGCGTGGACCGTCTGGCCAGAGGCCAGGTAGAAGAACGCGGCGAGAAGCACGATCAGCGTGAGGTGAGACATGCTGGCAAGCGCGCTCATCTGGCCACCCCCTCCTGCACCGAGGGGAGCCCCTCGCGCCCCACCGGGATGCGCGCGATGAAGCTCGCCTCGCCGCCGGCCACCTCGGCGCTGTGCTCGATGCCGCGCGCCGCGAGGTCGCCCTCGAGTGTGGCCAGCATCCGCGAGAGGTCCTCGCCCGGCGCCACCGCGGCGGTCAACGCGGCCCGCAAGATGACGGCGTCCTCCTCTTCCTGCACAAACAGCATCAGCACGGCGTCGGAAGCCGCGTTTGCCGCGGTCGCGAAGTCGTAGAGGCAGTCGTACAAGACGCTTACGACGCTTGCCGGCAAGGGGCGCGACGTCTGCACGATGGCGGCGCAGTCGACACCAATGGAGCGCAGGTCAGAGGCCGTCTCGTTAAAGACCAGCTGCAGGCGCTCGCGGTTGAACTCGGGGTCTTTCTTCTCGGCAATGACCAAGGCGCCCTTGCGTTTGCAGTAGGCCACCAGCAGCTTGACCTCGATCAGCATCTCGCGGCGGCGCGCCTGGGCACACGGATCGTCGTCTGCGGGAAGCGCGTCCAGCAGCTCCTTGATGCGGGCGGTCTTGTCGGCCAACGAGGCCTCGATCTCTACATAGAGCTCGCGCTCGCTGCGAAGGCGGGCCTGCTCGCCGCGGACCTTGGCCATCTGGGCGAGAAGGGCGTTGCTGCGGCTCAGGCGAGCGCGCTTGGCCTCCAGGGCGGCGCGGCGCTCGTCGATGCCGCTCACGTCGTCGGCCAGAAGGGCGCGCCCGCCGCGCACGGGGTAGGCCTTGAAGAGGGTGCCCGGGATGGCGCTCGTGCGAAAGGCCCAGGGGTCGCCAGTGGCACCGCCCGCCGCGCCATGGCCCGCGCCCTGCGCATCGTGCTGGGCAAGAATCGCCGCGGCCGCCGGGTCAAGAGGCGCCGCGGCCAAGGTCGCGGCCTCGACGCGCCCGTCTCGCGAGATCACTTTGAGGTCAAAGGACAGGCTGGCAAACGCGTCCTGGTACCAGGCGTAGGAGGGGAGAAGCCCCAGGTCAAGCGTGAGCTCCAGCGCAATCAGCGCCAGTGTGCCGTACACCAGCGAGACGTTGGTGGCAAAGGCGCCCACGTGCCGCAGCGCGTAGAGGGCCCCGTAGGCCCCGCCTGCGCCCAAAAGCACGGCCAACGGCACAAACGCGCTTCTCAGCTGCTTTCTTGCCGCCAAGAAAAGCGTGGCAAAGAAGCCGACCAAAAGAACGGCGCACCAGGCTGCCAGGGCGTAGTAGCCCGCGGCGTAGGTGTAGTTGCCGGCCCACTCGGGGTCGGCAAAGCTAAAGCGAAAGACCAGGTGGTGGAGATCGTTGGTAAGCACCAGCGCCACAAAAGCCGCCGAGACGCCCGCCGCCGCGGCCCGCACCACGTGCCCCGCCCGCGTGCCGTCGACGGCCGCCGCGCGCAGGGCGCAGGCCAAGCACAGCGTGGGGATGGCCAACATGGGGATGTAGTAGCTGTACCACAGCGCCGCGGCCAGGCGGTAGCTGCGCACCGAGTACTTGACCAGCACCAACAGCATCCACAGGCCAATGAGCCCGGCGATCGCCAAGAGATAGCGGCGAATCGCCTTGTCGGGGCAGCGCAGGTGCACCGAGACGCCCCAGATCGCGACCAGGGGCCCAAAGAGGACCATGTAGCCGGTGGTGGCGTCCGAGCCGTTTGTGAGGGGCATGGGTGCCGGCGCCGCAAAGGCCCCGCTGGCCTCGATGCCCAAAAGAATCGCGGCAAAGACGACGGCCGCCGCGCCCGCAAGGACCAGCGCCTTTTGCTTGGATATGTCCGCCGCGCGCACCATAGAGCAAGTATAGCCGCCCGGCCGGGGGCACTTTGGGTCGCTCGGCTCAAGTTGCGCCCGCGTTTTGGGACAGCCGGGCATGCCGCGCTGGCCCTTCTCGGCGCATGCTTTGGGGCAATCGGATTTTCAAACGACCAGCAGGTCAAACGGCCGATTTTGGAGAAAGGACGAGCTATGGGACTTCTTAAGGCGGGCATCGGGGCGGCAAGCGGCGTGCTGGCCGACTCTTGGCGCGAGTACTTCTACTGCGACTCGCTGGACGCGGGCACGTTGGCCGTCAAGGGCGAGAAGCGCACGGGCGGGCGCAGCTCGAACACCCGCGGCGAGGACAACATCATCTCTAACGGCTCGATCATCGCGGTGAACGAGGGCCAGTTCATGATCATCGTCGAGCAGGGCGCGATCGTCGAGGCCTGCGGCGAGGCGGGCGAGTTTGTCTTTGACTCGTCGAGCGAGCCGAGCCTGTTCTTTGGCTCGGCGGGCGAGGGCGTGGTCGAGCGCCTAAAGGCCTCGTTCGAGCGCGTGGGCGCCCGCTTTACCTTTGGCGGCGACACGGGCAAGGACCAGCGCGTTTACTACTTCAACACCAAAGAGATCATGGGCAACAAGTACGGGACGGCGACTCCTGTGCCCTTCCGCGTGGTGGACACCAACATTGGCCTGGACGTCGACATCTCGGTGCGCTGCAACGGCGAGTACTCGTACCGCATCGTCGACCCGCTGATGTTCTACAAAAACGTGTGCGGCAACGTCGAGGCGCCCTACACGCGCGACAAGATCGACTCGCAGCTCAAAAGCGAGCTGCTCACGGCGCTGCAGCCGGCGTTTGCCAAGATCTCGGCCATGGGCGTGCGCTACTCGGCCGTGCCCGCGCACACCGCCGACGTGGCCCACGCGTTGAACGAGGTCCTGTCCAAGGAGTGGGGAGAGACCCGCGGCATCGAGGTGGCGTCGTTTGGCATGAACTCGATCGCGGCTTCGGCCGAGGACGAGGCCATGATCAAGGAGCTGCAGAAGGCGGCCGTCATGCGCGACCCCACCATGGCCGCGGCCAACTTGGCGGCGTCGCAGGCGGACGCCATGCGCATGGCCGCCAGCAACGAGAACGGCGCCATGATGGGATTCATGGGCATGGGGATGGCCAGCGCCGCGGGCGGGATGAACCCGCAGGCGCTCTACGGGATGGGCGCGCAGCAGGCGGCGGCGGCGCCGGCGGCGGCCCCGGCGGGCGGCGCGCCCGCGGCGGGCAGCTGGACCTGCAGCTGCGGCGCGACCAACACCGGCAAGTTCTGCAGCAACTGTGGAGGCCCCAAGCCCGCGCCCGCCGAGGCCTGGACCTGCGAGTGCGGTACGGCCAACACCGGCAAGTTCTGCAGCGGCTGCGGAAAGCCCAAGCCGCAGGCGCCTGCCGGCTGGACCTGCAGCTGCGGCCAGGTCAACCAAGGCGCCTTCTGCAGCAACTGCGGCACCCCGCGCCCGTAATCGGGGTCCGCGCAGTCGTCAAACCAGTGGGGGATGGGCACCGCCAAGCACCCGGCGGTGCCCTTTTTCGTGCCTAGAGCCCCCTTGCCGCGCTCATGCCCGACTTCTTCCACTTTAAAATCGAAACCCTCGAGTAGCCGACTTTTGCCAACTGGGCAAACGTGGCCAAAACGGCCTCGTCTACTCAAGGAGCCGGATTTTAAAATGGAAGAAGTCGCGCTTGCCTATTTAAGGGCCCCGCGTGCCCTTCTCCCTGCCGACCCCCCGCTGCAAATCTCGGACTTGTCTGATGCTTCTGCGGCTTCTCGGCTGCATATTTTGGGCTTGTCTGATGAATTGGCACTAAAAATGGGGCTTGTCTGATGCTCGACCATCAGACAAGCCCCAAAATTGCAGTCTGCGCGTGTACCCGCGCTGCCCTTGGCGAGAAGCCCTGCGCGGCGCCGCTAGATTACGAAGATCAGGGCCGAGAGCGTGATGCAGATGCTTCCCGCCAGGGTGAACAGGTGGAAAACAAAGTGCAGGTAGGGGACGCGCTTGGGGATGTAGAAGAGCGCGCCCACGGTGTAGGAGACGCCGCCTGCCACCAGCAGCCAAAAGGCCGCGGCGGGCAGCACTGCGTAAAGCGTGCCCACCTTAAAGATGACGAGCCAGCCCAAGATCACGTAGATGAGGGCCGTCAGCCACTTGGGCTGGCGCTCGCGCAAGAAGCATTCGGCCACGATGCCCACAAGGGCGATGCCCCACACCACGGCCGCCAGCCAGATTCCGCCGTAATCGGCCAGGGCCACCAGCGCAAACGGGGCGTAGCTGCCGGCGATCAGCAGATAGATGCCGCAGTGGTCAAGCACCCTAAAGACGCGCTTGGCGCCGGCGGGCGCGATCGCGTGGTACAGCGTCGAGAAGAGATACTCGACCAAAAGGCCGATGCCCATGAGCAGGGCGGCCAAAAGGTGCGTGCCCCCACCGTGGCTCACGGCGCGCACGATGAGCAGCACCAGCGCGGCGATGGAGAGAAGCGCCCCCACCCCGTGCGAGACTGAGTTGGCGATCTCCTCGCCCACGGTGTAGCGGCGCGGTTGCTTTGCGGCGGCGGTTGACATCGGCGTGCTCCTTGGGACTCGCGGGTTTCTTCTCGCCATTGTATAGGGGTGGGGCGTGTGGGCGAGAAGCGCCGCTCAAAAAACACGGCTCGCGGCTGGGCGGCGGCCCGGCGGCGGACCGGCCGGCGCCCGCGACCCCGCCCGTTCTTCTCCGCGCCTGTTAACCTCCTTAAAAAACCGCGCCGCCACCTGCGAAAGACGGCCCAACGTGCGTATACTATGCAATTTGTCACACGGGTCCATCTACCACAGATTCGCGAGGTAGCTATGTTTCGCGCTAAGTTCAAGAGGATCGCGGCTGCGCTGGCGGTCCTTCTCGTCGCGGTGAGCGTCACGCTTTCCTACGTGCCCACCCAGTCGCTGGCCGAGTCGTCCGGCTACGACCAGTCCAACTACAAAAACCTCACCGAGGACGAGAGAAACGAGCTGCTCTCGCACGCCCGCATCGGCGCGATCATCGGCTCGCTAACTGAGCAGAACCTCCACGCGCAGTTCCCCGACGCCGACATCCAGCTCTTCCAAAACGAGCCGGACATCGTGGCCGCGCTGATCGGCGGCAAGATCGACTACGGCTTCGTCTCGGAGTTCTACGCCAACCGCTTCATGGAGGAGGAGTCGGGCTACGAGTACGTGACGCCGTGGTACATCTCCTTTGATGACCGCTTCATCACGCAGATCGACAACGCCGAGCTGCGCGACAAGATGGACGAGATCATCACCCGCTACAAAGAGGACGGCACGCTTGACGCCATCACCAAGAAGTGGGAGCAGGACCGCAACTACACCATGGACGACGTGCCGGTAAACGAGAACGGCCAGGTTCTGCACGTGGTCTCCACCGGCTGCGACGAGCCCTACACCTTTGTGTCCAACGGCCAGCTCATGGGTTCTGCCGTCGAGCTGATCGAGCGCATCGCCTACGAGCTGGGCATGCGCTGCGAGTTCCAGAGCTCGGGCCTCATCGCGCAGATCGCGGCTGTGGGCTCGGGCAAGGCCGACGTGGGCATGCAGCTCGTGCCCACCGCCGAGCGCGAGAAGCAGGTCAACTTCACGCAGAGCTACTGCACCTTGAACTACGGCGCGCTTACCAAGAAGGCGGGCGCCGAGACCTCGGGCTTCTTCGACACCTTCACCAAGAACTTCAACTCCACCTTTGTGTCCGAGAACCGCTGGCAGCTGGTGCTGGAGGGCCTGGGCGTCACGGTGGCGATCGCGGCCTGCTCGTTTGTGCTGGGCTCGGTTTTGGCAGCGGGCCTGTGCAGCATGCAGCGCAGCCGCCTGGCGCCGGTGCGCGGCCTCGCGCGCGTCTACTCTAAGCTGGCGTGCGGCATCCCGGTGCTGGTCTGGCTCATGATCTTCTACTACATCTTGCTGGCAGACATCGACATACCCGCGATCGTGGTGGGCATCATATGCTTTGGCCTGCAGATGGCCGCGCCCATCGCCGAGACGTTTGGCGTGGGTTTGGACGCTGTTGACAAGGGCCAGACCGAGGCGGGCCTGGCCATGGGCTTCTCCAAGCTCGAGGTCTTCCGCCGGGTCGTCCTGCCGCAGGCGGCCGCGCGCGTGTGGAGCCTCTACACGGGGCAGTTGACGGCGCTGATCAAGGAGACGTCGGTCGTTGGCTACATCGCGATCCAGGACCTCACCAAGGTCTCGGACATCATCCGTAGCCGCACCTTCCAGGCGTTCTTCCCGCTGCTCGCCACGGCGGTGATTTACTTTTTGATCATCGCCCTGTGCACGTTTGCGATGGGTCGCGTGGCACGTCTGCTTGACCCCAAGCGTCGCGGCGAGAAGAAGATCCTGGGCGGCATCCAGGCCAGGAAGCGCGCGGTTTAGCGAGAAGGGCTGGCCAGGCAGCCGGCAGGTTGATTTGACGAGAAGGGCGCCCCGGGGGTTCGGTTCCCCGGGGCGCCCTTTTGCGTACGGTCTGGTTGGCCGCGCCGTGCCGCCGCCGCGCCGCCGCGCGCGGTCTTCTCGCCGCCTAGTTGTCCGAGCGCGAGAACCCGTTTCTCATCTCAAGGCTGCGCTGGAACAAGACCTTGGCGAGAAGGTCGTCGGTCTCCTTGCGGGCCTCGTCGGCGATGGCCTGGTTGGTCGCCACCGGGTCGCCGGCCGCCTCGTCGGCCGCCAGGACCAGCCCCAACGCACGGGACTGCAGCTTTTCCTGGTAGCGCTCGACGTGCGGCAGGCAGCTGCCGTAGCTGGCGTCTGCCATGGCCGCCACCAGGCGATTTGCCCAGTAGAAGCTGTCGGTCGTGGGCACCTTGGGCGTCTCGCGAACATAGGCCGGCACGTCGTCGACCTGCGTGTAGAAGGGCACCAGCGCGTTGAAGGCGTTGCTGCCCAGAGCGATCCACTGCAGCGCGCGGTGGGCGTCGTCTGCGTAGGGGCGGATCTGCAGCACGGCCAGCTGGCAGTTGCGGTTGATGCCGATGGGGCGGTAGAGGCCGCGGGTGGCAGGCGTCCCGATGTGGCCGTAGGGGTCGTAAACCGTGCCCTGGTAGTGCAACGAAAGCGCGTACTTCACGTCCTCGACGGTGATCTTGCGCTCGGGCACGCGGGCCCAGGGCAGGCGGTTTGACTCGGGCCCAAACTCCTCGTGCGCGGCGGCCGTCTCCCAGGGGCCGGCACAGGGGTTGAAGAAGCGCTGGATGTCCCAGGCGCGCGGCGTGTTGTACACGTGGTCCGAGTCGGAGTGGCTGCCAAACGCGTCGCGCGGGTTAAGCCGGCCGTCAAGCGAGAGGTCCAGGTGGTTCTTCTCGATAAAGTCGCCAAGGTCGGGGCTGCACAGGTGCTCGCGTCCCTCGCCCAGGGCGTCTGCCAGGTCAAACGAGTCAAGCCCCAGCTGGTTGGGCATGGTGACGTAGCAGTCGTCGGGCACGCGGCGGGCGATCCAGTGGTGGCCGCCCACGGTCTCCAGCCACCAGATCTCGTCGACGTCGCTAAAGGCGATGCCGTTCATCTCGTAGGTTCCGTGCTCGGTGAGAAGGGCGCCCAGGCGCAGCACGCCGTCACGGGCGCTCGTGGCGTAGGGGAGGACCAGGGTCACCATGTCCTCCTCGCCAATGCCGCCGATGACCTCGGGCTCATAGCCCGCCTCGCCGGGGGCGCCCACCGCGGCTTTGTACGCCACCAGGGGGTCGGCCGCCAGCACGCGCTCGTTGGAGGTCAGGGTCTCGGTCGCGGTCATTGCAACGTTGTACTCGTTCACGCCCGCGGCCTCCCACAGGCCCTCTTTAAGATCCGCGTTGGGCATGCAGGTGTAGCGCCCACCGCCCTGGGGCAGGGCGATCTCGCGGTGGCCGATCACCGACTTGTACGTGGTCTTACCTGCGGCGTTGCTTACCGCAAAGCGCTTCTCGCAAAACTCGCCGCTGGGGCAGTCCTCGTTGCGAGCGATGATGGTCGACCCGTCGTAGCTGGCATTTTTTCCTACCAAGATGGTTGTGCAGGGCATTTCTCGGCTCCAATCGAAATTTGTTACATATCGCGGCTAATGTTAGTCCTTCGCGTTGCTTCTGCGCGGCGCGCGGCCGATAATAGAGACTTGCGTTTTTTGAGCCCAAGAACCATAGGAGTCTTCACGTGTCTATGAACTTCAAGCGCCGCCTGCCCATGGCCAAAGAGACCCGCGACGAGATGCCCTTGTCGGCAGAGCTCGTTGAGAAGAAAGCCGCCTTCGACGCCCAGGTCGCGGCCGTCATGCGCGGCGAGGACCCCCGCCGCCTGCTGATCATTGGCCCTTGCTCGGCCGATCGCGAGGACTCGGTTTTGGACTACATGAACCGCCTGGCCGGCGTGGCCGACGAGGTCAAGGACAAGCTGATCATCATCCCGCGCGTCTACACCAACAAGCCGCGCACCAAGGGCACCGGCTACAAGGGCCTGCTGCACAACCCCGACCCCGAGGCGCCCGCCGACCTGCTCGAGGGCGTCAAGGCCGTGCGCCACATGCACCTGCGCGTGATCGAGGAGACCGGCTTCTTCACCGCCGACGAGATGCTGTACCCCACCAACTACCAGTACCTTGTTGACCTGCTGTCTTACGTGGCGGTGGGCGCGCGCTCGGTCGAGAACCAGGAGCACCGCCTGGTGTCTGCCGGCATTGGCGTGCCCGTGGGCATGAAGAACCCCACCGCGGGCTCGACGTCTGTCATGTTGAACTCGATCTACGCCGCGCAGGCCAAGCAGAGCTTCATCTACCGCGGCTGGGAGGTCGAGTGCGACGGCAACCCGCTGGCCCACGCCGTGCTGCGCGGCTACATTGGCCTGGACGGCCGCAACTACCCCAACTACCACTACGAGCACCTGGAGCGCCTGGCCGGCC
>CAVKOL010000063.1:0-13685 GCA_963658035.1 Bacteroidaceae bacterium
GGAATTTGGGGCCTGTGCGGGCGACGCCGCTGGCCCGTTGGGCGCGGCGCCGGGCGGGTTTTAACCGCCGCGCAACACGGGGCGTGATAGGGTAGGAGACGTTGGCTCCCAAGCGAGGAGGAATATGCTCTACATGTACGAAAGCGGCGTCTACCTACCGCACTAGCTGCGCCTGATTTGGCTCATTCCTCGCTACCTTTATGTCTTTTAGGAGCTGTTTCATGTCTATCTTGAAGTCGCCCTTTGGGCGAATCGTGGGCATCAATCTGTTCTTGATGATCGCCCTGCAGTCCACGTATTTCGTGGGCATCATCGGCTGCGCCACCTACGACCTGGGCGCGGGCGCCCTCGAGGTCTCGGCGCTTACCTTCTCGCTTAACACCCTGCTTGTCTTGGGCAACCTTGCGAGCGGCCCCGTCATCGATTGGATCGGGCCGAGAAAAACCCTGCTCGTGCTTCTGGCCGCCACGGCGCTCACCGGCCTGTTCGAATGGCTGTCTCCCGTGAGCTACCCCTCGCTGTTCTTGGCCGCGATGGCCAACGGCTTCTTCTTTGGGGCCTCCACCACGGCGGTCGACGCCTACCCGCGTTTCTTCTCCGAGGACGCGAAGGAGCTGTCGCGCACCAACTCGCTTTCCCAGGTGGCAACGGGCATCGCGGTTATCCTGGGCCCGGCGCTGGCGGCCTGGATCTGCACCTGGGCGCCCAACCGGTGCGTCTTCTCGATCATGACCGTCGCCCCCTTCCCGGCCCTGGCACTGGCCTGGGCGACGCGGGAGGAGAAGCCCGTGGGCAAGCAGGTCCATGCCGAGAAGAACGCCCGTCTCGCCGAGGCCTCGGGCCAGGGCGCGGGCGAGGCCGCGGTTGCCGAGAAACCCAGCTTCTTCCACGAGGTCCTCGAGGGCGTGAAGATCGTCTTCACCAAGCCCGACCTGCGGATCTTGTTCATCATCAGCTTTTTGGGCTTCTTTGCCTACGGGGCCTTCGACTCGCTTGAGTCGCTGTTCTACCGAGACGTGCTGTGCGTCGACTCCGATTGGATGGGGTGGCTGTCGTCGGCCTCCGGCATCGGTGGGACGCTGGGGTCGCTTCTCGTTCTTAAGGTCGACCACAAGAAGCTCTCGACCTGGCTTTTGTCGATGGTACTGGTGCTTGTGGGCGTGGGGTCCATGATCTATACCGGTACGTCGTTTGTGCTGGTGGCGGCCGTGGGCCAGGTCGTCACCGGCATCGGCTTCGGCATGCTGGCGCCTATTCGCAACACGTTGATGCAGATGCGCAGCGACCCGGCCACCATCGGGCGCGTGGCCTCGGTCATGCGCGTGGCCATGAACTCGGCGGGCGCGTTGCCGCTGTTGGCGGCGCCGGGCCTTTCGGCCTTGTTTGGGCCGCAGGCGGTGCTCTTTGGGGCCTCGACCTTTGCGGCCGCGGTGGGCGTGGTGTGCGCCGTGGTCTATCGCCGGACCCGCGTCAAGTAACGCCGCCGCAGCGCGTGTCGGTCGTCTGCACTACGTTGCGCCCGCTTTAACAAATGCCGCTCTTTTTGGCCGCCCTGGGGCTTGTTGCCCGGGGCGGCCTTATCATGGTGCGCGTTTGCGAGCTTTGAGGAGGTCTTTGTTTTGCAGGCTTGGAAGTCGTTGGGGTCGTTCATCGGAAGCCACCTGGCGTTCATCGCGCCCATCTGCGTCGCCTTGGGCGTGCTTTTCCCGCAGGAGCTGGCTTTCTTGAAACCTTGGGTGACGCCGCTTTTTGCCTTCATGACCTTCCAGGGAGCTTTGGGCAACAACTTGAAGCACCTTCTCGACGCCTTCCGCCACCCGGCGGCGATGCTCGTGACCTTGTTCATCTCGACGGTTTTGATGCCGGTTGTGGCCTATGGCCTGGGCCTTCTTTTCTTTGGCAACAACATGAACATCGTCTGCGGCATCGTACTCGAGTACAGCGTTCCGGTGGCGGTGGTCTCGGCCATGTGGATCAACATGTTTGACGGCGACCTGTCACAGGGCCTGGCCACGCTGCTTGTCTCGACGGTGCTGGCGCCGGTGACCATTCCCTTGACGCTGCAGCTTTTGCTGGGCCAGACGGTCGCGGTCGACGTCGCCAGCATGATGCAGAGCATGCTGGTCCAGATCGCGTTGCCCGCCCTTGCCGGCATGGTGGCAAACGACCTTTCCCACGGCCGCGGCAAGGCCGAGCTCTCACCCGTCCTGGCGCCTGCCGCCAAGATCGCCCTGGTGCTGGTCATCCTTTCTAACTCGACGGGCGTTTCTCCGTACATGAGGAACCTCACGCCGCAGCTCGTGGGCGTGATCGTGTTCATCGGCGTCTTTGCAAGCACGGGGTATTTCTGGGGCTTGGGGATCTCGCGCCTGTGGAAGCGCGACCGAAAGACGCAGGTCACGATGACCTTCCAAACGGGCATGCGCAACATCTCGGCGGGCGCCGTCCTGGCCTCGCAGTACTTCCCCGGCGAGGTCATGTTCCCCGTGATCGTGGGCACCTTGTTCCAGCAGGTCCTGGCCGCGTGCTTTGGCAACTTCATGAAGTGGCTTTTGGCCCGCGAGGACGCCGCCGCGACCGCAGCGGGGGAGTGACGGGCCCAACGCGTCGCCTCGCGCGACTTTTCTTGGTTTAAATCGGCTCTGGGTGAGTAGCCACGCGAAAGGCCCCGACGTTTGCCCAGTTGGCAGACGTCGGGGCTGTGCGTTGTACTCGGCGGGTCCCGATTTAAACCAAGAAAAGTCGCGCGTGTGTATTTTGAGGCGGCATTATAGGGCATTTTTACTGCAGGATTTGAATCGCGGTCGAAATTCTCCCGTTTAGAGCTGTGCGTTTGTGGCGGCTATGAGCTCTTCGATCGTGTCTAGAGCGAGTCCCTGGTTGATGAGCTCGCCCTTCTCTGCTGTCATGGCCGCGCCCTTCGAGAGGGGCCGAAACCCCGGCGTGATTTGGTCAGTCTGGTTTCGCGCCCCGCCCCGCCCGTGCCGCCGCCTGCCGCCTGCCGTACAATAGCCGGGTTTATCGGCCTGACAGGAGGAAGTATGGCTCTATCTAGCCAAGACGTCGCGGGCATCGCGGATTACGCGCGCATCGCCTTAACCGACGAAGAGCTCCAAGAGATGACTGTGTACATGAACGAGGCGGTGGAGCTTCTGGAGCCCATCCGCCAGTACGACCTTGAGGGCGTCGACCCCACCTTCCACCCCATCGGCGACCTCTCCAACGTGATGGGCGCCGACGTCGTGGACACCGACGTCCGCGCGCTGCCCATCGACGTCGCGCTCAAGAACGCGCCGGCGTCCCACGACCGCTACTTCAGGGTCCCCTCGATCCTGGGCGACCAGGGAGGCGATCGCTAATGGCCAACTTCGATACCTTAACCGCGGCCCAGATCGCGGCCGGCGTCGTTGCCGGCGACTTTAGCGCCGTCGACGTGGCCCGCGCTTCGCTCGAGGCCATCGAGGCCCGCGAGCCCGAGGTCCAGGCCTTCCTGCAGGTCAGTGCCGACCTTGCTCTGGCAGCAGCCGAGAAGACCGACGCGGCCCGCGCGGCCGGCGAGAAGCTCGGCCCCCTGGCGGGCGTGCCGGTTGCCTTCAAGGACAACATGCACCTTCTGGGCACCCGCACCACCTGCGCCTCCAAGATGTTGGAGAACTACGAGTCGACCTTCACCGCGACCTGCGTCCAGCGCATGTTGGACGCAGGCGCCACGCCGGTGGGCAAGGCCAACATGGACGAGTTCGCCTTTGGCTCGTCGACCGAGTCGTCGGCCTTTCACCGCACCAACAACCCCTGGGACACCACGCGCGTGCCCGGCGGCTCGTCGGGCGGCTCGGCCGCGGCCGTGGCTGCCGGCGAGGTCACCTTGTCCCTGGGCTCCGACACCGGCGGCTCGATCCGCCAGCCGGCCTCGCTTTGCGGCGTTGTGGGCATGAAGCCCACCTACGGTGCCGTCAGCCGCTACGGCGTGGTGGCCTTTGGCTCGTCGCTTGACCAGGTGGGCCCCTTTGGCCGCACCGTGGCCGACGTCGCCCTTGCCATGAACGCCCTGGTGGGCGCCGGGCGCGACCCGTACGACTCCACGAGCCAGGACTGCCCGGTCGACTTCCTTGAGCACCTGGAGGACCCGATCGAGGGCAAGACCGTGGGCGTCGTGCCCGCCCTCATGGAGGCCGCGGGCTTGACCGGCGAGGTCAAGGCCGCCCTTAACGCCGCCGCCAACAAGCTCGCCGAGCAGGGCGCCAACATCATCGAGGTCGACCTGCCCAACATCGCGAGCGCCATCGCCGCCTACTACGTCATCGCCCCGTGCGAGGCCTTCTCCAACCTGGCCCGTTTCGACGGCGTGCGCTACGGCTACCAGGAGGCCGGCTGCGCCAACCTGGCCGACCAGACGTCGCTCTCTCGCGCGCACGGCTTTGGCAGCGAGGCCAAACGCCGCCAGATGCTGGGCGCGTATCTCCTTTCCAGCGGCACCTACGACAAGTACTACTATCCCGCCCAGCAGGTGCGCACCCTCATCACGCGCGACTACGCGGCGGCATACGAGAAGTGCGACGTCATCTTGATGCCCGCAAGCCCGCGCACGGCCTTTAAGTTTGGCGAGATAAGCGACCCCACGCAGATGTACGCCTCCGACATGTTCACCATCTCCAACAACATCGCCGGCAACGGCGGCATCTCGGTGCCGCTGGGCCTGGGCGAGACGAGCGGCCTGCCCGTCTCGGCGCAGCTGCAGGGCCCGGCCTTCAAGGACCGCAGCCTCTTGCAGTTCGCCCGCGCCATCGAGCGCTCCTTTGACGCCAAGGGCGCCGTCGCGCCCGCCTTCGCCGGGAAGGGAGGCGAGCTGTAATGAAGAAGCTCAACGAGGTCTTGAAGGACTGGGAGGCCGTCATTGGCCTTGAGGTACACACCGAGCTCACCGCCCTGGATACCAAGATGTTCTGCAACTGCCGTCTGTCCCACGACGACGAGCCCAACACCAACGTCTGCCCCGTGTGCCTGGGCATGCCCGGCGCCCTGCCGGTGCCCAACCGCGCGGCCATCGAGTCCATCGTGATGGCGGGCCTGGCCACCAACTGCCAGATCCAGAAGCACTCGATGTTCTACCGCAAGCACTACTTCTATCCCGACATGGCCAAGAACTTCCAGACCACCCAGGGTCCCGTGGCCTTCTGCATGTACGGCCACCTGGACCTTGAGGTCGCAGGGCAGGGCGCCCAGGAGCGCCCCGACCACGTCCAGACCGGAAACGTGGCCCCCGGCGGCATGGAGGCCGCTTCTCCCGTCACCATCGACAAGAACGCCGACGGCTCCTATACCACGCCGATCCGCATCTTCCGCATCCACATGGAGGAGGACGCCGCCAAGATGGTCCACGTGGGCGGCGAGGAGGGCCGCATCGGCGGCGCCGCGGAGTCCTACATCGACTACAACCGCTGCGGCACTCCGTTGATCGAGCTGGTGACCGAGCCCGACCTGCGCACCCCCGAGGAGGCGCGCCTCTTCATGGAGAAGCTGCGCCAGACGTTCCTTACGCTGGGCATCTCTGACTGCTCGCTCGAGAACGGCTCGATGCGCTGCGACGGCAACGTGTCGCTGCGCCGCCGCGGCAGCGACCAGCTGGGCACCAAGACCGAGATGAAGAACATCAACTCGTTCAAGAGCCTGCACGACGCCCTTGAGTACGAGATCTGCCGCCAGGCCGAGGTGCTTGAGGAGGGCGGCATCATCTACCAGGAGACCCGTCACTGGGAGCCCTCCAAGCGCCGCACCATCGTCATGCGCGTGAAAGAGACGGCAGACGACTATCGCCTGTTCCCCGATCCGGACTTGGCACCCTTCGACCTTACCGACGACTTCATCGAGGCTGCCCGCGCCCGCATCCCCGAGCTGCCCGACGCCAAGCGCGACCGCTACATGGCCGATTTTGGCCTGAAGCGCGCCGACGCCGCCCAGCTTGCCGGCGACCCCAAGGTTGCCGCCTTCTTCGAGGAGGCCTGCCAGGGTGCCGAGCCTAAGGTCGTGTCCACCGTGGGCAACGTCATGGTCAACCTCGTGCCCAGCTACGACGCCTTGACGCCCGCGCAGGTGCGCTCCATCGCGGGTCTTCTCGCCGCCGACGCCATCACGTTTGCCCAGGCCCGTGAGGTCCTGGACGCCGTCAACGGCACCGACGACGACCCCGAGAAGGTTGTGGACGAGAAGGGCCTGCGCCAGGTGACCGATACCGGTGCGCTTGAGCCCATCGTCGACGAGGTTCTGGGCCGCTGCGCCGACCAGGTCCAGCAGTACCGCGACGGCAACAAGAAGGTCATCGGCTTCCTTGTGGGCCAGTGCATGAAGGCCGCAAAGGGTTCTGGCAACCCCAAGCTCTTCAACCAGCTGCTGGCCCAAAAGCTGGGGTAGCCGCAGGTAGACGGCTTGATTTTCTCGCCAAGAAGACCTTGTGCGCTTCTTGGTGAGAAAAGAATTTTGGGCTTTTGCCAAAAAAGTTCGAAATTTCGCTTGCAAGGGGTGGGGGATCTGCGTAATATATCTCCTTGCGTCACGCGGGCTTAGCGCAGTTGGTAGCGCGCAACCTTGCCAAGGTTGAGGTCGCGGGTTCGAACCCCGTAGCCCGCTCCATGAATTCAAAAGGCCAGAGGCTTCGAGTCTCTGGCCTTTTTCGTTTTCAAGCGCAGACGAAGAAGCCCCCCGAATGCGAAAAGCAAACATCTTGGCCGACAAACTCGGGTTTGGCGAGTAGAGACGTCTTTCTTGGCTGCGTTTGCGCAGGTAAATGACTTGCGGTTTTCACGGCTTCTTGTAAAACTCGAGTTTGTCGGCCAAGATGTCACGTTATTTGTTCTGCTGGCCGCTGCAGACCTCGACGGGGCGGGATTTTGGCGCGCCAAGGGCCAAAAGCGGCACAGTCAGGTATGGTAAAAGCGTCTGTGCAATTTCTTCCGGAGGCCGCATGGTTTTCTCGATACTCTCGCTTTTGTTCCTTCTGGCCGTGGTCCAGGGGTTTGTTCGCGTGGTGCTGTATTTTTGGGACTGGCTGTCCGAGGGCCGGCCGCTTGACGAGGCCGAGGTGGAGCGCGCCCAGGCGGCCATCGAGGAATCCGAGGACGTGCTTGAGCGCGAGCTCCTTCGCTCGCAGAGCGCCCGGGGCCTGGGCCGCGTCTTTGCCCGTTGGCGCGCGTCTAAAGAGGCCGTCGACGAGTACATCGACCACATGCACCTGGGCTGGTACCAGGTGATCATCATCTTCTTCGTTGGCTGCATGGCCGGTCTTTTGCTCGAGGAGATCTGGATGCTGGCCACGGCCGGCCTCACCGAGAACCGCGTGGGCCTGGTGTGGGGACCCTTCTCGCCGCTGTACGGCACGGGCGCGGTGCTGCTCACCGTCTTGTGTTTCCTTATGCGCCGCAAGGGCGCGGGCACGCTGGCGATCTTTTTGGTATCGGCCGCGATCGGCGGCGGGCTTGAGCAGGTCACCGGCTGGGCCATGGAGACCCTCTTCAACGCCACGTCATGGAGCTATTCTCACCTGCCCGACCACATCACCAAGTGGGTGGCCTGGCGTTTCCTGTTTTTCTGGGGCCTGCTGGGCCTGGTGTGGGCGCGCTCGGTGATGCCGCGGCTGCTCTACCAGATCGGTATGCCCACGTCGCGCCGGCAGGTCCTCTTTGTCACGCTGGTGGCCGTCTACCTGGTGGCCGACATCGGCATGACCATGGCTTGCTTCAACCGCAAGACCGCCCGCGACGCCGGCATGCCCGCGAGCAACGCCTTTGAGCAGTGGGTGGACACCAATTACTCGGACGAGTTCATCTCGGGCCGGTTCCAGAACCTGGTTATCGAGTCGGGAGGGGAGGCCTAGATGGCGGAGAAGATCGAGGCGGCCGTGGCGGGTGATGCTGTGGCCGAGGCCTACCTCGACTACGCCGCGGCGACGCCCGTGGACCCACGCGTCCTGCAAGAGATGCTGCCCTACTTTACCGAGCAGTTCCATAACCCATCGGCCCCCTATGCGCTGGCGAGACGTACCCGCGCGGCCGTGGAGGACGCCCGTGGGCGCGTGGCGGCCGTCATCGGCGCACGCCCGGCCAACGTGACCTTCACGGCCGGCGCCACCGAGGCCAACAACCTGGCCTTTGCCGCGACCACGGGCCACGTGGTGACCGACGTGGCCGAGCACGAAAGCGTGCTTGCCTGCTGCGCCGACCGCCCGCATACCCTGGTTGAGGTGGGCCCCGACGGCCGCGTGGACGCGGACGAGGTGGCCCGCGCGATCACGGGCGAGACGACCCTGGTCTCGATCGAGCTGGCAAACGGCGAGGTAGGCTGCCTGCAGCCGGTCCGCGCGATAGGACATGCCGTGGTGCGCGAGCGCGAGCGGCGCCTGGCGGCGGGGGAGAGCGCCCCCATCTGGTTTCACGTCGACGCCTCGCAGGGCTTTGGCCAGGTGTCGGTCAACGTCAGCAACCTGTGCTGCGACCTTCTCACCCTCTCGGCCGCAAAGGCCTACGGGCCCAAGCAGGTAGGCGCCCTGTGGGCGGCGGACGGTGTGGCCTTGCGGCCGCTCGTGCACGGCGGCGGGCAGGAGGGCGGCGTGCGCTCGGGCACCGAGAACGTGCCCGGCGTCGTGGGCATGGCCGCGGCGCTTGAGCTTGCCGAGGGCATGCGTGGCGAGGAGGCCCGCCGCCTGGCCGGGCTGCGCGACAGCCTGCAGGAGCAGCTCGAGCGCGCGCTGCCGTGGATGGTCGTCTCGGGCCCGCGGGCGTCCAAGCTGCGTCTTCCTGGTCTTCTCCACGTGAGCTTCCCTGGCCTTGAGGCCCGCCGCCTGGTCATCTTGCTCGAGCGCCGCGGCGTGAGCGTGGGCACCGGCAGCGCGTGCGCGGCCTCTAAGATGAAGAGCTCGCACGTGCTGGCGGCCATGGGGATGGACGCGGCCGTGGCCGCGGGCAGCCTGCGCATGACGCTGGGGCGCCCCACCACGCAGGAGCAGGTGGACTACGCCGCCGCGGCCATCATCGACGCGGTGCGCCTTGAGGCCGAGCGCGTGGGCCTGGACGTCCCGGCCGCCGCGCCCGCCGGCCCCGTCGCGCCCGCCGGCCCCGCCGCTGCGACCCCGCACGCGCCCGTCTCGCCCAAGGAAGGGGAGCAAAAATGAGCAAGGGCAAAGTCTATGCTGGTCTGTCGGGCGGCGTCGACTCGGCGCTGACCTGCGCTTTGTTGGTCGAGCAGGGCTATGACACCACGGCCGTCTACATGCGCAACTGGTCGCGCGACCTGCCGGGTTTCAAGTGCGCCTGGGCAGACGACCTGGCCGACGCCGAGCGCATCGCCGTCACCTTGGGCATCGACCTTGAGGTCTGGGACTGCGAGAAGGAATACAAAGAGACCGTGGTCGATTACCTGGTGGACGCCTATGCCCACGGTTTCACGCCCAACCCCGACGTCATGTGCAACCAAACGGTGAAGTTCGGCACCTTTGCCGAGAAGGCCTTTGCTGCGGGCGCCGACTTCGTGGCGACGGGCCACTATGCTCGCGTCGACCGCGACGCCGCGGGCGCCACCCGCCTGTTGCGCGCCCTGGACGAGCACAAGGACCAGACCTACTTCTTGTGGCGCGTGGGCGCCGACGTCTTGGGCCGCACGCTCTTTCCCGTGGGCGACATCGCCAATAAAGCCAAGGTACGCGCCATGTGCGCTGAGCGAGGCCTGGGCGTTGAGAGAAAACCCGACTCCGACGGCATCTGTTTTGTGGGCGAAGTTGGCATCCGCACCTTCCTTTTGGATACCCTCGAGCGCCGCGCCGGCGACGTCGTGGAGCTCGAGACGGGGCGTGTCCTGGGCCACCACGACGGCGCCTTCCTCTTTACCGTGGGCCAGCGCCGCGGCTTGAACCTGGGCGGCGGCCCCGCCCGCTACGTCGTGGACACAAACGTCGAGACCAACACCGTTTACGTCACGGCAGACCACGACAGCCCCGCGCTCTTCTCGGCAACGCTTGACCTGGCCGACTGCTACTGGGTGGGGGACCAGGCACCTGCCGCCGGCCGCTGCCTGGTGCGCACCCGCCACACCGGCGAGCTTACCCCCGCGCAGGTAGAGCCCGTGCCGGGCGACTCCCGCCGTGCCCGCGTGACCTTCGATGCCCCGCGCCGCCGCGTGGCCGCGGGCCAATCGGCGGTGATCTACGACGGCGTGGTTTGTCTCGGCGGCGGAATCATCCAAAAGGAAGCCCGCGACCGTTAAGCGGCCCGCCCCGTATCGTGCCGCAGGGCCTGGGGTAGAATGACCCAATATCTAAACGAGGACAACAAAGGGGTGCACGTGTCATCTGAGACCAAGAAGCCAAAAGCCAAGGTTTCGCTTAAGGTAAGCGGGCGCCACACGATTTCTGAAGAGGACCGCGCCGCCGACGCCAAGTCCATGGGCCAGGTGCGCAAAAGCATCATCTTTTTGGGCGCCGTGGGCATTGCCTATGCCATCTACCTGGTGATTTCTGGCCAGTTTGACGACTTCGTCAACTCGTTATCCATGGTCGACCAGCGCTGGATCGTAGGCGGCATGCTCTGCTACGTGGTCTACTACATCTTTGGCGTCTCGGCCTATATCCTGTCGGTCTTTGCCGAGAAGGACTCGCCGGTGGGCGTGCGCGACCTCATGAGCGTCGAGGCCTCGGGCATCTTCTTCATGAACCTCACCCCCAACGGGGCGGGCGCGGCGCCGGCGCAGATCTACCGCCTGACGCGCGCGGGACTCTCGGTGGGCGGCGCGGGCGCCCTGCAGTTCACGCGCTTCGTCATCTACGAGGCAGGCGAGGGCATCTTTGCCGCGCTCATGCTGATCTTTCGCGCGCAGTACTTCTACGACACCTTTGGCGACGTCACCTTGATCGGCATCATCTTGTTTGGCTGCAAGATCGTGATGGTGGGCGCGATCCTTATCATCTGCCTGTGCCCCAAGGTGGTCATGAGCCTGGGTAACTGGGGGCTTCGTCTTGCCAACCGCCACGGGTGGCTGCACGACGACAAGTACAACCAGCTCTACCACATGATCAACACCCAGGTCATGGAGTTCTCCAACGGATTTAAGGGCGCGGCCAAAAACGTGGGCGACATGGCCCTTACCATGCTGGTCACCCTGGTGCAGCTGGGCTGCCTCTACGCGCTGCCGTACTTTGTCCTGCGCGCCTTTGGCGAGCCGGCAGACCTCATCACCTGCTTGGCCTCGGGCTCGATGCTCGAGCTCTTGACCTCGGCGATTCCTCTGCCGGGCGGCACGGGCGGCGCCGAGACGGGCTTCGCCTTCCTCTTTTCTGGCATGTTTGGCGACCACATCGCCGCAGGCTACGTGCTGTGGCGCTCGATTGAGTACTTCCTGCCCACCCTGTGCGCCACCCCTTTGCTGGGCCTTCGCTCCAACAGCGGCGAGAGCATCCACGACCGCTTCTCCCGTTACCTGGGCCGCGTCACCGCCTTTGTCAATGGCGAGAAGCCCGGCAAGGCGTCTAAGAAGGCCGTCGCGGGCGTCACGGTCAAGCCGCACGCCGCTAAGGCGGCCGCTAGCGCCGCGGGCTCGGCCAAAAAGGCCTCTAAGCACGTGGTTTCCGGCGGCTCGACGGCCAGCGTCGACGTTGCTGCCAAGGTCGCTGCGGGCAAGGCGACCGCCGCGGCAAAGGGCACAAGCGGCGCTTCTCAGAAAAAGTAAGATTCGCCCTTGCAATGGGTGCGCGTTTTACGGTAATCTATACCTTGCTGCAACCCCAGCAGCACGTCGCTTGCGACGACATAGCTTCGGGCGTTTAGCTCAGGGGGAGAGCGCTTCCCTGACACGGAAGAGGTCATAAGTTCAAATCTTATAACGCCCACCACACGTTCACGGTCCGTCGGTTATCCGGCGGGCCGTTTTGTGTGCGCCGGCATCGCGACGGCTGTTGGATAGGCGTCGTTTGGAAATCGTTCACTCGCGCGTTGTCCTGCTTGTCCTTGTAATAAACTATGCATAATTGATTAACTTTTTGGGACATATCGGCGTTGAATAAACGCCAAGCTGTGAGGAAACGATGAGCACAACGCGCGTGACCATGAAGGACATCGCCGGGCGAGTGGGGGTCTCGGTGAACACGGTCCACAAGGTCATATCCAACAAACCCGGCGTGTCCGACGCCGTGAGGGCCCAGATCTTGGCCTGCGCCGAGGAGATGGGCTACCACAGAAACGAGAGCGCCTCTATCCTGCGCCGCCGCGACCTGCGCATTTGCGTGTGTCTTCCTTCCGAGGAGCAGGAGGGCAGCTTCTACTTTGCCTACCTGTGGCGCGGCGTTAAGCGCTACGCCGAGGAAAACATCGACCACGGCATCTCCTTCGAGATGCGTCCCTACCAGATGGGCGCTTACGCCAAGACCTTGTCCGAGGTCTTCGAAGAGTGCCGCGAGGGACACGCGCTCGACGGCCTGATCGCCTATGCGCCGGTGGAGGAGGGCACGGTCGAGCTTCTCACCAAGATCTCGGGCAAGGGCGTGGCGGTTGTGCTGGTGGACGGCGACCGTCCGCACACGGGGCGGGTCGGCGCCACGGTCGCGGGCTACTCCGAGGCGGGAAACCTCATGGCCGAGCAGGCGCTCAACCTGCTGCCGGGCGTCGAGGGCTCGAAGAAGGTGCTGCTGCTCGCGGGCGACCCGCACACCGACTCGCACGCCGACGTGGCACGCGTCTTTCACGAGCGCTTTGACGAGCGCGGCCTGGACTTCGCGGTGCGCGACCTTTACGGCGCCCACGCCCAGACCGACGAGCTGCGCGAGAAGCTGGGCACGTTGCTGAGCGGCCCGGACGCCCCGGGCCTTGTGTGCTCGGTCTTTGCCGTGGGATCCGAGCTTGTGGCCGATACCCTGCTTGAGCTGGGGCTGGTTGGCAAGGTCGCCGTCATCGCGAGCGACCTGTTTCCCGAGAACGTCATCGCCCTGCGCCGCGGTATCTTTACCAACATCGTGTACAAGGACCCTGTGGGGATGGCCCACCGCGGCGCCGCCATGTTGGGCGACTACCTGCTCAAGGGCCAGCTGCCCGAGCAAAGCGTCCTTCGCGGCTCTGCCGAGCTGGTTTTTGCCAGCAACCTGGATCACTACTGCGAGGAAGCCGGCGTCGAGGCGTAGGTCGTTGGCCCCTCGAAAAACAAAAATGTCGAAAGGCGGCGGCAGTTGAACGATGCGGCTTGTAGACGGCCGCCTTGTATATCGGTGACCTGCGGTTTTATAGCAGGGGATGGCAAGGCTACCCAGGAGAACCCCGTACTGCCGCCGCTTTTCGAAAATACCTTTGGAAGCGGGGCCGGTGAAGGCCCCGCTGTGTGAAGTTCCCGCGAGGAAGTCCTGCCAACGGTAGCAAATCCTCTGTGAGTGAACGTTTATCCTAAGAAGAAGTGAACGTTCACCTAAAACACTGTTACAATCGCGTTCAGTCATAAACCCATCCGTGGCGCCGAGGGGCGCGGGGAGGAACGCGAAATGAAGAACTTCATGGACGACAAGGATTTCTTGCTGAGCACGCCGACGGGCGAGAAGCTCTTCCATGACTTTGCCGAGGGCATGCCCATCGTCGACTACCACTGCCACATCTCCCCGCAGGAGATTTTTGAGAACAAGTCCTTCAAGTCCATCACCGAGGTCTGGCTGGGCGGCGACCACTACA
>CAVKOL010000064.1:0-13423 GCA_963658035.1 Bacteroidaceae bacterium
TCCACGTCGTCGACTCCATGGTCAACCAGCACTGCAAGTGGCTCGAGGCGACCGTGCGCGAGATTCCTTGGCGCGCCCCCATCGCCGGCCTCAACATCCTGCTGTCCAGCCACGTCTGGCGCCAGGACCACAACGGCTTCTCTCACCAGGACCCCGGCTTCGTCGACCTTCTCCTTAACAAGGCCAACGACACCCACGTCGTCAACGCCTACTACCCCTGCGACGCCAACATGGCGCTTGCGGTTGCCGAGAAGACCTACCAGTCCACCAACTGCGTGAACGCCATCTTCTGCGGCAAGCAGCCCGCCCCCACCTTCCTCACCGTCGACGAGGCCAAGGCCGAGCTGGCCGAGGGTGTCGCCGAGTGGAAGTGGGCAAGCTCCGCCGCTTCCGTCGATGAGGCCGACCTCGTGATCGCCACCTGCGGCGACGTTCCCACCCTCGAGGCCCTGGCCGCCCTTGACATGCTCAAGGGCCTGGGCGTCAAGGCGACCTTCGTCAACGTCGTCGACCTGCTCAAGATCCAGAACGCCAGTGAGAACGACCAGGCCATCTCCGACGAGCGCTTTGTCGAGCTCTTTGGCGCCGATAAGCCCGTCCTCTTTGCGTTCCACGCCTACGCCGGCACCATCCGCCGCCTGATCTGGGACCGTCCCGGCCACGACAACTTCCGCGTCCACGGCTACGAGGAGAAGGGTTCCACCACCACCCCGTACGACATGCTGCGCCTCAACAACATGGACCGCTGGGCCCTGGCTGCCGATGCGTTGCGCCTGGTCGACGCCCAGAAGTTCGCCGACCAGATCCAGAAGTGGGAGGACTTCCGTCTTGAGGCCTTCCAGTTTGCCTGCGACGAGGGCTACGACGTGCCCGAGTTCACCGGTTGGGTGTGGCCCGACGCCGCCGGCTCCACCGACGCCAACCTCTCTGCCACCCAGATGACCGCGGGTGACAACGAGTAGTCACGGGTTCCTAGCCTGATTTGACTCGACCGGGGCGCCCCTTGGCTTCCCAATATCGCAATTAATTTGCCGCAAACCCGGCAAACAACAACGATATTGGGAATCTGGGGGCGCCCTTTTGCTGTCTTGAGACCCCCGCGGGCGTTGGGGCGTGGTCGTGTTTGCGCCAAACTCCAGAAATGGGACGCAGTCACGGGACTTGGCGAGTAGCCAAGCCAAATCGCTGAAATTTACCTGGGCTTTTGCATCCAAAAACCGATGTCTACTCGCCGTCTGCCGAGACTGCGTCCCATTTCTGGAATTTTATTTCACAATGAGGCGCACTTGGCTTACGAAATAGGGAGAGACAATGGACCTGACGCTCTGCGGCGCTACTGCCTTTGCCTACTGGCGCACCCCGCCGCAGCTTTTGGGGATGTACCCACCGCTGGTCAACCCCCTCGACGACTCAAACCATTGCAAGTTTTCTAAGTCGCCCCTCATTTGCGATGTATTGGGAACTCCGCTACATCGAATCGTGACCTCTCAGAATCAGCGGCGCACTTCCAAGCTCTATATCTCGCACTACATCAAGACCGACTTTCCTTTTGGATCGTTTTGCGAGACCGATCACGGTTTCACGGTGACCTCACCTGCGGCGACGCTTCTTACGATGGCGCCCAAATGCTCTCGCGAGGCGCTGCTTATGGCTGCTTACGAAATGACAGGAACTTTCGCGGTCTTTAATTCTTGCGATAGGGCAGAAGAGGTCCTTAAACAAAACAATGGTCAAAGGGTCGTAGGCGCGGCAACTCCCTGGAGGCGCGTCAGAAACGTCGATGGTCATGGAACGGATTTGTGGCAGCGCGACCCTCTTTTGACATCAAGTGAGCTTGCCCAGTTTTGCAAGAATGCCGAGGGATTTCGTGGTATTCAGAAGCTCCGCTGGGTCGCAAAACACCTGACGGGTGAGACCGCCTCGCCTTTTGAAGTTCAGGTCTCGATGCTTCTGGGCCTGCCAAGAACCGCCGGTGGCGAGGGCTATTCCATACAGAACAACGTGCGCATTCCGCTTTCGCCCGCAGCTCGCAGCATATATCCGCGTAACGCCTGCTACGCTGATATCCTGATCGAGGGTAAGGCCGACAACGCCGGAGTGATCGTCGAGTGCCAGGGCCGCTCCGTGCACGCGAGCGAGGCGGCGGGCATCTTAGACTCGGATCGGACCACCGCGCTTGCGAGCATGGAATACGAGGTTATCCTTCTTACTCACGAGCAGATCAAACACGAGCGTTCTTTGGAAGCCGTGCTTGACGTTATTGCAAGCAAAACTGGCATTCCGCGACGTTCAAAGTCCGCGCGTGAGCAACGGGCCGAATCGCGTTTGCGCAAAGCGATCTTTGATGATTGGTCCATGTTGGGGCGATAAGCGCCGCTAGGGCGGCCCGTCCACAGAGAAGTTCGTGCCGTTCGCCGGGGGAAACTTTTGGGACAAAACATTTAATAATTGTTGGCGGGGGTACTAATTAAGCGGTTTATCTGCGGTTTTGTGGACACGGTTAAGAGTTTTATCCCTCGCAGCTGTCCGGTTTTCAAAAAACCAAAGTAAGCCTTTGGTAAAAGTAGGCTTAAAATCCAACGCATGGCATAAAGCCGCACATACGTAACACGCCGCGTGGCCTTAACTCACGTCAAGGCCACGAACAGAAAAATATCGGGGGGGGGTCGCGAAAAGCGATCAATCCATGGGCCGCGCAGAGACGGACAAATTCGTGTCTTTTGCGAGCCGCTACTGGAAGGGGATAGTAACCCTTGCGGTGGCGACCCTCACTATTTTTGCGGCCATTAGCTGGGCAAGCACCCCTGTTGGCGCAACGGACGCAACGGATGCCCAGTCAACCCAGGCACCCTCGTTTAGCTCGGGCACTTTGACTGTTGACGAGAATAACGCATTGGGGGCCAGCCAGACAAACGACGGCTCTTCGACCTCAACCAATAGTGGAACTGCCAGTAACAACGCCGAGAATGACGCCGACTCCCAGGCAGACGGCGAGACAAGCGGCGAGATAAGCGACGAGGCCGAGGGCCTCTTAGACGAGGACGCCATCGCGCTCGTGGACGACGCGGACGCAGACGCGACCGCCGACTCGACCAGCACCGACTCCGACGACTACGGCGACGACATCGGCGCCGTCACCGTCTACCTGCGCGTCGCCGTCGATGGCGAGTGGAAGTACGTGGGCCGCGACGGCGCCCTTTACGACTCCAACACTGACACCGGCTACGAGGCCATCACCGTCACCAAACAGGCCAACCGCGCCGGTGGCAACCGCGCCATCATCCCGGCCTCGGTGCTTGAAACGCCGCTCACGCAGTTTGGTTTCTCGGCCGACGCCGAGCTCAAGCGCGCCGACAAGGACTACACCACCGGCTCCGTTGACTGGGGCAACTTTGTTTTTGGCTACTGCGACTCGGGCAACACCGCCATCTACAACGACGTCTCGCCGCAGCTGGTGACGGTCGACGGCGCAAGCTCCTGGTACGTCTTTACCAAGGGCCGCGAGTGGATCCACGAGGGCACCAGCGACAAGAGCCTCGACGTCTTCTACCTGCCCGCAAACCGCAACGACGGCGAGTTCGACACGCCAAGCTCCTTCTTCTGCGAGACGTACCGCGACAAGACTAACGCCCAGCTCATCGCCGACAACAGCTTCTATACCGTGACGGTGAGCGACCCCAACAACGACATCTACACGGCGGACGAGACCCGCCCTTCCGGCTACGTCAACACCAACGCCGGCACGTCCAAGCGCACCTTCAGCGTTAAGAAGCCGGACGTTGACCACAAGTGGAAGGTCACGGCGGCAGACGGCCGCTCGGCCACCGTCGAGAGCGTGATCGACAACGGCGACGACACCCTTACCTACACGCTCGCAGACGTCACCGGCCCCGTGACCTTCTCGGCCATCGACTACGACGCCAACAAGTTCGACATCGTCTACCAGGCAGAATTCGAGAACAGCGACCGCGTGCAGCTCGGTAACATCGCGTCGAGCGACCAGGTCATCACGCAGAACACCACCATCGGAGAGGACGAGGTCGGCACCCTGACGCTTCCCGTCGACGCCACGGACCAGGACACCTACGTCCTTCTCGCCCCCAACTCCGACATCGCGACCGTCTACTGGACGCAGCACACCACCCGCAAGTTCATTTACTCTTTTATGGGCTGGCGCATCTTGGGCGACAGCACCAACACGCTCTACCAGGCCGGCGACGAGATTTCGTACGACACCCTCAAGACCCTGGCCTACAACACCGGCAGCGTGACCTTCAAGTCGGTTTGGTCGGGCAACGACACCAACGCCTCGAGCCCGCATATCCGCAGCGTCAACTTCTACCTCAATCTCACGTGCGAGATCTTGGACGTGGACGGCAGCTCCAGCTCGGCGGGCGCGGCGTCCTATACCGAGTCGATCTACACCACGCGCGCCTCGGGCACGGACACCTTTGGCTCCGGCGGCTTCACGCTGCTGAGCTCCGAGAGCTCGACCTCGGCCTACGACGTGGACGCCAAGATCCGCAACGCCACGGCCACGGGCACCGGCATCAAGCCGCCCTCGAGCTGGACCAACTACACCCAAGACGGCGTCACCTTCGAGCGCTTTCCCACCGACGAGGAGGTCCTGCAGCAGGTCCGCAACCTGGGCAGCCAGATCAAGATCGACGACGAGGTCATTCCCACGGCCAATCTCACCTCGTCGAACTTCACCGTGCGCTGGTACGTGGTCAAGTACGACACCACCGACGGCTGGCACATCGACGGCGTGTTGGTGGCCAAGAAGGCGCGCCTGGTGGTGAGCAAGACCTTTGAGGGCGAGACGGACGCGCTCGCGGCGTTCAAGGCGGCGCACGGCTACAGCTCGCAGGACGAGTACAGCGAGGCCACAGGCTTCCACGTCGACGTGACGCACGAGGCCACGGTGGACGGCGAGACGACCGATGTGACCGACTACCAGCTCCTTCTTATCCCCGAGGCCGACGTCACGCGTACCGGCACGACCGACCGCCGTTACGGCTACACCAGCTACGACGCCGACACCAACACCTACACCTGGGAGATCGAGGCGCGCCAGAACCGCCTGTACACGGTGAAGGAAGACAACTACTACCTAAGCACCGACGACTGGAACAACCTCACCTGGTACGAGGTCCACAACTCCAACTCCACCTACAACACCAATGGCTGGACCGAGTACGACATCTCGACCGGCGCCTCGGTGAAGGTGCTGGCGGCGGCCTACCCCACCGACGTGCCGTCCTCGGCCTGGCAGACGGTGGGCTTCCGCAACGCCTACGTGCACAAGGGCACGCTGGCCGTGTTCAAGAACGACTACACCACCGGTGCGGCCATGTCTAACGTGGCGTTTACGGTGGAGCAGACCGGCACGGGTGCCGCGAGCGTGCTCTACCGCAAGAAGGGCACCAACGAGTACACGACCGACACGGCGGTCTACACGGGCCACGAGACCGAGTACGAGAAGGTCGAGGACAACAAGGCTGTGACCGACGCGACCGGCGTGCTCTTCCTCTCGCTGGCGGCGCCCGACGAGTCCTCGGACGTGAGCGCCACCTACGAGCTCAAGGAAGACAAGACCACGGTGGTGGGCTACGACGGCCCCGATACCATCACGTTTAGCATGACCTACACGGGCGGCATCGCGGACGGCGAGGTTGAGACGACCGGCGGCTCTTCCGAGGTCACCTGGGCCAAGGTGGGCACCAACCAGTTCATCTTGAACATCTACAACAAGTCGGTGGCCTACACCTCGGTCACGGCCAAGAAGCAGTGGAGCGACGAAGCCTCGGCTAAGCCGGTGACGGTGCAGCTCTGGCGCAAGTACGGTGACGTGGACGAGCCGGTGCCCGCCGTGGGCGCAAGCGGCAAGTCGGTGCTGGTGGACGTGGACGGCATCGAGTGCTCCAACTCCCAGCAGCTTAGCGAGACGAACTCCTGGACCTTTAGCTGGGGCAACCTGCCGCTGTTCATCAACAACCAAAGCGTCACCTACCACCTGCGTGAGACCTGGATCGGCGACCCGGGCGACGCCGACTCGGCCGCCTACGACACCGCGTCTGACCCCGAGGACGGCTACGCCGACTACGCCGTGACCACCGAGGACGCGCGCTACGTTGACGGCGCTATGCCCGACGCGGCGAACAACACAGGCGACGACCTGCGCAGCCTCTACCCGCACGACGCCTCTTCGTGGACCGCGGACGGCGCCACGACCTACGCCAGCCACGTCCTTCTCATGATCAACAACGCCGACGTGCGCGGCGTGATCTCGTTTACCAAGAAGGACCGCGCCGGTCTGGACGGCAAGCCGCTGGCAGGGGCCACGTTCACGCTCTTCTCCGATTCTGACTGCACCAATGAGATCGAGAGCGTGACATCCGGCGCCGACGGCGTGGTGGCCTTCTCCAAGCAGTCCGCGGGCACGTACTACTTCAAGGAGGTTGCGGCCCCGGCCGGCTACTCCTACGACGCCGGCAGCGTTTACAAAGCCGTTGTCTCTAACGGCACGCCGACCATCACCAAGGTGGGCGACGCGGCGCAGACGGCCGTGACCTCGGTCTACAACAAGTTTGGCGCGGGCCTCAACGTGCACAAGATCGGCGGCGGGGACGCATCGACGGCCGCGTCCGTCTCGGGCGCCGAGTTCACGCTTACCAAGACGGACGGCACGGGCGACTGGGCCGACGCGCAGGTGCGCATCACCGCGGCCAACGGCTACCTGAGCTTCACCGGCCTTGACCAGGGGACCTACACTCTCACCGAGTCCAAAGCCCCGGCGGGTTACGAGGCCGTCTTGGGCGTCTCGCTGACCTTCTCTGTAGAGACGGATGAAGAGACGGGCATGACGTCGTTTGAATTTGACGATGCCAACTTTGACGTAGATGCCCAGACGGGCTTTGTCTCATACGAGAAGGTCGAATCCGATTCCACCGTAGCCTACACCGTGACGGTGCGCAACAAGGTTCTCTACGACCTGCCCACCTCGGGCGGCGCGGGCGTCTTTTGGCAGGCCGCCGCAGGCACGGCGCTTATGTGCGCCGGTGTCGCCGCGTGGTTTATCCACCGGCGCGGGCGGAGCGCAGGAGGTGGTCGCCTTGCCTAGGTACTGGGCGGGCGGATATCCCCACGGCTGTCACGCAAAGCGGGGAGGTGCCGCCCACGACACGACATAGCAGCGCGAACACGCGCAACAGGATAAGTCCAAGAAGAAAGAAGAAGGAAATGAAGGAGTTCTTTAAGAAGGTGGCCATGGCCCTCTTTGGCCTGGCCCTCGCCTTTGGCGTCACCGCGACACCGGCGTTGGCAGACGGTTACAGCAAGACTCTTAGCCTTACGGGTCTCGCTGCCGGCGAGACTGTGCATGTGTATAAGCTGATGAGCTACAGCGATGATTACAACTCGTATGAGTATTACGGTGATGGCACTACCCCCGCTGGCTTCGCCGATTTTCTCGATAGCAAGCGCAGCAGCGCAAGCCGTGACGATTACCTCAAGAACCTGACCGCAACCGGCGTTGCCGAGATGCTCGACCGTTACGTGGCCAGCGAATATGCCAAGCCTGATGCGACTGACTATGTGCTTACCGGCACTGAGCAGGACGTTGCTCTTGAGCCCGGTTACTACATGTTTACCGTGAGCACCACGGGCTCTGAGTCGAACATGTACAAGCCTTTCTCGGCATTCGTAAAGGTCAACGGCACCACTTCGACCGTCATCGCGGGCAGCATGACTCAGGCTTCGAGTGAGGCCAAGGTCACCGTTGCCATGAAGAGCGAGAAAGGCCCGAGCATCGACAAGAAGGTCAAGCGCGATAACGGCACGGATATGGCTTCTAGCTGGAAGACCACTAAGACCGTTACGACCGGCGAGACGATCACTTATCGTGTGGCCGTGACGATTCCTGATTGGAAAGATGTCTACAACCCCGGCCTCGTTCTGGTCGACACGCTTAGCAACCAGGAGTACGTCTCTGGCTCTGTGACTATTCACGATTCTGAGGGCAGCGAGTCTACGAGCTACCTTCCTACCGGCGACCTTCAGTCTAATGCCATCTCTGAGAAGGAGGTCGGCCCTTATACGACTGGTAGCCAGACCGTCAAGTTCAGCATTGACTACAGCAAGTTGTCTGCCAACGCGACCTATTACGTTACCTATAAGACGAAGGTGATGAACGACATTACCGGTGCGGCTAACACGGGTGCCACTAAGGCGACCAACTCTGCCGAGCTGCAGTACAACACCGGACAGTCGACGACTTCCCAGACGACGACAAGCAAGACCACGCTCTACACGTACGCGGCCAAGCTGACCAAGCAGAATACCAACGGCGAATTGCTCGCAGGCTCCAAGTTTGCTGTTTACACTGACGAGAGCTGCTCTGCTGAATCTCAGGTGAAGTTCACGAAGGTCACTAACACTGACGGTTCTTGGTACTACCGCCCTGATTCTGAGGGCGCGGTTACCGACATCTCTGCCGACGGCGATGACGCGTATTTCCTTGTCAAGGGCCTTGATCCGTATAAGACCTACTACTTCAAGGAGACCACGACTCCCGCTGGCTACTATGCTCCCAAGGGTGTCTTCAAGCTCACGCTCCAGTCTTTGAAGACCACCGATGATGACACGGAACACACCGGCAACCTCGATGGCACCTCTGCGGTGACCTATACAAACGAGGCCGATCAAAGCCTTGTCTCTGGTGGGGTTAACGCTGCTCAGACAAACCAGTACGACATCGTGATCAAGAACTCCAGCACGCCGTCGCTGCCCACCACGGGCGGCATGGGCACCGTGGTGTTCACGGTTGTCGGCGTGGTTTTGATGGCCGGTGCTGCGGGCTTCTTCGTGGTTCGTCGCCGCAAGCAGAACTAGCGCTTCGTTTTGGCTTTTGACGCCCGGGAGGCGCAGCGCTCCCGGGCGTTTTTCTCGCCGCTACAAATTCGAACAAGTTTTCGATTCTGGGCTCTATCGCCGATGGAATTGGGTACAATTGTTCGTAAGCGGCAGCGGCGCCCTCCGAGTTCGCAGGCAGATTGGAGGGGTTTCGTTGGACGACTTCATCATTTTGGTTCAGTCGGCGGCCATGTTTGTTATGGCGGTTGCTCTTGCGCGCTTGAGCCTTAAGCGCTAACCGATTTGGTGGGGAAGCCCCTTTAAAACGAGATCAGCCGCCCTTGCACGGCGGCTGATCCCTGGGGTTAAACCCACATTGGCTTGTCCATACAGGAGGGCTTTAGCCTCTGTACGCTACCGATTATACCCGTTCATCGGGCCTGCAGGCAACGGGCGTTTTCGGGGGCGCGGGGCTTTGCCCTCGCGCCTCCGCATCCCGGTTTGAGCGGTGCCCCGGTCTTCTCGCCGGCTGTTTTGAAAGGATTCGATGAACCGTCGCCGTGTGACAAACATCGTGATTGGCCTGGTCTTTGTGACCGGGCTGGCGGTTTTGCTGTACCCGCTGGTGGCAGACCTGTGGAACAGCTGGCGAGAAGAGCAACTGATCAGCAACTACGATGCGACCACGGCCGTTGAGGCGTCGGGGGAGAGCGCGACGATTGCCGGCAAGACCGCCGAGGAGTGGATTTCCTCGGCCGCAGCCTACAACGCCACGCTTAAGGGCAAGGGGATCCCGGACGCCTTCGCGATCCACTCGGCGCAGGAGAGCTCGGAGTACTTAAGCCAGCTTGCCTACCGCGACGACGACATGATGGGCTATATCCAGATCCCCAAGATAGGGCAGTCGCTGCCCATCTACCACGGCACGTCCGACGCCGTGCTTGCCAAGGGCGTGGGGCACCTGCAGGGCTCGGCGCTGCCGGTGGGCGGGGCGTCGACGCATTGCGTGCTCTCGGCGCATCGCGGCCTGCCGAGTGCGAGCCTGTTCACCGATTTGGACAAACTTGAGATTGGCGACCACTTCTACCTGCATGTCCTTGATCAGGTTTTGGCGTATGAGGTCGACCAGATCCAGGTCGTTGAGCCCGACCAAACGCAATCGTTGGACGTTGCCGAGGGCGAGGACCTTGTTACCTTGGTGACCTGCACGCCGTATGGCGTCAATACGCAGCGTCTGTTGGTGCGCGGGCACCGGGTGGCCTATGACGAGCAGATTGCCCAGGCTGAGGTCGCGGCGGGTCCCACCTGGTCGATCTTCACACAGTACTGGGTGTGGGTCGTGGCTGGGGTCTTGCTGGTGGCGCTGTGTGTGGTGGCTCTTTTGCGGAGCGAGAAGCGACGCGGGCACCGGGTTCGCGGGGCGCGCCACATGGCACGTTCTGTTGACGGGAGGCGCGGCCATGAGTAGGGGAGTGCGCGCGGCGGGGCACAGTGCCCAGGGGCGCTCGCGGGCGCGGGTGTCCACGGTGGTTGCCGTGCTGGTATTTCTCGCCGGCTTTTGCGTCTTGTTCTACCCGACGTTTGCCGACCTTTGGAACCAGGCTCGCCAAAACAGCCTGATGAGCGACTACGAGCAAGCCGTCGCGAAAGCCACGGTTGAGGACAGCTCGGCGATGTGGGAGGCGGCAAAGGCATACAACGCCTCGCTTGACCCTAGTTTTAGGGATGCGTTTACCGGCCAGGATCTTGACGCCTCGGACGTTTACTGGAGCCTGCTGGACCCCTTGGGCACCGGCATCATGGGCTACGTGCAGATTCCTAAGATCGGCGTGAAGTTGCCTATCTACCACGGCACGTCAGAGAGCGTGCTAGCGCAGGGGTTGGGGCATCTCTCGGGGACTTCTCTGCCCACGGGCGGGCTGGGAACGCATTGCGTCTTGTCGGGCCACCGCGGCCTGCCCTCGGCGTTGCTGCTCACCGACCTTGACCAGCTGGTTGTTGGGGACCGCTTTACGCTGACGGTCATGGACCAAAAGATGGCTTATGAGGTGGACCAGGTTTTGGTGGTTGACCCCACGGATGTAAGCTCGCTTACCGTGGACGCAAACCAAGACTACGTCACGTTGGTCACCTGCACGCCGTACGGCGTCAACACGCAGCGGCTGTTGGTACGCGGGCACCGCGTGGAGTGGGACGACGAGCCGCAGGTCACGCTTGCCCAGCAAGTCTCGGCAAGCCTGGGCTGGCGCTCTAAGCTACTGATCGCGATTGTTGCCGCGGGCGCGGTTGGTATAGTGGTGGTACTTGTTCGTCGTAAGAACGAGCGCGTTAAGGGGGCTCACGCAAAATGAGAGAAGCGATTAAACGATTGATGGCTGTTTGCGTGGGCCTTGTGCTGTGTGCGCAGTCTCTTGGGGCTGGTGTGTCCGTGGTCTATGCCGCCGAGGCGGACGGGAGCCTGAGCCTTACGTGCCTGTACGACTCCAAGCCTGTGGCGCAGATGGTATACAAACTGTACCGAGTTGGCAGCTGGACGGGCGACGGCGGGCTTGAGCTTGACGAGGCGTGGTCCCAGGCGTGGATCTCTTTGGACCAGCTAAGCACCGCCAGCGACTGGCGTTCTGCCGCAGAGAAGCTCGCTTCGTGCGCCGAGGGACAAGACGCCTCCTACGTCGCGGGCAAGTTGACCGACGAGGCTGGCAAGGTGACCTTCTCGGCGCTTGAAGACGCGCTGTACCTGCTGGTGCCTGAGCCTCGTAGGTTGGATGAGGGAACGTACACGGGCACACCGGAGCTTCTGGCCCTGCCGAGCGACGGCAAGTCGTCGCTGGACATTGAGCCCAAGATTGGCTTTGCGGCCCCCGGCGACGAGGAGCCGTGGATCAACCCCGGCGTGGATGAGCCTATGGACAGTGGACCCGAGGGTCAAGGCGAGAAGGGCACAGGCCCGCTCTCGTGGACCGGCGACGCGACCATCCCGGTTGCAATCGTGGCCTTGCTCGTCTTTGCGGGCGCGGCGTTTGTGCTGGCTTCTCGCCATAAGCCCAGCGAGGACGCCCCGCCTAACGAGGGTAAATAACGCGGTACGGAAGCGGGACTCGGGGCCCATGGAGGCGCCCCTTGCCCCGAAAAACCCGTTGCGCGCAGGCCCGATGAACGGGTACAATCGTAGGCGCAGTGGCTTTAGCCCTCCTGTAAACGTGGTTAGTTTGGGGAGACCCCAGGAACCAGCCGTCTCGCTACAGGCGGCTGATTTCGTTTTAAAGGGCTTCTCCTCCCAAACCGTTAGTGCCTAGAAATCTGGTACCAGATGGCTGCCGCCATAACGAGCACGGCCATTGATTGAATCAATGTGGTAAGTTCGGCCAACGAAATCCCTCCTAACTGCCTGCAGGACTCGGAGGGCACCGCTTTTGCTTGCGAACAATTGTACCAGATTTCTAGGCATGCCTTTCATTAAAATCGAAAATATGTTCGAACCTTTCAGACTGCCCCAAGCCCATGTGGGGGAGCGGTGAATCCGCGTGCCCAACTCGGTGTTATTGCACAGGTTGTGCAATACTACCCAGGTTGTGAAAAAACGTCGAAAGGCCCTTCTTGCGACAAGCATTAAGAGACGCGACCGCAGGTAACGCGCCCGTCTCGCCGCAAAGCACCGACCGCAGGACCGTGCGAACCCGCGCTGCCCTGCGCCAGGCTTTGGCCGACGAGATCGAGTCGAGCAAAGACCTCTCGCGCGTCACCGTGACCGCGGTGACCGAGCGCGCGGGCGTCACGCGGCGCACGTTCTACTCGCACTTCCGCGACATTCCCGACCTCGTGAACCAAATCGAAGACGAGACCCTGGCCGACCTGCGCTCCTACGTGGTCCGCATCTCCGAGACCAACCTTGCCAGCCTGCAGGAGGCCCTCAACCGCCAAGAACCCGCCCCCGGCTCCATCGAGCTTTTGCGCTGCGTTGCCGAGAAGGGCGACTACTTGAAGCCCCTGCTTGGCGACGGCGGCGATCCGGCCTTTGCCGAGCGCATCAAGCGCATGGTCCACGAGGTCGTCCAGGACCGTGCCCTTGACGGCATAGACCTGCGCGCTTTGGGCGCCTTCTTTGACTACTACCTCACGTTTGCCATATCTGCCGAGGTAGGCGTCTTGATCCGATGGCTCGAGGGCGGCATGCGAGAATCCGTGGGCACCATGGCCCGCCTCATGACCGCCCTGATGTTTGTTCGCCCCGGCGACCTGTACCAGACCCACATCGAGTTCGACATCCCGAGCTTTGCTCTTGCGACCCTTTGTCCCAAGGAGGAAACCAATGACCGATAAGTCCGCCGCTTCCATCAAGGCCGAGCGCGCCGCTCGCCCCGCCATCGAGCTCAAGCAGGAGGGCGCGGAGCTTTCCCCCAAGAACCCCACCGACCTTTCGCACGCGCACCTGCGCCTGGGCATCGACGTGGGCTCCACCACCGTTAAGCTGGCCGTCATTGACGACAACGACCGCCTGCTTTACGCCAACTACGAGCGCCACCACACCGACGTGCGCGCCACGGCCAAGGAGCTCTTCGCCCGCGCCAAG
>CAVKOL010000065.1:0-13076 GCA_963658035.1 Bacteroidaceae bacterium
CGTTGACCACATCAACTTTTGAAATGTCGATGGCGGGGGAGTTGGTGACGTAGAGCCGATGGACCTCGTCCTGGCCCGCTTCAAAGACCTGGAAAACCTTGCCGGTGGGAATGCTCATGAAAACCTGCCTGTCGTAAAGAAATGGCTGGGAGCCGCGGTTTTTCGGCTCCCAGCCAACGATATCACATGCCTGTGGGGGCACGTTGCCTTACCAGCCGGCGGCCGCCTGTGCGGTCGGCGTGGTGCGCACAGTGAGGTCCGATGTCGCGTTGGGCGAGGTCTTCACGGTGTAGGTGATGACGGCCTCGTGACCCGGCGCGATCTGGATCTGCGTGGCGCTCCTCCAGGTCTGGAGGGTCGAATAGGTGCTCTCGCCAAAGGTGTTGCCAAGGTCGCATCTAATGTCGCTGATGCTGCCGCCCGCCGGCGCGTAGAGCATGACCTCCTCGATCATGTTACCCAGGCCGGTGAGCGCGGGGTTGTAGCCCGTGATGTAGGAGGGGACAGATGCCGCCTCTTCATCGGTGATGTTGTTGCGGATCACGGTGGTGGCCACGTAGGTCTTGGTGCCGTCGGCGCTCAGCACGGGGTCGCTCAGCGTGGTGTTGACGCTCATGTACCAGGTCATCTTGGCCCAGGTGTTGTCGTTGATATAGACGCCGAGCTCGGGCGTGGTCTCGTCCTCGGAGATGTCGCCGGCCAGGTTGAACTTGACCACGGCGGCCTGCTCGTCGGCGTCCTGCATCCAGGCCAGGATACGGTTCTGCTTGGCGGCGGTGTCCAGGACCTTCATGAACTTCTCGATGTCGGCGTCGCCCAGGTTGCCCATGACCTGCTTGAAGGCAAGGCCAGCCACAGCCGAGAAGTACTCGTCCTGCGCGTCGCCGTCGTTGCCGAACTTCTTGTAGGTGCCGTTGAGAAGGACCTGCGCTGTGTTGGTACCGTCGACGACCTCGCCGTCGGGAGCGGTCACGGCGCCCACCAGGGACAGCAGGTTCTGCAGGACCACGGGGTCAAGGGCAATCACGCCGTCGGGCATGGTGCCCATTCGCTGGTTCCACAGGTGAGCCAGGTGCTTGGCCGAGACGGGG
This sequence comes from Bacteroidaceae bacterium, assembly GCA_963658035.1. Lineage (GTDB taxonomy): Bacteria > Actinomycetota > Coriobacteriia > Coriobacteriales > Atopobiaceae > Paratractidigestivibacter. The sequence goes on from CAVKOL010000065.1 coordinate 1,092, forward strand.
AAGTCGGGGTTGCAGGTGATGATCTGCGGGGTGACGTCGTTCTCGTGGGAGAACATCGCGGCCTCTTTGGGGTCCTGGTCCTCGGCGTAGTCGTCGCCGCCCAGCTTGCCGATGGCCTGGAAGTCGCCCATGGTGATGCGGCCGTCGGTGACCGAGATGATGCCCGTGGCGCCGGGGAAGCCGCCGGTGGCGCGGATCTCGGCGTTGTTCTGGGCCACCACCAGGTAGTTCCTGGTCTGGCCGTCGGTGCCCAGCATCTGGGGCAGGACCTCGAGGATGGGCTGCGCCGCGGTCAAGGTGTCGTTGGCCTCGTTCAAGGGGTCCTTGACCTTGTCGAGAATGGACTTGAGCTGCGAGATGTGCGCCTGGGGCAGGCCGTTGATCGTCTCGATGGAGGTCTGGATGACGGGCGTGGCCTCGTCGAGGGCGTCGATGAGCTTCTCGAGGATGCTCACGTTGATGGCGCCGTCCTGCAAAAGCTCGGACAGCTTAAGGCCGCTCAAGCCGTCGGCCACCGGCACCAGCGCCTCCTCGACCAGGTTGGACGCGGTGGCGCCCAGCTTCTGGACGCTTTTCACGTCCTCGCCGTAGACGGGAACCATCGCCGCGACGTTCCAGGCGGTGGTGTTGACCTCTTTGTTGATGGTGTTGGTCTTGGTGCGGATCGTCTCGACCGAGTTGGAGAGTGCGGCCGAGTCGCCCTTCTTGACGGCGTCCTTGATGGTGGAGACCTGCGACATGATGGCCGAGGCCTCGCTCTTCACGGTCTTGGCAGACTTATAGAGCGCGTAGCCCTCGACGCCGCCCAAAACGCCCAGCACAAGCACGATGACGGCCACCACGATGGCGATGTTTCTGCCGGTGTGCTTCTTCTTTTTGTGCTTGTGGCGGGTGAGCTGCTCGCCGCCCTGGCCCTGGTAGGGGTCAAAGACGTACTCGTCGGGCTGGTAGGCAAACTGGCTGTTGTTGGAGCCATAATCTGCCTGGTAGTCGTCCTGGTAGACAAAGGGGTCGGGCTCGTTATAGGCGTTGTTTGCCTGGTTGGCGTAGCCGTTGTTGGGGGCGGCGTAACCGTTTCCCTGCTCGTAGCCGCCATCGGCATAGTTGGCGGCGCGCCTTTGCGTGGGCGCTGTGCGGCGCGGCTGGTTGTTGTCGCTGTTGGCAAAGTGGGAAGCCAAAACTAAACCTCATTCCTCGTCTAAAGAATGCTTTAATTTCCTTGTGTATTAAAAGAGACTCGCGTTGAATCAGCCTTTTCATATTACTGTAGTAAGACGCATTAGCCGCTATTTTGCTCAATTACTACACGGGAGGGACCACGTGTCTCACGAAAACGATCTCGTCTCTGTCATCGTCCCCATCTACAACGTCGAGAAGTACCTGCCGCAGGCGCTCGAGAGCATCCTGGGCCAGACGCACAAGAACATCGAGCTGATCTGCATCAACGACGGCAGCAAGGACGGCTCGCTCAAGATCATCCAGGATTTTGCCGCGCGAGACGAGCGCGTGGTGGTCGTTGACAAGAAGAACGAGGGCTACGGCGTGGGCTGCAACCTGGGCATCTCTATGGCGCGCGGCCAGTGGATCTCTATCATCGAGCCCGACGACTGGATCGATCCCACGATGTACGAGGACATGCTCGCCCTGGCGTCCAAGTTCGACCAGGACATCGACATCGTCAAGACCCCTTGGACCGACATCCGCGACTGGAACGACCCGGCCAAGCAAAAGGCCTGTCACTGCCTGCTCGAGGGCCGCATCAAGACCTCGACCGCGCCCTTCACGGTGGCCGAGAACCCCATCTTGCTGGAGCTTCACCCGGCCATCTGGTCGGCCATCTACCGCGCCGATTTCCTGCGCGAGAAGGGCATCCGCCTGCCCGAGTACCCCGGTGCCGGCTGGGCCGACAACCCCTTCTTGGTGGACACCCTGTGCCAGGCCAAGGCCATCGTCTACCTGGACAAGCCCTACTACAACTACCGCTGCGACCTGCCCGGCTCGACCTTGAACCACGCTACCGATGAGGCCGTTGCCCGCCCCTTTGACCGCTGGATGGACATGATGGACGTCATCGAGCGCCTGGGCGTCACCGACAAGCGCATCATCGCGGCCCACTACGTGCGCGGCTTCAACTACACCTACGGCGCGATCCACGACGACGGCTGGGACAACCCAGTGGTCAAGGCCAAGACCCTCGAGGTCTTCTCGCGCATGGACCCCCAGATCGTGATGGACGACGTCGTGGTGCCGCCGCACCGCAAGCGCTTCTACTGCCAGGTCACCGGCCGTGCCTACAAGCCGGGCCTGCCGCTTGCCTGGGTGGGCCGCCTGGCGTCCGAGACCGCGTGCACCTTGAAGGTCGAGGGCCCCGCGCGTGTCCTGGGCCGCGCCAAGAACGTGCTTTCCAAGACCGAGCGCGCAGATGCGTAACGGCTGCGTTTTGCCTGTCGGCGAGAAGGGCGCAAGCTCTTCTCGGCGGGGGCTGGGCATCAATCTTAAAACCATTGGCTTTTGGGCGCTGAGCTTCTTGGCGCCCATCGCCCTCTTTTGCGGCGTCGCGGCGGCCCAGGGAATCTACCCCTTTGGCGACCAGTCCTTCTTGACCGAGGACCTCAAGTACCAGTACGCGGACTTCTACAGCTGGTTCGCGCGCGTTTTGTGCGGGCAGGAGTCCGTTTTCTACTCCACGGCCTGCGGTCTGGGCGCCAACACCTGGGGCCTTTACAGCTACTACCTGGCAAGCCCCTTCAACCTTTTGATGCCGCTGTTTTTCCATGCGAACGTCACGCTGTTTGTCTTTGTGACCGATGCACTTAAGCTGGGCTGCATGCAGCTGGCCGCCTCGTTTTACCTGCGGCGTCGCTTTGGCTTGGGCCGCGGCTGGTCGTTTGTCTTTGGCCTGGGCTACACGTGGTCCCTGTGGGTGGCTACCAACCTGCGAAACCCCATGTGGATGGACGCGCTCATCTTGCTGCCGCTCATCATGTGGGCCGTTTGGCAGCTGGTGGGCCGCGACCGGTGGCTGCCGCTGTGCCTGCTTACGGCCGCCGACGTGATCGTGTGCTGGTACACGGCCTACATGACGGTCATCTTCTGCGTCATGCTCACGATCTTCGAGTGGGCCTGCGCAGGAAGGTGCGTGGGTGTCCGGCCTGGCCGTCGCGGTGGCGACGACGGCGAGAAGACCCCGGCGGGGGAGACGCGCACGACCGGGCAGACGACCGCGCGCTACCCCATCTGGCGCCTGGCCCTGCGCTTTGCCCGTCCCATGGCGATCGCCCTGCTGCTGTGCGCGTGGACCTTTATCCCCACGGTCAAGGCGATGCTGGGCTCGGGCGGCGCCGAGGAAGAGGGGCTTCTCCAGATCATCGCCGGGTTCTTCTCGGCATCCTCGGTCATGGACAAGATCCGCTATCTCTTTACCACGCAGCCCGTCTACATGCTGCGCGGCCTGGTGTCCGCACTCTACAGCCCGTGGCACAGGATCCCGCAGTTCTACTGCGGCGTCGTCCTTATGGCGTCGTTCGTTGCGTTCTTTGCGTCGCGGCGCGTGGACGCTCGTACCAAGAAGGCGGCGGGCGTGCTTGTGGGCGTTATTCTCGCGTGCATCGTCTTTCGTCCGCTGCAGGCAATCTGGTGCGGCTTTCGCGAACCGAGCGGCTTCTACTCGCGCCCGTGCCTTTTTGTTGCGCCCACCGTCATGTGGCTGGCGGGCCGCTGGTGGCAGGGCGTGGCCGCAAGCGAGGGCGAGCAGGGCCGCGTAGACCGTTGGGCCGCAGGGCTTCTGGCCCGTCCCGTCGCGTGCGTGGCGGTGGGTCTTCTCGCCGTCGTCGATTTGACCCTTGGCGCCTACTTTGCCTGGAAGACGCTGTACGTGGGCTGCTCGCAGGAGCAGCAGAACTCCTACTACCAGCAGTCGGTCGATCAACTTGTGTGGCTAGACGAGGCCGATACGGGCACCTACCGCTTCGAGCGCACCTACGTGCGCGCGGGCAAGGCGGCCTTAAACGAGGCCATGAGCTGCGGTTATTTGGGCATCTCGTCGTATTCCTCGGCGCACAACCAGTCTGCGCTCAACTTCCTGGACGCGCTGGGCTACAGCAGCCCCAACCTGCTGCACGTGCGCTACGCCCACCAAAACCTCGCGGCCGACGCGCTTTTGGGCGTCAAGTACACGTCCAGCCAGGACGTGCCCGCAGGTTTTGCCGAGGTCGACGGCGCGCCCCTGGTAAACGGCGCGGGCATCTACCAGAACCCCTACGCGCTGTCGCTGGGTTACGCGGTGGCGAGCAGCGCAAACGGGGCCACGCTGTCTGGCGACAACCCCTTCGAGCGGCAGAACTCCCTGGCCAGTGCCCTGGTGGGCCACGATGTCCAGCTCTTCAAGAAGGCCGACGCCGAGCTTTGCGAGGACACGGCCGAGGCCAAGTCCTGGCAGGTCACGGTACCCGCGGGCACGTTGGGCTACGCTTACGTCGAGTGCCCGTCTTCGATCAGCGACACGGGCGTCTACGTGTCCTTTGACGGTTTTGCTGCCGAGAAGGACGGCTGGCGCTTCCAGCATGCCGTGCGCGCTTTTGGCAGCGTCGAGGGCGAGACGGACGGCGCCCACACGGTGCGCGTCACGCCCGGCACCGCCGCATCGGGTGTGGCGCCGGTCGACATGGCCACGATCGACTGCGACTTCTACTACCTGGACCTCGACGCGCTTGAGCAGCTTACGGCCGAGCTGTCTTCTCACCAGGTGAGTTTTAGCTCGTTTGATGGGCGCGGCATCGACGGCACCGTCGACGTCGGCGAGGACGGTTGGGTCATGGTGAGCGTTCCTGCCGAGGAGGGCTGGACCGTCACGGTCAACGGGCGTGAGGTGCAGACTTCGTCTGCCTTCGACAGCGCGGTGACGCTCGTGCCGGTCACGGCGGGGACGAACTCGATTCAAATGCGCTTCGAGGCACCGGGCATGCGGGCGGGCTGCGTGGTCTCGGCTGTTAGCGTCGCGGCTCTCGTTGCCGTGCTTGCCTACCGCTCACGGCAAAAGAAGGCCTGCTAAACGGCGCGGGTTTCTCGCCATCGGTGCAAAATCGCGGCCAAACGGATTGTCGAGGGTTTGGCGAGGTTTTCGGGGTACTATATTTCGAGTGGCGTTCCAGTCACATCGGTATCGCGCGTTTTCGCGCAGCATTTTAGCCCTGCGGGGCAAGAAAGAAAGGCACGACATGGCTCAGGGTACTGTTAAGTGGTTCAACCCGGACAAGGGCTACGGCTTCATCTCTCGCGAGGACGGCGACGACCTGTTCGTCCACTACTCCGAGATTCAGATGGACGGCTTCAAGACCCTGGACGAGGGCCAGGCTGTTGAGTTCGAGATTACCACCGGCCAGAACGGCAAGCTCCAGGCTTCCAGCGTCCACAAGCTCTAAGTCCTAAAACATACGAGCTACCTCAGAAGGCCCGCCACCCGCGCGGGCCTTCTCTTTTTGTGCGCGGGTCCTTCTAGCCGGGTAAATTGACGGTTGTGGGAATCGCAATAGTCCGACAACCGTCGATTTACCCGGGAATCTTCCCACAACCGTTCACTTTGCTGGCGAGAAGAGCTCAAATCTTCCCATAACCGTGCGTTTTACCGCCGCAGGTCAGCGAAGGTTTTCACGGCGGGTCCAAGAGCTCATATCGATGTGCTCGAGTATTTGCCACAGGTCGTGACGTGCGCTTCTGCGACGCCGGCTTTCCTCTGCGGACTCATCGACGTATGGCATTCCTAAATCCTCGCGGATCGTCCACATGAGGTTGTCCATGTAGGTGAGGTCGTCGTACTGCTCTTTGTAAATCTCGTATGGCGTGAAACCGTTGGCGAGAAGTTCGTTGCGTCGTTGCGTGTCACGACGGACCTGTCCCTCGTTGTCGTGCCAGGCTCCCATATAGTCGAGACATACGCCCCCTTCACCGCCAAGGAACAACAGGTCGGGTTTGCGCGTTCGTAGTGCGCCGATGCCAAGCCCTTCGATTTGCGCGGGTTCGTTGAGGACCACGCGGCACATGTTGTACCCGCCCTTTGCGAAGGAAAGTGTGGCGCGAAGGTAGAGCTTGGCTTCCTGTGGCGACGCGGCCAAGGCAGGGGCGGTCTTGAGTGCCGCGCGGACCTTCTTCTTTCCCCAGTTGCCTTCAAGCGCGTCCATGAAAGTGCGTAGAGCTTCTGGGGTCACCAGCGGTTGTCTTCGTTGTACGAGACCAGTCGCGCTCTTCTCGCTTACCGCATAGAGGCCCATGAGCTCAGAAAGCAGCAGGTCAAGCTCACGTGGCTTAAGGCGCGGGGAAACCAGTATGGGAAGAAACGCGGGCGAGACGCAATGGATTCCCGGCGCGATTTGAAAGAGCGCTCCTTTGGGCAGTTCTGTCGACCAGACATGGACGTTGAGTTTCTTGGTCGACCGCGCAGAGTTCTTGTTCGTAAGAAGAATGCCCCATGGCCCTTTGAGCTGCGCGAGCATGGGGCACGCGACTTTGGCCCGCTTTAGGTCATCTGCAGTGGGCGGGTGGCTTGGCAGGTTGCAATCGCACGCTGTCCAGCGAGGGGCCCTCATATTTCTCATGAGGTACAAAGCCGTCATATGTGAGATCACGATATCCATGTCTTAACGCTAGCGGATGTTTCTTCTCGCCGAGCCAAAAACTTTGAACAAATTTGACCTATCTATCAGCAATCTATCAACTTTCTATCACCCAATCGAGAAACGCGCCTCTTGACCTGCGCCGCATTTACTCTCCCAACAACGTTCCGTCCCGGCGCTTCGGCCTTTCTCTCGAACAAACAGACGGTTATGGGAAGTCGGGTTTTCCCATAACCGTTATTTTCTCCGTCTGACTTCCCATAACCGTCGCTTTTCGCGAGGGCGTGGCGAGAAGGGCGGGGGGCCGTGAGGTTAACGGGTGATTGAGGCTTTGCGGGGCGCGGCGGGCTTGGTAAACTCTAGCAATCGAAAAGTTCGGGGGGTGATATCGTGAGCGCAAAGGCCAAGTCGTTCATCGCGCGGCACGCGGGCAGCATCATCTGCCTGGTCTGTACCCTGGCCGCGATTGCGGGCACCTTGGCCGTCTACGCCAACTACCTCAACGACCGCATCTACGAGGAGGGTGTCAACTCCGTCACGCTCACGTACCGCCAGACGGCCAAGACATTCACCCTCTTTGCCCAGCGCAACTGGAACTATCTCTCCGACGTCGACAACTACATCTCACACATCGCAGACGACGAGGACACCGAGGAACACTTTGTCCAATACGCCTCGCGCGCCAACAACTGGGAGTACTCCGACGTCTATCTTTTGAACGAGTCCCAGGATTACCGCACCATCGCCAAGCGCTCCGGCCGCGCCGAGAGCATCAAGGGCGTCTTTGACGAGCTCTTTGAGACGGGCGAACCGTGCGTTGCCTCCTACATCTCGAGCGACCGTGTGCGCAAAGTCGTCTTCGCGCGCCTGCTCACTGCGCCGATCGAGGTCGACGGCGTCACCTATACCGCGCTGGCCGTGAGCTACGACAACGACACCCTGCAGGGCTTTCTCTCGGCCAACGCCTTCGAGGGCAAGAGCGACTGCTACGTCGTGGGGGCAACGGGCGACGTGGTCTTCTCGCTTGAGAAGAAAACCCTGGTCACGGCTTTTGTCTCGAACTTCGAGGACTTCTTCTCAAGCGATGTGGCCTTCGAGCGCGGCGACGCAGCGTCCTTCTCGGCCGACGTGGCGCAGGAACACGCGGGCTTCGGCCTTGTGGACTACAAGGGTAAGCAACTCTACGCCGTCTGGGTCCCCACCGATCTTGACGACCTCTCGCTTGTCGCCCTGGTCGATGCCTCGCAGGTGGACGCCACGTCAAACGACATCCGCAACGCGAGCATCGCCGCCTTCGTCGTGATCTTGCTCGTTGTCTGCGGCACCTCCCTGGGCGTCCTTTACCACAGGTACCTGCGCGAGATGGCCGAGAAGAACCGCGAGAGCCAGGCCCTGGAGCGCAAGAACAAGATGACCATGCAGCTCTTTGAGGCCATGGCGCATTCCTACGACCGTTACGCCGTGTGCGACCTGGTGGCCGACACCTACCGCTACCGTGAGCTGGTCCTGGAGGCGCCCCTTTACCCCGAGAGCGGCACGTACCGCGAGTTCATCGGTGCCATCAACCGCGACTACGCCTTCCACAAGCCCCGCGACGGCGAGACGATCGAGTCCGTGCTGTCGGCCGGCCGTCTGCGCCGCGACCTGGGGCACGAGTACGGCTTTGTCACTTTTGAGTACGAGACCCGTGAGCCTAGGCGCGGCGAGGCGGTCGAGCACCTGCAGATGAACGTCGTGCCCGTGGGCTGGATGCCCGACGGCTCGGTCTCGAAGGTCCTGCTCTTTGCGCAGAACATCAGCAAGACGATCGACCTCGAGGCCCAGGCCATGACCGACGAGCTTACGGGCCTGCTCAACCGCCGTGCCTTTGGCGAGGTCTTAAGCCAGCTGCAGGCAAGGCAGGAGTCCTTCACGCTGTACTTCTTGGACCTCGACCGCTTCAAGCAGGTCAACGACACCTTTGGCCACGAGGCGGGCGACAAGCTGCTGCGCGTCGTCGCAAGCCGTTTGCAGGCGTGCGTGCGCTCAAGCGACTATGCCTTTAGGTTGGGCGGTGACGAGTTTGCCGTCGTGACCTGCGGCTCGTTTGACGAGGGCCTGGCGGCGCACCTTAGCGGGCGCATCGAGGGCGCCATCGAGCAAGAGATCTTTGTCGACAACAACCAGATGAACGTGGGCGCGAGCTGCGGCTATGCGGGCTGGCCCGGCGAGGCGACGACCCTTGAGGGCCTGCAGGCCCTGGCCGACGCCCGCATGTACCGCGAGAAGCAGGGGCACCACGAGGCCAGGTAGGCGGTCGCGCCGTCCCTGGCGGCGAGAAACCCCCGACGCCCGCCCGGCTAGACCTGTGCCCCATGCGCCCTGCTATACTGTGAGGTCGCTGTCGCAAAGGAGCCGCCCCTCATGCCAACCAATACCCCCATGCCCCCTGTCCCCGCATACGCGCTGCAGGTCATCGATGCCCTCGAGGCCGCAGGTTACGAGGCCTGGGTCGTGGGCGGCTGGGTGCGCGACGCCCTTTTGGGCCGTCCCGGGCACGACGTTGACGTGACGACCTCGGCCCCGTGGCAAAAGACGGCCACCGTCCTTCGCGCCGCTGGCATCGAGGTGCACGAGACAGGCACGGCCCACGGCACCGTGACGGCTGTGGTGGCCGGCCAGCCCGTCGAGACCACGACCTACCGCGTCGAGGGAGCCTACTCGGACCAGCGCCACCCCGATGACGTGCGCTTTGTTGACGATGTGCGAGAAGACCTGGCCCGCCGCGACTTCACGGTGAACGCCATGGCCTACCACCCCGGCCGCGGTCTTCTCGACCCCTACGGCGGCGAGAAGGACTTGGCCGCGGGCGTCATCCGCGCGGTGGGGGAGCCTCGGCTGCGCTTTGAGGAAGATGCCCTGCGTGTCCTGCGAGCCGTGCGTTTTGCCTGCCGCCTGGGCTTTGACATCGAGCCCGCTACACAGGAGGCCCTCACGGCCTGCGCGGGCGAGCTTTCGGCTGTCGCGGCCGAGCGCGTGGGCCAGGAGCTGCAGGGCATCATTGGCTCGGGCCGCGTTGCCTGGGCGCTGCGCCACCAGACCGACGTTCTTCTCTGCGCCTTGCCCGAGCTTGCCCCCATGCGCGGCTTCGACCAAAAGAGCCCCTTCCATGCCTACGACGTGCTTGAGCACACGGCCCGCGTCTGCGCCGGCGTCGAGTGCTTCTGCGGCGGCGTCGCCCCCTCCCACCTGCGCTGGGCCGGCCTTCTCCACGACATGGCAAAGCCCGCCTGCGCGAGCTTCGACGAGCTGGGCCGCGGCCACTTCTTTGCCCACCAGCCCGAGGGCGCGCGCATGGCGTCTGCCGTGATGTCTCGCCTGGCGCTGCCCAAAGAGACGATCCGTCAGACGGCTGCGCTCATCGCGCTTCACGACTACTCGGTGCAGCGCAAGAACCCGGTGAGCGCCCGCCGCATGGTGATGGAGCTCGAGCGCCGTTGCCCCGGCCAGGGCAAGCGCCTAGCTTTCGACCTTCTTGGCCTCAAGCGCGCAGACGCCATTGGCAAGGCCGTGGCGTATCGCGATTATGCCTTTAAGCTGGACACCATTGAACGCCGCCTGCGCCTAGACCTCGCTGACGGCTTTGCCTGCGGCGTGGGCGAGCTGGCCATCGACGGCGCCGACGTCATGCGCGAGCGCGGCATCGAGCCCGGCCCCGGCGTGGGCATGGTCTTGCACGAGGCCCTGGAGTGCGTGGTCGAGGGCACGGTCAAGAACAGCCGAGAAGAGCTTCTTACCTGGCTGCGGTACTAGGGGAGAGGCGCGCGGGACCGCGTTACGCGCCCGCTCCGCCCGCGGCCCCCTTCGCCAGCTCGATGAACTCCGAGGTCACCGCCCAGCGGTACCCCTTCTTGGGAAGCCCAAACTGTATCTGGTAGCGCGAGCGCGGCCCCAGGTCAAAGCGCTCGAGCCGCCGCAGCTGAGCGGGCGTGGCCGCCAGGTCGATAAGGTTTTGGGGGCACAGGCACGCGCCCGTCCCCTGGATGGCCAGGGCCAGCAGCGTCTCCATGTTGTTGGACTGCACCTTGACCTGCGGCCGGATCCCCGCGCCCTCGAACAGCGCCACGCCCAGCCCGCCGGTGATGTCGCCCGTGCCGCCCATGACAAACGGGCAGGTGGCCAGCGGTGTGAGGTCGCCTTTGGCCAACGTCTCGCGGATCGCTGCCGCCCGGATGCCCTTCTCGGCAAGCAGCGCCTTCGCAACCAGCAGCACGATTCTCTCCTCATAGAAGTCCACGTAGTCGATGTCGGCGCGGCCCTGGGGCAGCACGCCGATGACCACGTCCTCGCGCCCGGCCAGCAAGTTGGCCAGAAGCTCCTCGTTGGTGCCCTCGTCCAGGCGCACGCAGACGTTGGGAAAGGCCTTGCCCAGCGCGGCGATGGCGGGCGGCATGACGGCGCGCCCGCGCGTGTAGGCGATGCCCACGCGCAGGGTGCCCCCGCGCAGGTGGCTGGGGGCGGTGACCTCGCGGTGCAAGTCAACGAGCTGCTGCTGGATGGCCTCGGCCCGGGCGAGAAAGGCCTGCCCCTCCTGCGTCAAGGCCAAAGGCTGGCTGCGCACGAACAAGCGGCAGCCAAGCTCGGCCTCCACGGCCGCGATGTGGGCGCTTAGGGTCTGCTGCGTCACGTGCAGCCGCGCGGCCGCGCGCGTGAAGCTTTGCTCCTCGGCCACGCACGACACGTACTCGAAGGTCTGCAGGTTCATGGTCTTTTCGCCGCCTTGTCACAAATCAAACCTGTGTCACCTACCAAGAATAACAGTTTGAATTTGCCACAGCCGAGAAATACGATTGCCCTCGTAGTCAACGCATTGAGGTGTTTGCGCATGGAACTTCTCGTCATCGGGGCTTTTTGCCTGGAGCTGATCGTCTGTGTGGCCCTGGGCCTGCCGGTCCTGGTCCCGCTGGCCATCGGCCTCGTCATCTTCCTGGTGTACGGGAGGCTCCACGGCTCGAGCGCCCGCGACTTGGCGCTCATGACCGCCCGCGGCGTCTCGACCGCCAAGGGCGTCCTTGAGTCCTTTGCCCTCATCGGCATCTTGACGGCCCTGTGGCGAGCCTGCGGCACGATCTCGCAGATCGTGGTCATGACCTCGAGCCTGATTACTCCTTCCTTCGTGCCCGTGGCGTGTTTCTTGCTCTGTGGACTTGTGAGTTACCTCATGGGCACCTCGTTTGGCACGGCCGCGACCATGGGCGTTGTCTGCGCAACGATTGGCAACGCCTATGGGAGCAACCCCTACCTGCTGGGCGGGGCGATCCTGGCCGGCTGCTACTTTGGCGACCGCTGCTCGCCGGTGAGCTCGTCGGCTTTGTTGGTGAGAAGCCTCACCGGCACA
>CAVKOL010000066.1:0-13021 GCA_963658035.1 Bacteroidaceae bacterium
TCAATACCGCCGAGGTAAACGTGTCGGCGTTGGGCTCGTAGGCCACCGGGGCGGCCACGTCGTGCCCAAACAGGCGCACAGCAGCCTCGCGCGCCGCGTCAACCAGCTGCAGGTCACAGGTGGCCTTGGCGTAGTCGAACGTCATCGCCAGGTTCCACGCGGTATCGGAGTGCGTGCCCGTGCGCGCGGCAAGCGAAAGCCCACCGATCCAGTCACAAACGCGCTGGTACATAACGTCGCGCATGGGCTGCAGGGCCTCGCGCCAGCCGGCCGCGGCGCCGGCCCACGTCCCGTCCTCGGCCGCCAAGCGCCCCAGCTCCTGGTCAAGAGCCAAAAGCCAGGTCCACCCGTAGGGTTTCTCCTCCCAGGCGGGAATCTTTTCCGCCCAGTTGCGAGCCTCTGCCGCCAAGGCATCGGCCGCAAAGCTCTTCTCCAGTTGGGCTACCACCCGGGCCTCAAGGCCGGCGTCGGTGCCCGCTCCGCCGTCCGCCGCGTCAAACGCGCCGCAGCTCAGCATGCGTACCAGCGTCCAGTGCGAGTGCACGCACGAGTGCCAGTCAAACGAGCCGTAGAAAACCGGGAAGCGATCGATGGGAAGCTCAAGCTCGTCTGGCCCGGTGAGGTTCTGGCGCTGCGCGCAGGGGTAGGGGCGGTCGATCTGTCCCAGCACGCACTCGGCCACGCCCATCAACGCCGCATGGCGCTGCTCGTCTGTGCCCAACGCGCCCGCCGTGCAAGAAAACCCCAGGTCACCAATCATGAACTTCTCCCAAACCCAAGTACAAACCCAATTTCAAACCCAAACAAAACCCTACAGCTCGTCGCAGTAACTCACAAAGTCCAGCAGCTGGATCGCGTCAATAAAGGCCTGCTTGCGGCCCGGCTGGCGCAGCGTGATGGTCACCGTGACGGCGCAGTTCTGCGTGCCCGAAAGCCCCTTGGTCAACGTGAAATCCGAGTACTCGCACTCCCAGGCGTGCAGCTTCTTCAAAAGCTCCTTCACGTCTCCGTGGCTTTCCAGCTCGACGTACAAGTCGAAGGTCTTCGCGTTGTCGTGCAGCCACTTGTCCAGCCCCCGCAGCGCCCAGAAGGTGAGCACCACAAAGAGCATCGCGATCAACGCGGCCTCGACAAAGCCAATGCCCACGGCCAAGCCAATGCAGGCGCAGGCCCAAAGGCCAGCCGCCGTCGTTAATCCGCGCACCTCGTTGCGGTGCGTGACGATGATCGTGCCCACGCCCAAGAAGCCCACGCCCGAAACGACCTGCGCGCCAATGCGGTTGACGTCGCCGCGGGCCTCGGGGAAGGTCATGGCCACGTACTCGGCCACGATCATGGTCATGGCCGAGCCCAGGCACACCAGGACGTGGGTCTTGATGCCGGCGCCCTTGTTGCGGTACTCGCGGTCAAGTCCAATGACGACGCCGACCAAGGTGGCGAGAAGAAGCCGCAGGAAGATGGCCTGGTCGTCCCATGCGGCCACAGCCGCGCAGAAGTCGGAGAACCACTCGGAGAGCATCGCGTGCGCCCGCCGCTACTCGTCGCCGAAACTGATGCCCAAGAGCTTGGCCTCGCGCACGAGGTCGCTGTTGGGGTCGACGTACTTGAGCTTGCCGGCCACGTCCTCAAGCGGCACGCGGACCATCTGGCCGTTCTTCTGGGCAATCATGTAGCCGTACTGGCCCTCCAGGCAGCCACGGGCGGCCTCGACGCCGCACTGGGTGGCAAAGATGCGGTCCTGAGCGTCGGGCACGCCGCCGCGCTGGGTGTGGCCGGGGACGGCAACGCGGATCTCGCGGCCGGTGCGGGCGGCGATCTCTTCGGCGATGTCGTAGGCAACGGAGGGCTTCACGCGGGCGGCGACCTTGGCCTTGTAGGCCTTCTTCTTCATGGCCGCCTCTTCCTTAGAGATGGCGCCCTCGGCCACGACGACAACCGAGAAGCGGCCGCCGTTCTTGTCTCGGGCCTCGATGGCCTTCACGACGTTGTCCATGTCGTAGGGGATCTCGGGGATCAAGATGACGTCGGCGCCGCCGGCGACGCCGGCGTACAGGGGGATCCAGCCCACCTTGTGGCCCATGATCTCGATGACAAAGACGCGGCCGTGGCTGGAGGCCGTGGTGTGGATGTCGTCGATGCAGCGGGTGGCGACGTCGATGGCGCTGGTGAAGCCAAAGGTCATGTCGGTGCCGTAGGTGTCGTTGTCGATGGTCTTGGGCAGGGCGATGATGTTTAGGCCCTCCTCGCGCAGGCGGTTGGCCGTCTTGGTCGAGCCGTTGCCGCCCAGCATAAACAGGCAGTCGAGCTTGAGCTTCTTGTAGGTGCCGATCATGGCCGGGACCTTCTCGACGCCGTCGGCCTCGGGGGTGTCAAGGAGCTTGAAGGGGGTGCGCGAGGTGCCCAGGATGGTGCCGCCCTTGGTGAGGACGCCCGAGAAGTCCTGGCCGGTCATCTGGCGGTAGCGGCCGTAAATGAGGCCCTGGTAGCCGTCCTCGAAGCCGTAGATCTCGACCTTCTCCTTTGAGTTGTGCAGGAGGGTCTTGACGATGCCGCGCATGGTGGCGTTGAGGGCCTGGCAGTCTCCGCCGCTGGTGAGCAATCCGATTCTAAGCATAGGGCACCTTCTCCTTTGTTTGCCGGACTCCCGTCTTGCCCGGCTGCGTTTGCGAACAACTTCGCCATTATCGCCCTTGCGCGGCCCGCGGGCACGGTTGTTTTCCAACCAGTGATGTAAAAGGGCTGTGTCGAGCTGGTTTAGGGCGCGTGCGGGGCGGGGCTTGCGCGAGGCGCGTTTGAAGCGCTCCAAATCGTCGCCGAATCACTAAGCGCGACTTCTTCCACTTTAAAATCGACTTCGCCGAGTAGCCAAGCCCGCTGCACCTCTCGCCAACTGGGCAAACGTCGCCGCCAAACCTTTTGCTACTCACCAAACCCAGATTTAAAGTGGAAGAAGTCGCACTTGCGCCCACATTGCCCCGCCCGCTTCCTCGCGTGGCCTATTTTGCCGCCGCACCTTATACTGAGAAGCGCCCGCACGCCCCGTGCCGCCCGCCCAAAGGGGGAGAAGACCATGTACGACCGCAACAAAGAGATCGACGAGGCCATCGCCGCAGGTCGTCGGGCCTTGGAGGCCCTCTATGACGCCGCCGACTCGCTGGATTCCGCGCAGCGCTGGGGCATCGTCGACATCCTGGGCGGCGGCTTTATCACCAGCGTGGTCAAGCACTCGCGCCTGGGCGACGCCAACCACGCCCTGGCCACCGCGCGCCAAGAGATCATGAACTTCTCGTCCGAGCTGGCCGACGTCCGCGAGCTGGCCCATCTCAACGCAAACGTCTCGGCCGTCAACGCGGTCTTCGACATCGCCTTTGACAACGCACTGGCCGACATCTTGGTCCAAAAGGACATGAGCGACGCGGCCGACCGCGTGCACGAGGCCATTGGCAAAGTGACAGAGGCCGTCCGTCGTTTGGAGGAGGCCCGCGGGCGCTAGGTAGGATATTCTCTTCCTCATCGCGAAAAGGGGCGCGGCGATCTTCTCGCCGCCGCGCTTTCCAAGATAGAAGGGGACACGATGGGAAAAACGCAAGAGATCCTGCACGCGCCGCACCAAGAGATAGAGAACATCCAGCTCGAGGGCATCAAGAAGACCGTCATCGACTGCTACGAGAACATCCCGTTCTACAAGCACAGCTTCGACGAGGCGGGCTTCGACCCTTACTCGGTGACGTCGCTGGATGACCTGGCCCGCGCCCCCTTTGTCCAAAAGCAGGACCTGCGCGACGCCTACCCCTACGGAATGCTGGCCGTGCCCTTGAAGGACGTCAAAGAGATCCACATGTCCTCGGGTACCACGGGCGTGGCCACGGTGGGCGCCTACACCAAGCATGACCTGGACATTTGGGGCGAGTGCTTTGCTCGTGGCATTATCTTTGCGGGCGGAGACGAGAACGACGTCGTGCAGATCGCCTACGGCTACGGCCTGTTCACCGGCGGCCTGGGCGCGCACTACGGCAGCCACTGGATGGACTCGACCGTGATTCCCATCTCGGCCGGCAACACCGAGCGCCAGATCCGCGTCCTGCGCGAGATGGGCTCGACGATCCTGTGCTGCACGCCGTCCTACGCCATGCACATCGCCGACACCGCCATCGAGATGGGCCTGGACCCCGCGCGCGACTTCCACCTGCGCGCCGGCATCCACGGCGCCGAGCCCTTTAGCGACAACTTCCGCGCCGACCTGGAGCGCAAGCTGGGCTACAAGGTCCTGGACATCTACGGTCTGACCGAGACCATGGGCCCGGGCGTGGCCAACGAGTGCTGGGAGCAAAACGGCCTGCACCTGGCCGAGGACCACTTCTACCCCGAGATCATCAACCCCGAGACGGGCGAGGTTTTGCCCGACGGCGAGTGGGGCGAGCTGGTCTTGACCACCGTCGACCGCGAGGCGTCGCCCGTCGTGCGCTACCGCACCCGCGACATCACCCGCATCATCCCCGGCGAGTGCCCCTGCGGCTGCACGCACCGTCGCATCGACCGCCTGCACGGGCGCACCGACGACATGCTGATCATCCGCGGCGTCAACGTCTTCCCCAGCCAGATCGAGGACGTCATGAAGACCTTCGACCAGGTGTCCAGCTGGTACCAGATCGAGGTCGACACCGATCACCGCTCGCTTGACATCGTGACCTTGAAGGCCGAGGTCAACCCCGGCTTTGACTTTGACTCGGTGGCCGCGGTGGAGCGCCTGCAAAAGGAGATTTCTTCTGAGCTCAAGAAGGCGCTTTCGGTGGGCATCAAGGTGAGGCTCGTCGAGCCCAAGAGCATCCCCAGAAGTGAAGGCAAGGCAAAGCGCGTCATCGACCTGCGAAAGGAGCTCTAACATGATCGATCAAATCACGGTCTTTCTTGAGAACGACAAGGGCAGGTTGGCGGCCCTGGCCCGCACCATGGCCGACGCCGGTGTCAACATGAGCGCCCTGTCCATCGCCGACACCACCGACTACGGCCTGGTGCGCATCATCTGCGCCGACTCGGCGGCGGCGCGCGCGGCGCTTGACGCGGCCGGCTACTCGGCCACGACGACCAAGATCGCGGCCATCGCGGTGCCCGACCGCCCCGGCGGCATGGCCGAGCTGCTTGAGGCGCTGGACAGCCTGGACGTCAACATCGAGTACGGTTACTGCTTCTCTCACCAGGGCGACAACGCCGTCATGGCGCTTAAGGTGGCCGACGCGGCCGCCGCGGCCAAGGCCGTGTGGACCCTTGAGGGCGCCGGGTTCAAGGCGCTGGGGCAGGGGGATTTGTAAGGGCCGATGGCTTTCCTGCCGCCCGGGTTTCTCGCGTGGAGCGGGCCCGGGCGGCTTTTTGTGGCGGTGTGGCATACAAGAATTAGATGGCATACCTTGAAAACATGTATTTTACCTATTGCGCAGGCGGGCTTAGGATAAGCGAGAAGCTCAGCGATGGAGGTTGGGCGAAACGTGTTTTGGAGGCTCGTATGGTTTTAGGTCTTGGCGCTCCCGAGTTGATTGTTATTTTGGCGGTCGCCCTTGTTCTGTTTGGCCCGAAGAATCTGCCCAAGCTTGGAAGCGCCGTGGGCAAGACCGTCAAGAACTTCCGCGAGGGCATGGAGACCGACGACGGCGGCGAGACGAGCGCTGCGCCCGCCAAGGCCTCCGCGAAGAAGGCCCAGGCCGCAAGTGCCGCAGCCCCCGCCGAGGAAGTCATCGCCGACCCCGACGATGACGACGCGGACGAGCCCGACGACGCCGACGCCGAGTAGCCCCGCCGACGCCCCAACCGCATAGATCTTCCCACGACCCCCGGACCTTCCTCCTCCCCGTCCAGGGGGTCTTCTCTGTACCGCTAAACGATGGTGGGACCTAAATCGCAGATAAAGCGTTTCAATCAAGTGAGAATTTGCGATTTAGGTCCCGTCAACGAAAGGGGCGGCCGGGGGAGTCGCTCCCCGGCCGCCGCGAACTTCTCGCCGCCTTGCCGCCTGCCTGCCCGCTACGGGATCGTGACGGAGTAGGTGTTGAGGGTCTCGTAGGTCTCGGTGTCGTAAACAAGCAGCTCAAGCTGGATGTTCTTGACGTCGTCCAGGGACTCCAGGTCGTTAAAGGCGCAGAACTCGTAGGCCGTGGCGCCGGGCAGTACCGTCGCGGAGAAGTAGCAGTCCTGCATGACGCCGTCCACCGCGCAGGAGCCGTCGGGGGGATAGATGCCCAGCTTCTTGTCGCTGTTGTTGGTGATGGTCAGCATGATACCTGCCTGGCCCCAGTCGTCTGTGGCCTTTGCCGTGGCGTCGATCGAGACGTAGCCGTCGTCGGCGATGTTGACGGCGGGGTCAATGGGGGTGCTGGTCGCGCCGGTGTCGGTGCCGTCGACGATGCCCTCGCCCTCGTCGCCGGTCGCCTGGGCCTTGCGGTCCTTCTCGATCTTGTCGGCCAGGCTGTCGTCGCCCTTCTTGAAGATGAAGGTGCCGCTGTCGGCCGCGTAGGTCAAGGTGTCGCCAGAAAGCTCAAGCGTGCCCTTCTCGCCGCCGTAGCTCATGGTGGCGTTGGCCTTGTCCCAGGTCAGGTCCTCGACGGCGCCAAAGAGGTCAATGGTGGCCGAGCCGTCGTCGCCCAGGTACAGGATGAAGCTGACGCCTAGGTCGGCCATGAACTTGACGTCGTCCTCGGTGAGCTCCTCGCCTTCGGACTTGCCGCTGGTGAGCTCCCAGTAACCCACCATGTTGGCGTCCTTGGCGGCCGCCGCGCCGCCTGTGCCGCCCGAGCAGCCAACAACCGCCAGGCACATCGCGAGCGCGCACAAGGCGCAGGTGAGAAGGGATAAGATTCTTTTCTTCATGACGAGCTCCTTTCCTTCGTGCTCTACGTTTGTGAGCAGGGCAAACGGCTCGTCTTGGCCGTTGTCCCTCCTTCTGGCTTAGATTGTGGGCCAGGGCCGGCTTGGCGAGAAGGACCCCGCGGCCCCGTGGCGGGCCGCCGCCTGCGCCGCGTGGCTCAAAATAACCTGAAAACTGCGCCGCGGGAGAGGGGATTTGGACCGCGCGGGTGGGCTGGACGGTGCACGAAAAGCGCCGCCCCCGGGGAAGAGTCGGGGGCGGCGCGTGTGAAAGGGGAATCGTCTGGCAATAAAGTGCAGGTCAGGGGCTTGCAGGCGCGCGGCACGGCAGGCGCTCGGCACCGCGGAGCCGCAGCCCCGCGCGACCTACTTCCAGTCGCCCGGCTTGACCTCGGTCTCGGGCTCGGTCAGCGGCGCGACCTTGTACTGCTTGGTGCGCTCGTCCTCGATGACGCCCGACCAGTTAAGGCCAAAGCCAAAGTCGTAGACGTTGCCCGCCGAGTCGGTGTAGCATGTGACGTCGCGCGGCACGTCCTCAAGCTGGGCCTCGATCTCCTCCATGTCCTTGGGCATCTGGCAGGGGAGAAGGGCGCTCGGCTCGACCTCGCCCTTAAGGATGCGGCCGTATGCGGGGCCAAAGCTGCGGCCCGAGCTGGCCCACGACCACAAGATGACGTCGGCGGCCGACTCGAACTCGTGGAAGCACTGGGCGTTGTTGGTGCCCTCGACGATCACGATGAGCTTGGCGCCCTCGGGCAGCGCGGCGCGGGTATTGAGCACCAGGTCAAGGTCGCTCTCGTTGGAGGCGGTGATGGTGCGGCCCTTGTAGCTGCGGTTCTCCTTGACGCCGTTCACCACGTCGCCGGCAAGCGAGGGGTCGCGGGCGTTCGTGGCCGTGTAGGGGCGGTACTGCAGCGAGATGGGCAGATACTTCTGGTCCTCGGGCGTCTCCTCGGTGGACGAGCCAAACATCCCGCCGCCGCCCTCGCCGGCGCCCGTGTCGGGCGAGGCGATAAGAACGACGGCGTACTGGCAGTCGGCCAGCTGGTCGGCGCCGGCGCGGGTGCAGTCGCTCTCCTGGTAGACGGGGTCGCTGGACACCTCGGTAGAGGCGTTGGGGCCAAAGCCGGCCGAGGCCACGCCCGTGGGCTCGCCGATCGTGTCGGTCACCACGTCAAACAGCTCGTTTGCCAGGTCCTCGTCAACGGCCAGCGAGAAGCCCGAGGTGCCGCCGCCAAACATGCTCGCCCCGGTGAACTTCTGCGGGATGTAGCACTTGGGCTTGCCGGTGATGCCCGCCTTAGAGATGACGTTGCCCGCGTTCTTGAGCATGACAATCGACTTGTTGGAGCACTCCTGGCCAAACTCCAGGGCGGCCTCGTCGTTTAGGACCTCCTTGGCGTAAGAGCGGTCGGAGTAGGGGTTATCGAAGAGCTGGACCTGGTTCATGACGGTGAAGATGCGCCGTGCCGAGTCGCGCACGCGGGCCAGGGCCTCGTCGGTGCCGTGCTCCTTCTCGTAGAGCTTGTAGCCTTCAAGGCCGATCTCGGGCGCCCAGTCGCCGCCCACCTGGTCGACGGTGGCTTCAAGCAGCTTGTCAAAGCGCTCGGCCTCGGTCATGTCCTGCACGCCGTGGGCGCGGTTGCCGTAGTCGGTTGCGCGAAGGATCTGCCAGTCGGTGGTGACCATACCGTCCCAGCCGGCGTTTCTCAGGATGCCAAGGTTTCGCTTGTTGTAGGCGCCGCCCCAGATGGGGCCCAGGGACTCGTCGTCGGTGTAGGCGATGCCGTAGTTGGGCATGACCGCGGCCATCTGGCCGGTCGTGGACTCGAGGTGCAGGCCGCCGTCCAGGAAGGGGATGAGGTGCGCGTTGAAGTTGTCGCCGGGGAAGACGTCGTACTTACCGGCGTCGTTGTGGTCGTTGCGGCCGCCCTCGACGGCGCCGGCGCCCACGTAGTGCTTGAACATGACGGCAACGGAGTCCTTGCCCCAGCCGCTGTCCTTGGTGCAGTCGTCGTCTTCCCAGGTAGACTGCATGCCGCCGCCAAAGTACTTGGCCAGGTCGCGGTTGGCCGCCGGGTCCTCGCAGATCGAGCCGCCCAGGCGCGTCCAGATGATGTTGGTGCCAATATCCACCTGCGGGCCCAGGTTCACACGGGCGCCGGTGGCTCGCCAGGCGCGGCCGGTGAAGTGGCCGGACTTCTTCCACAGCTCGGTGTCGAAGCTCGCCACCAGGCAGTGGTTGTCGGGGATGTCGTAGAGCTGGTAGGGGTCGGTGGAGTTCATGTAGGGGATGCCATGCGGGTCGTTCTTCTCGCACCACTCCTGGACCGCGTTCATCCAGTTGATGGCGGTGGCGTAGTTCTCGCTGTTGGCGCTTGCGCGAGAGACGCCGGCGCGCAGGCCCTCCTTCAAAGTGGCGGTCGACTCGTCAGAAAGCGGCGTGTTGGTGTCGTTCAAGCCGTTGTGCCACATCAAGGGGATGATCTCGTCGACGGACAGCTGGTCTGCCAGGTTCTTGGCGCGGTCGGCGTCGCTTTGGCGCCAGTCCTCGTAAAGGTCCAGCTTGCCGTCGCCGTTCATGTCGCGGAAGGCGTAGCCGTCCACCTGGATGATGCGGGAGGTGTCCATGACGCCCAGCTCGGCGCCGCCGTCGGGGTTGGTGACGCGGGTCCAGCCGTCGCGGGTCTCCTCGCTGGTCCACTTGGCCTCGGTGCTCTCTTTATCGGGCTCGATGGGGTACTTGTCGGCTGCGGGGGCGGCCAGCGGGTCGGTCGTGCTGCTCGACGACGCCGTGCTGGCGCCCGAGCACCCCGCGAGTCCGGCCAGGCCGGCCGCAACGGCCGTTCCGGCGACAAAACCCCTGCGTGTCAGGTCTCTCATGTGCTTCTCCTTGTCTCTTCCCAGCGGGTTTCTCGCCCCGCCTTTTACCTCGATTTAAGCTGGGCGCCCGCCAGCTGGCAGAGTCCCCGCACGGTTGGTCGCTTGCGCCGCACGGTTTGCACCCCGGCGTTCCCAAACGCGCCGCCCACCCGTTTGCCCGCCGCAGCGTCGCGCCCGCGCGCCCGCGCCTGCTACCATCAAGTGCAGGAAGAGGAGGAGACATGCCCCATATCGCAATCGTCGAGGACGAGGCCGCCGCGGCCGACGCCCTCGCCTCGTTTGTCCAACGTTACGCAGCCGAGAAGAACCTCGACCTCACCGTCGCGCGCTTTACCAACGCCATGGAGTTCGAGCTGTCGCACTGCCGCTTTGACCTGGTCTTCATGGACATCCAGATGCCGGGCATCAACGGTATGGAGGCCGCGCAGCTCATGCGCACCTACGACCAGGAGACGCCGCTGATCTTTGTGACCAACCTGGCCCAGTACGCCGTGCGCGGCTACGAGGTCGACGCGCTGGACTTCATCGTCAAGCCCATTGGCTACTCGGACTTTCGCATGCGCATGGACAAGGCCATGCGTAAGGTACGGAGAAACGCGCGCTCGGCAGTGGTCGTCAACACGCGCGACGGCGGGATGCGCGTCGTGCCCGTGGCCGACATCGAGTACGTCGAGGTCAACCGCCACGACGTGACCTTTCACCTGTTGGGCGGGCAGGAGCCGCTGGTCTCCTACGGCAGCCTCAAGGCCTTTGAAGAGGAGGTCGCCGGCGGCCCCTTCGTGCGCATCTCCAACAGCTGTATGGTCAACATGAACCACATCCGCTCGATGCGCGCGGGCGAGCTGCGCACCTACTCGGGGACGGTCTTGTACCTCAGCCGGTCGCGAAAGCGCGAGGCCACGGCCACCATCGTGGGCTTTTTGGGCGGGAGCATCTGATGGGGCTTGCGGGGCTCACGTACGAGGCGCCACTTCTCTCGGCGTACTCGATCCTTAAGTTCGCGGCGGCGGTGTGGCTCATCTCGCGCACCCTGCCCCGGCGCGGCGGCCGGGCGCGGGGCGTCTTGGCGGCCCTGATCGTGGCGGGCTGCGTCGTCTTGCCGTACCTGGCGGGCTTCTCGGTCTTTCCCGCGCTTACCAACGACTTGTCGCTGGTCACGGCCGTCCTCACCTTTGTGGTCGAGCTGGCGGTGGCGGTGCTTATCCAGCGCCTGGTAGTCGAGTGCCCCTTCTTGACCTCGGTCTTTTGCTGTTCGTTGGGCTACTCGCTTGAGAACTTGGCGTCGGCCGTCGAGAGGGTCTTCTCGCTGTTTTATCCCCTTGACGCGTATCCGCCTCCCGTTGTGGAGGCTTCGGTGCGTTGCTGGGCGATCACTGCCGCGGTCTATTTAGTGGCCTACTTTGCCCTGGTCAAGCGCGTGGAGAAAAACGGGCTTCTGCAGATCGGCGACCCCGTGATGGTGCTGGTGGCCGCCTGCGCCGTGGTGTTCAACATGGTCTTGGACCTGGTGGTCAAAGACGTTAGCGTGCCAGAGTTGGGGCTTCCCGCCTACGACACAAACACGCTAAACGTCGTCTACCTGCTGATCTGCGTCTACGTGATGTACTCGATGTTCGAGATCGTCTACAACCGCCGGCTGCAGATGAACATGGCGGCCGTCGAGCGCATGCGCGCCGCCGAGGCCCGCCAGTACGAGATGCGCCGCGAGAACATCGAGGCCATCAACCTCAAGGCGCACGACCTCAAGCACCAGATCCGCGAGCTGGCGGCGGGAGGCGCGGTGGTTGACCAGCGCGTTTTGGACGACCTCACGCACGAGGTCGACGTCTACGACTGCGTGGTCAAGAGCGGAAACCCGGCCCTGGACACGATCTTGACCGAGAAGAGCCTCTACTGCGAGAAGCATGCGATCACCTTGTCGTGTATCGCCGACGGGACGGCACTGGGCTTTGCCGCCGCGGCCGACCTGTACTCGTTTTTTGGAAACGCGCTGGACAACGCCATCGAGGCGGTCGAGCGCCTGGACGACCCCGAGCGCCGAAGCATTGGCCTGGTGGTGCGCCGCCAGGGCGACATGGCCCTGGTCCACATCGAGAACCACTTTGACGGCGACTTGCGCCTGGGGCCCGACGGCCTGCCGTGCACGTCAAAGGGCGACGAGGTCAACCACGGTTTTGGCACCCGCAGCATGCGGATGATCGTCGAGGCGGCGGGTGGCACGATGACCTGCCGCGCGGCCGGCGACGTGTTTTGCCTGGACGCCGTGGTTCCGGTGCCGGCATAAAAAGCGGCGGCGAGAAGGGCTGGGCCTCTCGCCGCCGTTGGCGGGCTGGGGGTGTCGGCCGGGGTGCCGGGCCGCCGCCGGGGTCGTCTAGAACGGCTCGACGGTGAAGCTGCGGATCACGGTCTGACCAGGCGCCGCCACGATGCAGCCGCGCTTGTGCTCAAGCACGTCGTCCTCGTCCGAGCAGGTAGACAGGCCGCCCCAGGGCTCGATGGCCACAAAGTCGCCCGCGGGCTTGCTCCACACGATGAGGTAGTCGAAGTCTGAGAACTCAAGGCGCACGCCGCGGTCGCCGGCCTGGTTGGTAAGGGTGGCCGAGCGCGACTCGAGCACGTCGTAGATCTTCTCGGCAAAGTCAAAGAGGCCGTGGGTGATGGGCAGCACGTCGGTGCCCGCGGTGGGGGCCTCCTCGCGGTCCTCGACGTCGATCAGGCCGGTCGAGGGCACGGCGCGGCACAGGGTCGAGGTCTCGGGCTTCTCAAAGCGCACCAGGTAGTCGTCGTAGGACTCGCCGTCGGCGATGGGGCAACGAAAGCCCGGGTGGCCGCCGATGAAGAAGGGCATGTCCTCGTTGCCGGTGTTGGTGACACTGTAGGTCACGCTCAGGCGGCCGTCGGCCACGGCGTAGCTGGCGTCCAGGGTGAAGTCAAAGGGGTACTGGGCCAGGGTGGCCTCGGAGCTGGCCAGGCGGTAGGTCGCGCTCGTCTCGCTGGATTCGACCAGGTCAAAGGTGCTGCTGCGGGCAAAGCCATGGCGCGCGAGCTTGACCTTCTTGCCCGAGGCGGTCACGGCCTCGCCGTCGCGCAGGCCGCCGCACACGGGAAAGCAGATCGGCGCCTGGCCCGACCAAACGGCGGGGTCTGCCTGCCAAAGGTACTCGGTGCCGTCGCGCTTGATTGAGGTGAGCGAGCCGCCCTCGCCGGTAAGGCCAACGCTGAGATTGCCGTCGCAGATGGTGATGTCCATGGGAGCCTCCTTTAGGCTATCTGCCAGTGAATG
>CAVKOL010000067.1:0-12769 GCA_963658035.1 Bacteroidaceae bacterium
GCCTTTGACAAGGGCAAGCCGCGCGTGCGCATGGAGATGCTGCCCCAGTACAAGGCCCAGCGCCCGCCCATGGACCCGGCCCTGCACGAGCAGTTTCCCATGGTAAAGGAGCTTCTCGGCGCCCTGGACGTGCCCGTCTGCGAGCTTGAGGGCTGGGAAGGCGACGACATCTTGGGCACCCTGGCCCGCCGCGGCGAGGCCGCAGGCTACGAGATGCTGCTCTTCACCGGCGACCGCGACATGTACCAGCTGGCAACCGAGCACGTGAAGATCGTCTCGACCAAGAAGGGCGTCTCTGACGTCACCATCATGACGCCCGAGAGCGTCGACGACCTCTACCACGGCATCACGCCCCAGCTGGTGCCCGATTTCTACGGCCTTAAGGGCGACTCCTCGGACAACATCCCGGGCGTTCCGGGCATCGGCCCCAAGAAGGCCGCGGCCTTGATCGTGCAGTACGGCGACCTTGACCAGGTGCTGGCCCACGCCGATGAGGTCAAGGGCAAGATGGGCGAGAACCTGCGTGCCCACAAAGAGGACGCCCTGCTCTCGCGCAAGGTGGCCACGATCCGCACCGACGCCCCGATCGACATCGACCTGGCCGACGCCAAGTTTCCCACCTTCGACCCGGCAACTGTCGTGGCCGCTTTTAGCGCGCTGGGCTTCACCGGCATGACGGGCCGCCTGGTCAAGCTGAGCGGCAAGGAGCTGCCGGCGGGCGTCGCGGCGGCTGCGGCCCCCAAGGCGGCGGCTGTGGCAGCGCCCACGCAAGACGGCGAGAAGACCGAGGCGGGCGCCGAGCCCGTAGCCTGCGGCTCGTTTGAGTCGCAGCCCGTCCTTGAGGGCGACGGCGCCCTGGCCGAGCTGGCAAGCGCAATCGGCCGCGACGAGTGGGTGGGTTGCGTGGCTGCCGACGACCGCGCCGACGGGGCCCTCTTTGGTCTCACGCACATCCTGTGGGCCTCCACCTCGGCGGCGCTCTGCCGCTTTGAGGGTGCCGCCGCCGACGCGGCGCTCAAGACCCTCTTTGCCGAGGGCAAGGTGGCCTCCCAAGACGTCAAGGCCCTTCTCCACACCTTGAGCCCGGCAGACTCCAGCCAGCCCGAGTCCTTCTCGTGCGCAGACGTCGACCCGGCGCGCATCTTTGACACCGGCGTGGCGGCCTACCTTCTGGAAAGCGACCGCGGCGACTTTGCGGCCATCCAGCTTGCACCTATCTACCTGGGCTTCGTTGCCCCCGAGCCAACCGATGCCCTACCTGGCGCCGCCATCGCGGCCACCATCGGCCGCCAGCTCGTGGAGCCCTTGGCGGCCAAGCTCGAGGTCGACGGCTCGGCCAAGCTCTTCACTGACATCGAGATGCCCCTGCTGCCCGTCCTGTCCGCCATGGAGCGCGAGGGCCTGGGCGTCGACACCGCGGTTCTCGCCACCCAATCGGCCCAGTTGGGCCAAGAGATCGACGCCATGGTCGAGAAGATTCACGAGGCGGCCGGCGAGAAGTTCAACCTGGACTCGCCGCAGCAGCTCTCGCACATCCTCTTTGAGGTGCTGGGCCTTCCCACCCAGGGCCTCAAGCGCACCAAGCGCGGCTTCTACTCGACCAACGCAAAGGTCCTGGCAGACCTGGCCCAGAGCTACCCGCTGGTGGCCGAGGTCCTTGAGTACCGCGAGCGCGCCAAGATTCGCTCGACCTACCTGGACGCCCTGCCCGCCCTGGTCAAGAACGACGGCCGCATCCACACGACCTTGAACCAGACCGTGGCCGCAACCGGGCGCCTTTCCAGCTCTGACCCCAACCTGCAGAACATCCCCACCCGCTCCGAGCTGGGCCACCGCGTGCGCCAGGCCTTCACGGTGCCCGAGGGCAGCGTGTTTCTCGCCTGCGACTACTCCCAGATCGAGCTGCGTCTCTTGGCCCATCTCTCGGGCGACGAGCACCTGGTCGCGTCCTTCAACTCGGGCGCAGATTTCCACGCCGCCACCGCCGCGCGCGTCTTTGGCGTTGGGATCGACGAGGTCACCCCGCAGCTACGCAGCCGCGCCAAGGCGGTCAACTTCGGCATCGTCTACGGCCAGCAGGCCTTTGGCCTGGCCTCGTCGCTAAAGATCAGCCGCGGCGAGGCCCAGGCCATGATCGACCGTTACTTCGACGCCTACCCCGGCGTGCGAGCCTACCTTGACGAGTCGGTGCGCCTGGCCCACGAGCGTGGCTGGGCCGTCACCATGTACGGCCGCAAGCGCCACATCCGCGAGTTCGCGCAAAAGAACAAGCAGCTCATCGCCTTTGGCGAGCGCACGGCCATGAACCACCCCATGCAGGGGTCGGCCGCCGACATCATCAAGATCGCGATGATCGAGGTCGAGCGGCGCCTGCGCGAGGAGGGTCTGCGCTCCAAGCTCATCCTGCAGATCCACGACGAGTTGGACCTCGAGGTCCCCGCAGGCGAGATCGAGGCCGCAAGCCAGCTCGTGCGCGAGACCATGGAGGGCGTGGCGACCCTCAAGGTGCCCCTCATCGCCGAGGTGAGCTTTGGCTCCAACTGGGCGGAGGCCAAGTAATGGCGGGCTGGGACGACTTTTCGCAGGCCAACGCCGAGAAGATCCGCGAGGCGGCGGCTGCGCCTGCGGCCATGCCGGCCCCGCGCGTCGCCCCCGGCGCACCCACGATGCACGTCGAGGCCTGGTCTGACGGCTCGTCGCGCGGCAACCCAGGCCCCGGCGGTTACGGCGCCGTCGTGCGCTACACCGACCCCAACGGCGGCGTGCACGAGCGCGAGTTCTCGCAGGGATACGCCAAGACCACCAACAACCGCATGGAGCTTCTCGGCGCCATCGTGGCGTTGGAGGCGCTTCGCCGCCCCTGCCGCGTGGACTTCCACACCGACTCGCAGTACGTCTGCAACGCCTTCAAGCAGCACTGGATCGAGGGCTGGCTGCGCCGAGGCTGGCAGACGGCCGGCAAGAAGCCGGTCAAGAACGTCGATTTGTGGAAGCGCCTGATCGCGGCGGCCGAGCCCCACGACGTCACCTGGCACTGGGTCAAGGGACATGCGGGGCACGCCGAGAACGAGCGCTGCGACCGACTGGCCACCGCGGCGGCCGATGGCGGCGACCTCCTGCCCGACGTGGGGTTTGCGGGCTAACATTCGCGCTCCCTTCTCGCCGCTATTGCATCAATGATCGAACCAAGAACACCAAGGAGTCACATGCTCGACTACACGCAAGATCCCGACCTGGGCAGCATCAAGCTGCTGGCCGTTGACATGGACCTCACCCTCTTGGCCAGCGACGGCACCCAGCCGCCCCACATGGCCGAGAAGATCCGCGCCCTGGACGAGGCGGGGGTCGTCTTTTGCGCCGCCAGCGGACGGCCCTGGCCCACGCTTGCCCTGATGTTTGAGGACAACATGGACCGCATTGGCCTGTGCGCCGACAACGGGGCCTTTGCGATGTATCGCCACCAGACGGTCTTCGAGGACCTTATCGACCCGGCAGTCTGGCACCGCGGCCTGGCACAATCCAGCACCGATGCGCGCTGCGTGCCCACCATGTGCTGCTTCGACCACGCGACGGTCCTTGGGCGCGACCGCGGCTACGAAAAGGAGCTCTCCAAGTACTACAAGGACATCCGCTACGTCGAGAGCTTCGACACCATCGACGAGCGCTGCAACAAGTACTCCCTGTTCTTCCCGGCCTACGACGCCGAGGAGGCCTTTGCCGAGTACTACCGCCCCACGTACAGCGATGAGCTTTACGTCACCAATGCCGGGCGCGAGTGGATCGACTTCATGAACCTGGGCACGAGCAAGGGCTCGGGCGTGGGGCACCTGTGCGAAAAGCTGGGCATCTCGATGGCCGACGTAGCCGCCGTGGGCGACACCTACAACGACATCCCGCTTCTTGAGGCGGCGGGCCACAGCTTCATCGTGGCCAACGCCGAGAAGCACATGGAGGCCCACGCCACCTATCGCGTGCCGTCAAACAACGACCGCGGCGTGGCGACCCTCATCGACGCCATTCTCGCCGCGCACTAAGGGCAACGCGCCCCTGGTCAAAGGGATTTTCTCGCCGCCGTCTAAAGGGCCGCGGCCACCCCGGGCCAGGGGCGGATTTTTGCGAGCTCGCTTGCAAGAGCGGGCTTGGCGACCTCGGTGTCGTAAGAAGCTCCCCCGGCGTAACGGGCGCTATGCGGTTATCCATGTCCAACCCCCCCTACTTTGTCGAGGGGTTATCAGTCGAGCTCCAGCTTTTGGCGGCTGTCGAAACCTTGCTTCTTGAAGGCCGAGAAAAGCACGTCCATCCTTGTGGGGGCAATGCGCAGCAGGTACATGGGGTGTCCCTGGTCCGCGAGCTTCTGCAACGCCGCCACAGGGACCTTCTTGTGCTGCGCATGGGCAACGTAGCGCGGGCTCATAGTCTCAACGACCTCGGCCGTACCCATGACCTGCACGCTCTTGAGCTCGCCGAACTCGGGGTTCTTCTCAAACACGGCAAGGCTCACGCGCTTGTTCTTCTCGAGCCCAACGAACTTCTCGCCGCCCTCGTTAAAGATCCAAAACGCCTGGTCATGATAGCTGTACTCCAACGGCGTGCAGCGCACGAAATCGCCCGTCCCGGTCGCCAAGGCACACACGGCGTTGGCGGCAAGATAATCCTCAACAGCCCCCTTGAGCTGCTCGACCGGCATCGCGGCGCTCTCCCGGTCCTTCCAAAACCCAGCAGCCCGCCTGTACTCTTCTGCGTCCATTATTCCATCCAATCATCTAGGGTTGCCCACTGCACCCGACAGTGCTCCGTGTACCCAAACCAAAGGGCCCCGCCGGAATTTAATTGTGGCGCAGTTCCGCATGAGCCGGACGTGACTTAATGTCACATCCATGCGAATCAGGACTGTTTGAGCGCACAATCAAATTCCGACGGGGCTCGGCGGGATCCGTCGACCTACTCAGTGTCTACAGCACGTGCACGTCCTCGTGGCCAAACTTCACGAAGGCCTCGTCGCCCACGTCGTAGATCTTGTGGTTCTTGGGGTTGAAGTCCTGGATCTTGACCAGCGTGTCGCCAACCATGACCTGGTAGTTCTGGTAGTGACCCATGAAGCGCGACAGCGTGACCTTGCAGGGCAGCACGCCCTCGTCGGCCAGCACGGCAGACTCGGGGCGCAGTACCAGCACGCAATCGTCGCCGACGTTCAGGTGCCCCACGTGCGCGACCTCGACGGGGTGCCCCTCGACGGTGGCCACGCCCTGCTCACCGTCCTTGGTGGTCAGCGGGCCGCGCAGGAAGTTCGACTCGCCAATGAAGTCGGCCACGAACTCGTCCACCGGGTGATAGTAGACGGTGTGGGGGTCGCCCACCTGGTCTACCAGGCCCTTCTTCATGATGATGATGTTATCGGACAAGGCCATGGCCTCGGACTGGTCGTGCGTGACGTAGATGGCCGTGATGCCGGCCTCCTGCTGGATGCGGCGGATCTCGTTGCGCATGTCGACGCGCAGCTTGGCGTCCAGGTTTGACAGCGGCTCGTCGAAGAGCAGCACACCGGGCTCCAGCACCAGGGCGCGGGCCAGGGCCACGCGCTGCTGCTGGCCGCCCGAGAGCTGGTTGGTCATGCGGTCTTCCATGCCCTCGAGGCCCACCATGCCCAAGATGCCGTGGACCTTCTCGGCGATCTGCTCCTTGGGAAGCTTGCGCAGCTTCAAGCCGTAGGCCACGTTGTCAAAGATGTTGTAGTGGGGCAACAAGGCGTAGCTCTGGAAGACCATGGCGGTGTCGCGCTTGTTGGGGGTAAGCTCGTTGATCGGCTCGCCGCCCAGGTAGATCTCGCCCTCGTCGGGGGACTCGAAGCCGGCGATCATGCGCAAGATGGTGGTCTTGCCGCAGCCGGAAGGACCCAGCAGCGTCACGAACTCGCCGGGCGCGATGTCGATGTTGGCATCGTGGACGGCATAAAAGTCTTTACCGGTTTTGGGGTCCTGGTAGATCTTGGAGATGTGGTCCAGGCGCACGCCCTTTTTCTCTTTAGCCATGGTTAGTCCTCCTTAGAGACGGTCTTTTTGCTGGTGCCAAAGTGCTTGATGGCAAAGTTCATAAGAAGAACCGAGCCGTAGGTGATGGCGATAAGGATCGTTGCGAAGGCGCACGCGATGCCGTAGTTGCCCTTCTCGGCAAACTCGTTGATCTGCACCGTGATCAAGA
Organism: Bacteroidaceae bacterium; assembly: GCA_963658035.1. Lineage (GTDB taxonomy): Bacteria > Actinomycetota > Coriobacteriia > Coriobacteriales > Atopobiaceae > Paratractidigestivibacter. The sequence continues at coordinate 6,199 of CAVKOL010000067.1, forward strand.
AGAACTGCGGCGTTACCAGCAAGATGATGGCCGAGATTGCGGTGATGGAGCGCACGAATGCGGTGACCAGGCCCGAGAAGAACGAGTCCTTGATCAGCGGCAACGTGACCGTGCGAAAGACCGTGAAGCTGTCTGCGCCCATGTCGTAGGCCGACTCCTCGATGGACTTGTCGATCTGGCGCAGCGCCGAGATGCCCGAGCGGGTGCCGGTGGGCAAGGACCTCACGATGAAGACGATGACGAGAATGGCCGCCGAGCCGTAGAGGCCCTTAAGCAAGCCGGTGTGGAACAGGCCGCCCGAGAAGCCGCGGATGTAGCCCACGCCCAAGACGGTGCCCGGCACGGCCATAGCCAGCATCGAGACGGCCTCGATGAAGCCCTTGGACTTAAAGTCGCGCTTAACAACCAGGTACGAGATGATCATCGAGAAGATGGCCGTGATGGGGCTGGCGATAAGCGACAGGACAAACGAGTCGCGGAAGGCCTCGAGGCCGTGGTACTTGGTGAAGACCTGCTCGAACCACTTGGTGGTCAAGGTGAAGTCGTAGCCCCAGGTCTTGAACAGGGCGCCAAAGGGCACGCAGATGTACATCAAGACGACAAAGAGGGCGATCGCGGAGCACAGCACGGTCAGGGGGACGCGCACGGACTTGTCGGTGATCAGCATGCGCGCGCGGCTGGCCTTGCCCGAGAGGGTGGCCGTGGACTTGGCCTCAAGCACGTACTTCTGGACCACGAACATAAGCAGCGTGATGCAGAGAAGAACGACTGCCATCGCGGCCGCGCCCTGCTTGTCGTAGGCGCCGGTGATCTGCAGGTAGATGGTGGTGGCCAGGGTGTCGTACGAGCCGCCGATGATCATGGGGTTAGCAAAGTCGGCGATGGACTCGATGAAGGTCACCAAAAAGGCGTTGCCCAGGCCAGGAAGGATCAAGGGCAGGGTCACGCTGGTGAAGACCTTCCAGCGAGAGGCGCCCATGTCGCGCGCCGCCTCCTCAAGGGAGGGGTCGATGTTCTTGAGCAGGCCCTTGAGCATCATGTAGCACACCGGGAAAAACGTGAGCGTCTGGACCACAAAGATGCCCCAGAAGCCGTAGACGTTGGTGTCGTAGAGCTGCAGCAGGTAGCGCGTGATGATGCCCGACTTGCCAAACAGCATGATGATGGAAAGCGAGAGCACAAACGGCGGCGAGACGACCGGCAGCATCGAGACCACCTGGAAAAGGCCGCTCATGAACTTGGTCTTGAGCTTGACGTAGACCTCGACGTAGGCAAACAAAAGGCCCACCAGCGCCGAGACGACGCTCACCAAAAAGCCCACGGTCAACGTGTTGGTGATTGCCGTAGTAAACGAGCCCATGGCCAGCACGCGAGAAAAGACCTCGAGGCTGGGGCCGTTGTCGGTGATAAAAGAGTCAACCAGCAGGATGGCCAGCGGGTACAGGATGAACAGCGTCAGGAAGGCGATCAAGACGACGATGGTCGTGACCATGATGGGATCGCCCATCAGCTTCTTCCTGTCGAGCGCCGCTCCTTGGCTTCTAGCCATGCGCTCCTCCTTTCCAAACACCGGCGCCGAGAAGAGCCCGTGGTCTTCTCGGCGCCAGTTAAACTGCTAGAACTTCTGGGGCCTACTCGGTCTGGAAGCGGTCGTCGCCGCCGTTGAGGGCGTTCATGACCTCCTCGACGTAGGTCTTGGTGTTCTCCTTGGCGTCCTCGAAGTCGTAGTCCATGACGTTGTCGGGGTCAAGGCCGTACTCGGTAGCGACCTCGGGCTGCTCGACGCCGTCGATGACCAGGAACTGGTACGAGCCGTTCTTGGCGGCCAGGCTAACGCACTCGGCCGAGAGGGCGTACTCGATCCAGAGTTTGGCGGCGTTGGTGTGCTTGGCGCCCTTGAAGATGGCGGTAGCGCCGATCTCGCAGGAGGTACCGGAGCTGGGAAGGACCAGGCCGATGTTGCTGTAGCCGTTGTCGACGATCTGGTAGATGCCGTCGTGCAGGAAGCCCAGGCCGATGGTGCACTCGCCGGTGCCGATGTTCTTGGAGGGGCCGGAGCCGGACTTGGTGTAGACGGCAACGTTCTTGTCCAGGTCAACGAGCCACTGGATGCCGGCGTCGTGGCCGTACTTCTGGATGGCGGTGTTAATGATCAGCTTGGCGGTGCCGGCGGTGTTGTAGTTGGAAGACCAGATGAGGCCCTTGTACTTCTCGTCGACCAGGTCGGCGAAGTCCTCGGGGGCGTCCAGGCCCTTGCGCTCAAGCTCGTCCTTGTTGTACATGATGCCCAGAAGGCCGGTGTAGATGCCGTACCAGTAGCCGTCGGCGTCCTTGTACTTGGGCTTGGTGATGTGGGAGGCGTTGGTGGCGTCGTAGGCCTCGAGCAGGCCCTCGCTCACGGCGACGTTATAAGGATCGGTGGTGCCGCCAAACCAGACGTCGGCGGATGGGTTGCCGTTCTCCTCCTCGATCTTGGCCTGGACCTCGCCGGTGGAGAGGCGCTGGTACTGGACGTCGATGCCGGTGAGCTCCTTGAAGTGGTCGCAGGCAGCGGCGAGGTAGTCTTCCTCGCAGGAGCCGTAGACGACGAGGGTGCCCTCTTCCTGGGCAGACTTCACCAGGTCCTCGGAGACGCCGATAGCATCGGCGGCCGTCTTGGCGGAGTCGTCGGAAGACGAGGAGCTGGAGCCGGAGCCGCCGCAGCCAACGAGGCCCAGGCCAGCGGCCGCGACGCCGCAGGCACCAATGAAGTCCTTACGAGTGAGGTTAGACATATTCTCTTCCCTTTCGATTGGCTTTTCCCATGCGAGAAAAGCGACCGTCGCCGCGCTTGCCACGCGGCGAATCTCCCTCGCCTGGTTATACCCCATTTACATTGCGTTAACATTCAGGGTCTGGTAAACGGTGTGTCAAGCCGCTGACCTGCGCTTTACTGGCGGTGAACGGTAGTTGACAGCGCGTCAATTACGTGCAAGGCGGCTAAACGTAAGGCACCGGTAAGCGCCGCGTCAGCCAAGCGCAGGCAATGCCGGGACGCCTTGCGTGCTACCCTAGACAAGTTACATGCCCAGACCCGAGGAGCCCCTATGCCCGCAATCATTTGTCACCACATCTTTGGCGAAGACGTCGTGGGGCAGCTGCCCAAAGGACTGATCGAGGGCGAGGAGGAGCTTCTCGCCTTCCTGCTGGGCAACCAGGGGCCCGACCCCCTGTTCGCCCGCTGCTTTGCCGTGCCGCCCGCCGCGGCCACCTGCCACAAGTTGGGGCACGCCATGCACGACGGGCGCGTCTGCGAGTCTTTGTGGGCCTTCCGCGACGGCGTGGGGCACCTGCCCATGTCAGACGAGCGCGTGGGCCGCGCCTTTGCCCTGGGCCTTTTGGGCCACTACGTGCTTGACCGCACGGCGCACCCCTTTGTCTTTGGGCAGCAGGAGGCCTTGAAGGCCGCCTCGCCCGAGCTTGCGGGCGCCGACGCCGAGCTGCACGCCGTGATCGAGAGCGACATCGACTCTTGGCTGTTGTGGGAGAAGCGCCGCGCGACCGTGCTTGAGCGCCCGGCCCACACCAACCTCATGCGCACCGAGCGGATCGACCGCGTGGGCGGCGCGCTGTTTAGCCAGGTGGCGTACTCGGTCTTTGGCGTGGGCATCAACGCCGAGGAGTACGCGGGCTGCACGCGCGACTACGAGCTCGAGTACCGCCTGCTCGACCCGGCAGGATCGTTGGGCGCGCGCGTTGGCGGCACCCTTGAGCGCCTGGCACGACCCCACTCGCTGGCCGAGTCGATGGCCCACCGCGTGGTGCGCACCTGCGAGTGCCCCGCCGCCAACCTAGGCTGCGGCGAGTGGCAAAACCCCTGGACCGGCGAGACCAGCCACACGAGCTTCGCCGACCTCTTTGACCAGGCGCTCGTTGCCTACCCCGCTTTTGCCGAGGCCTTTGTGCGCGGCGACGCCGGCCGTTTTTCTCAGCTGGTGGGCGGCATCAACTACAACGGCCAGCCGTACTGCTAGGCCTGGGCGCCGCAAAATTTGCGAAAGACGGGCGCAGTCGGAGATTCGATCGGGCGCAACCCCGTCCCCAAAGAGCAAAACCGCAGGTCGCGAGTTTCACAAAACGCGGGCGCACTCCCAAAGCAAAGGAGTGCGCCCGTTTTTCGCATCTTTTGTTTTGCGAGGCTAGGACTTGACCTCGAACTTCTTCTTGCACTTGGGGCAGGTCACGCGAAGCTTGCCCTTGCCGCGCGGGACGCGCACCTTTTGGCCGCAGTCGGCGCACTTGACGTGCTTGTACTTCTTGGTCTCCTCAAGGGCGGCCTTGGGGTTTTGCACCCAACGGCGGGCGGGGCCCAGGGCCACCAGGAACTTCTCGTTTTCTGCGGCGCGGGCCGAGAGGTTCTTGGACTGCAGGCGAAAAACCGCGTAGACGATGAGTGCCAGCGCGATCCAGCCAAGCCAGCTCACCCGTGCGAAGAGGTTAACGATAACGATGACGAACGCGAGGTTCGTGCAAAAGAGGGCCAGGTCATCGGGCCCTTGGCGCCCGCGCATCCACTCGGCGACCTTGCGCTGCCAGTCTTGGTTTGCCATGTCTTGTCTCTCGATTCACTCGTTGTGCAACGAAGCTTCTTGTACCCAAGGCGCGCGCAAAACGACGCGTCTCTCCCCCACTTCCAAGCTTCTGCATAAACCCCAGCCCCAACCCAAAAAAGCCCGCCTCACAAAGAGGCGGGCCAAAGGTCACAAGGCGAGAAAACCGCGCTGCATCAGGGTCTTACCCCTGCGCCTTCGCGTAACGGCCCACGAGGTCCTGCAGCATGTCGACCATCGCCTCCAGCTCGGGCACCGGCACGAACTCGCGCACGCCGTGCGCGTTGTAGTAGCAGGCCGAGAGGTTCGCGCAGACAAAACCGCGAAACGACAGCTGGCTTCCGTCGGTGCCGCCGCGCATCGGGATGCACTTCATCTCCTGGCCAATGGAGGCATAGGAGGCGCGGGCGTTCTCGATCAGGTGGGCGTACTCGGGCAGCAGGACCTTATCGGCCAGGTTGTGGTACTGGTCGGCGATCTCAATCGACAAGACGTCGGTGCCGTACTGGAAGTTGACCATCTCAACGGCGCGGCGCATGAGCTCCTTGCGCTTCTCGACGATGGCCTGGTCGTGGTCGCGAATGATGTAGTCTGCCTGGGCATCCTCGCAGTCGCCGCTCATGCGCTCGAGGTAGTAGAAGCCGTCGTAGCCCTCGGTGTGCTCGGGGCGCTCCTCGGCGGGCAGCATCTTGTGGAACGCGATCAAGGCCTCGCAGGCGTTGATCATCTGGCCCTTGGCGGTTCCCGTGTGCACAGACAGGCCGCGCGCCTTGACGTGGGCCTCGGCAGCGTTGAAGGTCTCGTAGCAGAACTCCCCCAAGGGGCCGCCGTCGATCGTGTATCCAAACTCGGCCCCAAACTTATCGAGGTCGAGAAGGGCCGCACCGTGCCCGATCTCCTCGTCGGGCACAAACGAAAGCGCCAGGCGCGGGTGCGGGATAGTGGGGTCGTCCTTAAGCCTCTTGAGTAGCGAGATGACCATCGCGTCGCCGGCCTTGTCGTCGCCGCCCAGAAGGGAGGTGCCGTCGGAAGTGACGATGTCGTAGCCCACCATCTGCTCCAGACGCGGATTGGTCTCGGGGCTCACCCAAACCTCACGGCCGTCGCGGCCGGTACCGATGACGAGCTTGCCGCCCTCGTAGTGCTTGACCTGGGGCGTGACCTTGTCGCCATAGCTTTGCCAGGCCGTGTCGATGTGGCAGCAAAAGCCAAGGGCGGGCAGGTCCTCGGCACCCGCGGAGGCCGGCCAGTGCGCCGTCACGTAGGCGTGCTCGTCGACCTCGACGTCTAAGGCACCCAGCTCGCGCAGGTCGTCCGCGATGACGTTGGCGATGTCGAACTGGCACTCGGTCGAGGGGACCTTATCGGCCGTCAGCGGGTTCGACTGAGAAGCGACGGCGCAGTAGCGAATAAAACGGTCCAGTACGTCAGACATGGAGAAAACCACTTCCAAACAAAACAGGGCCGGGGCCTTCGCAGGTCGCAAAAGGCCCCGGCCGCAACGACTTATTCCTTTGCCGCCAAGACGCGCTCGGCCTCGGTAAGGCTCTTGTCAAACAGGTGGCACGCGCAGCGATGACCCGACTCGACCTCGCGAAGCTCCGGGGTCTTCTCGCAGCAAACCTGCATGCACTGCGGGCAGCGCGTGTGAAAGACGCAGCCCTTGGGCGGGTTGGTGGGGCTGGGAACGTCTCCCTGCAAGATCTTCTTGTCGGCGATCCGCTCGTGCTTGATGCGCGGGATGACGTCGAGAAGTGCTGTGGTGTAGGGGTGCAGCGGGTTGGAGAAGAGCTCGTCTTTGCTCGCCAGCTCCATCGTGTGGCCCAGATACATCACCATGACGGTATCGGCGATGTGCTTCACGACCGAGAGGTCGTGGCTGATGAAGATGTAGGAGAGGCCCAGGCGCTCCTGCAGCTCCTCCAAGAGGTTGATGACCTTGGCCTGGACCGAGACGTCGAGGGCCGAGACGGGCTCGTCGC
>CAVKOL010000068.1:0-12768 GCA_963658035.1 Bacteroidaceae bacterium
AGTGCTTCCGCGACGAGGACCTGCGCGCCGACCGCCAGCCCGAGTTCACCCAGGTGGACGTCGAGATGTCCTTTGTGGACCAAGACGACGTCATGGGCTGCATCGAGACCGTCCTGGGCCAGGCCTTCGAGGCCATGGGCGTCCACATGGAGCTGCCCCTGCGCCGCATCGACTACTGGGACGCCATGGACACCTACGGCTCTGACAAGCCCGACACCCGCTACGGCATGGAGCTCCACGACGTCACGCCGATCTTTGCCAACTCCAAGTTCAAGCTCTTCGCTAGCGCCGCTGCGGACGAGAAGACCTTCGTCAAGGCCATCAACGCCAAGGGCGCGGGCCTGTGGCCGCGCGCGCAGATCGACCGCCTGGCCGACGTGGCCGCCGGCTTTGGCGCCAAGGGCCTGGCCTACATCGCCTTCCGCGAGGACGGCTCGGTGACCAGCCCCATCGTCAAGTTCTTCTCCGATGAAGAGATGGCCGCCCTGCGCGCCGAGATGGACGTCGAGCCCGGCGACCTGGTGATGTTCGCCGTCGAGAGCCGCCTGCACGCAGACGAGATCTTGGGCGGCATGCGCCGTCACATGGCCGAGGCGCTGGAGCTTGTGCGCGAGGGCCACGACTTCCTTTGGGTCGTCAACTTCCCCCTCTTCCACTGGGACGAGGACACCAAGAGCTACCAGGCCGAGCACCAGCCCTTCACCCTGCCCACCGAGACCGACCCCGAGAAGATCATGGCCGACCCGCTGGCCGTGGGCTCCTACACCTACGACTTTGTCATGGACGGCTTCGAGGCCGGCGGCGGCGGTATGCGTATCCACAACGCCGAGATGCAGATGGCCATCCTCAAAATGCTGGGCTTCACCGAGGAGGGCGCGCGCGAGCAGTTTGGCTTCCTGCTGGACGCCCTGGCCTTTGGCGCGCCCCCGATGGGCGGCTTTGCCCTGGGCCTGGACCGCGTGTGCATGCTCTTGACCGGCAGCGACTCGATCCGCGAGGTCATGGCGTTCCCCAAGACGTCCTCTGGCTCCGACCTGATGAGCGACGCGCCGTCTGAGGTGAGCATGAAGCAGCTCAAGGAAGTCTCGCTGCGTCTGCTGTAGGGTCTTAGTACAACGTTGCACCACCAACCGCCCCGGGATGCCCCGGGGCGGTTTTTTGTGGCGAGACGGGCATAGACATATTTGGTTGCCGTATAACACGGCCGTGCTGAGGTACATTACTTACTATATTTTGGCGGGTTTTGGAGAAAGGAGCGGCAATGTATTGGGGATACATGACGTTTAACGACGATACCGAGGTCACCTACTCCGAGACCAAGGACGACGGGACCGTTGGCGTTTGGGTCGAGACGCCTGTCGAAGATGGCTTTAAGTCCGCCCACTGCACCATTCCCACGTTTGCCTGGGATTCCGTTGATGGCTTTGCGCCAGAAGAGATGGATAGGCTCGATGCGTACGTACGGCGAAACGCGCCGCTGATTATGGAGATGTCTGCCGAGAAGACCTTTACGGGTGCTCGGGGTGTTGCCTGATGCCTAAGTGCTTCAAGTTTGAGCGGTTTACCGTCTATTTTTGGTCCAACGAGAACGAAGAGCCCGTCCATGTCCACGTTGCTGAGGGCAAGCCGTCTGCGCACGGCACGAAGTTTTGGCTAACGAGCTCGGGCGGTGTGATTCTCGCAAGCAACGGCAGCGATCTTTCGCCCAAGGATATCCTGCGCGTCGAGAAGGCAATCCTGCTAAACCGCGACCTGATTATCGACATGTGGAACGAGCGGTTTGGTTACGTTTCTTATTACGAGTAGCGAAAGCCGTTTCTCTCGCTTATGACCGCCCACTTCTGCGGGCGGTTTTTTGTGCGGCGGGTGGGTCTTGGAGCGGCGGCGAGAAAATCCTTGACATGCCAATGAATCGGGGTAATCTCTTGCGTTGGCAATTATTGGCATCGCAAGGAGTTTTGAATGCCTCAAGAAACCCAGCAAAAGAAGCGCGGCCGGTCGCTTTACGACTTCCACATGGTCGTCTACCGGCTTTTCCAGGCGCAGCGCGCCTACCTGCGCCCGCGCATCACCGGCCTTGGCATGGGCCCCGGCCAGCCCAAGCTCGTGGTTTACGTGGCCCTTCACGGAGAGGCCACCCAGCGCGAGATAGCCGATTTCTTTGAGCTTGACCCCGCCACGGCCTGCCGCATGTTGGAGTCCCTTGAGCGCGAGGGCCTGGTAGAGAGCCGCCCCGGCGCCGACCGCCGCAAGAAGGAGTACGTCGCCACCCCGCGTGGCCGCCAGGTGGCAGCCGCCTGGGACGCCTGCTGCGACGAGCAGCAGGCCGTGCTTCTCGACGGCTTTACGCCCGAGGAGCGCGAGCAGTTTCGCGCCTACCTGCGCCGCGGCTACCAGAACCTGGCCCGCGCCGCCTACGGCCACGAGGCGGTGGGCCTCGATGACTGACATCCAGTGGGTGGCCAAAAGCTTTGGCCCGTACCGGCGAGACGTTCTTCTCGCCGCCGTCTGCATCTTTATCGAGACGAGCCTCGAGCTGTTGATCCCCGTCCTCATGTCCGTCGTGATCGACGACGGCGTGCTGGCGGGAGACGTCGCCGTCGTGTGGCGCTGCGGCGCGGCGATGCTGGCCTGCTCGGTGGCCTCGCTTGCGCTGGGGCAGGGCTTCGCGCAGTTCGCGGCCCGCGCGGCCGCCGGCCTGGGCGCCAACATTCGCCGCGAGGAGTTTGCCCGCGTGCAGGCCTACGCCTTCGAGAACCTCGACCACTTTGACGCGTCGTCTTTGGTCACGCGCATGACGACCGACGTCACGGTGATCCAAAACGCCATGGTCAACGGCTTTAGGCCCATGTTGCGCGGCCCGATCATGCTGGTCATGGGCCTGGTCATGAGCTGCCTTATGTCGGCGCGCCTGGCCGTGGTCTTCTTTGTTGTGCTGCCGTTCTTGGCCGTGGCGCTGTGGCTGATCGTGCGCCACGTGGGCCCGCTCTACCGCGTGCTGCAGCATACGATGGACGCCCTCAACGACACCCTGCAAGAGGACCTGGTGGGCATCCGAGCCATCCGCGCCTACGTGCGCGAGGGCCATGTGTCGCAGCGCTTCGCCGCCGTCAACGGCGAGCTTGCCGCCACGGCCACGCGCACCTTCAAGGGAGCCGTCCTCAACACGCCGATCTTCCAGCTGTCGATGTACGTCTCGGCAACGGCCCTTTTGTGGTTTGGCGGCCAGATGATCCTCGAGGGCACGCTGCAGGTGGGCACCCTCACAGGCTTCATGAGCTACGTTCTTCTCGTCATGAACTCGCTGATGATGATCTCGAACGTCTTCTTGCTGCTGGCCCGCGCCTTGACCAGCATCGAGCGCATCCGCGAGGTGGAAGACGAGGTCCCGGCCATCGCCTCTCCTGCGGCGGGCGTGGCCGTGCGCGAGGTCGCCGACGGCACGGTGGAGTTTCGCGGCGTCGACTTCAAGTACAGCGCAGACGCCGAGAAGAACGTGCTCGAGGGCATCGACCTGCGCTTCGACGCGGGCTCGACCGTGGGCATCCTGGGCGGCACGGGCTGCGGCAAGACGACCCTGGTGCAGCTGATCGCGCGCCTTTACGACGCGAGCGCGGGGCAGGTCCTGGTGGGCGGGCGAGACGTGCGCGATTACGATCTGGCCGCCCTGCGCGACGCGGTGGGCATCGTGTTGCAGACCAACGTTTTGTTCTCGGGCACGGTGCGCGACAACCTGCGCTGGGGCGACGCGCAGGCGAGCGATGAGGAGCTTCTCGCCGCCTGCCGCGTGGCCTGCGCCGATGAGTTCCTGGACCGCATCGGCGGCCTGGACGGCGACCTGGGGCAGGGAGGCGTCAACGTCTCGGGCGGGCAGAAGCAGCGCTTGTGCATCGCGCGCACCCTGCTCAAGCGGCCGCGGGTTTTGGTCTTCGACGACTCGACGAGCGCCGTCGACATGGCGACCGACGCCAAGATCCGAGCGGGCCTCGCGGGCCTTACCGGCATGACCAAGATCGTCATCGCGCAGCGCGTGGCCTCGGTCATGGACGCCGACAGAATCGTCATTTTGGACAACGGGCGGGTGCAGGCGCAGGGAACGCACGCCGAGCTTCTCGCCACAGACCCGATCTACCAGGAACTTTGCGAGTCTCAGGGGGTGTGCTAGATGGCCGGTAAGGGAGGGGCGCCCAAGCGCCCAAAGGACCTGCGCCGCACGCTGCGCACGCTTTTGGCCTACATGGGGCACGCCCGGTTCCAGCTGCTTGCCGTGGCGGTGCTGGTCACGCTGTCCGGCGGGGCCAACCTGGCGGGCACCTATATGATCAAGCCTGTGGTGAACGCGGTGGGACAGGGCGACTACCAGCGGTTTGTTTACCTTGTTGCGGCGACGGCCGTCATCTATGCCGTGGGCGTCGCGTCTGCCGCGGGTTATACCCAGGTCATGGTGCGGGCGGCCCAAAAGGTCGTCTTCGACATTCGCCGCGACTTGTTTGAGCATATCCTGCGCCTGCCTCTGTCCTATTTTGACTCCACGCGCCACGGCGACGTGATGAGCTACTTCACCAACGACGTGGACACCGTGTCCGAGGCCCTCAACAACAGCTTCGCGGGCGCGGTCCAGGCGCTGATTCAGACGGTGGGCACCTTCACACTGCTGGTGGTCCTGGACTGGCGCTTGACGCTGGTCACCTTTGTGTGCGACGTGGTCGTGGTGGCCTACGTGCGCCACGCGAGCCGCCGCAGCCGCGGCTACTTCAAGGCGCAGCAGGAGACCCTGGGCACCCTCGACGGCTACATCGAGGAGATGGTCGCCGGGCAAAAGGTCGTGAAGTCCTTCAACCACGAGGCCGCGAGCCTGGCCGGCTTCGACGACCTCAACGAGGACCTGCGCGAGACGGGCACCACGGCCCAGGCGTACGCGGCCACGATGGTGCCGGCCACGGTGTCGATCAGCTACGTGAACTTCGCCGTGGTCACGGTGCTGGGCGCGCTTCTTGCCCTAAACGGGCAGGCCGACGTAGGAAGCCTGGCCTCCTACCTGGTGTTTGTTCGCCAGGCGTGCATGCCCTTGAACCAGCTTACGCAGCAGGGCAACTTCCTTCTCACCGCCCTTGCCGGCGCCGAGAGGATCTTTGGCGCAATGGAGCTTGGGCCCGAGGTGGACGAGGGCGAGGTCACCCTGGTGCGCTCGGACGTGCAGGCGGCGCGTACGGCCTCGGGCGCCGCGGGCTGGGCCTGGCGGATCGACGGTGAGGACGTGCCCTTGGCCGGCGACGTGCGTTTCTACGGCGTAGACTTTGGCTACAAGGAGGGGCAGACGGTCCTGGCCGACCTCACGCTCTTTGCCAAGCCGGGGCAAAAGATCGCCTTCGTTGGGTCGACGGGCGCGGGCAAGACCACGATCACCAACTTGATCAACCGCTTCTACGAGGTACGCGACGGCGTCATCACCTACGACGGCATCGACGTGCGCGACATCGCAAAGTGCTCGCTGCGCCAGAGCCTGGGCATCGTGTTGCAGGACACGCACCTGTTTGCCGGGACCATCGCCGACAACATTCGCTTTGGCAAGCTCGACGCCACCGACGACGAGGTCGTGGCCGCGGCCAAGGTCGCGAGCGCCGATGGGTTTATCAGCCGCCTGCCGCGTGGCTACGACACGCCGGTGGTTGGGGACGGCAGCAACCTCAGCCAGGGGCAGCGCCAGCTCATCGCCATCGCGCGCGCCGCGATCGCCGACCCGCCGGTGCTGATCTTGGACGAGGCCACGAGCTCGATAGACACGCGCACCGAGGCATTGATCCAAAAGGGTATGGACGCCCTGATGGCCGGGCGAACGACCTTCGTCATCGCGCACCGCCTGTCCACGGTGCGAAACGCCGACGCGATCATGGTGCTTGACCACGGCAAGATCATCGAGCGCGGCGGCCACGACGAGCTTCTGGCCCAAAAAGGTGAGTACTGGCAGCTCTACACCGGCGCCAAGGAGCTGGATTAGGGGCTCGGCGGGCCCTGCCACTTGCCAAAACGCGATTCGGTCGTGCAAAAGTCACAGGCGGTTTTTCGCTGACCTGCGGTTTTGTCAAAATAGGCGAAAGTCTGTGGGACTTTTGCACGACCCCTTTTGATTGTTGGCGCCCAACAAGGCCAAACCGGCGAGGTTTCGGGGGCGTATCGGGCTTCGCCGGGGCCAAAGGAAGCCTGCTAAACTCGGGTTTACAAGGCTTGCGTCGCGTTGGAGGTTCACATGCACAGGGGTTCACGGTTTCTCGCGCTGATCATGGCGGTTTTGATCGGGCTGTCCTCTGTGGGCGCGCCGCTTGCGGCCTGTGCCGAGGAGGCTACGAGCCTGGACCTTGTTTACGGCGAGACAAGCGACGAGGCCGCCGCCTATGACGAGGGCTTCGCGGCAGACGACGAGGACTTCGCGGTGGACGACGAGTTCTTCGCCGACGACGAGGGCTTTGCCGTCGATGGCGATGACTTTGCCGTCGACGACGAGGCCGTCGACCCCTCGGCCGACGCCGGCGACGACCTCGCCACCGACGACTCCGACGTCGCCGACCAGTCCTACGTCACCAAGGAGGGTACCGTCGACGAGTACCCCACGGACGGCAAAACCGTTTGGAAAGACACTGACCCCGACGCCAACGCCACCAAGAAGGACGGCGACACGGGCGTCGACTCGCTGAAGGCGACCATTAGCTACCGCGCGCACGTGGCCAACATCGGCTGGCAAGACTACACAAGCAGCATCGCCGGCACCACCGGTCAGAGCAAGGCCATCGAGGCCCTTGAGCTCAAGGTGGGCAACAACCCCGGCGGCGAGATCCAGTGCTCGGCCCATGTGGCAAACGTCGGCTGGCAGGCCTTCACGTCCGGCACCGCCGGAACCACGGGTCGCAGCCTGCAGACCGAGGCATTCAAGATCCGCCTCACCGGCGCCTTGGCCCAAGACTACGACGTCTACTACCGCGTGCACATCCAAAACCAGGGCTGGCTGGGCTGGGCCAAGAACGGCGAGGTCGCGGGCTCGACCGGCCAGGGCCTGCGCGTCGAGGCCATTGAGGTGAGGCTGCTCATCAAGGGCAGCGTGCTTCCGGGCTCGACCGCCAACCACCAGTACGTCCCTGCGGCCAAGCTCTCGGTCCAGGCGCACGTCGCCAACATCGGCTGGCAGGGCTTTACCACGGGCGTCGCCGGCACCACGGGCCGCTCGCTTGCGATCGAGGCGCTCAACTTCTCGGTTGCCAACAACCCTGGCGGCGCGGTTTTGTGCTCGGCCCACGTGGCCAACGTCGGCTGGCAGGCCTTCACGTCCGGCACGGCCGGCACCACGGGCCGCGGCCTGCGCATGGAGGCCGTCAAGATTAAGCTCACGGATTCCCTGGCCGAGTACTACGACATCTACTACCGCGTCCATTCGCAGGACTTCGGCTGGCTGGGCTGGGCCAAGAACGGCGAGGCGGCGGGCACCGAGGGCTACAGCAAGCGCGCCGAGGCCATCGAGGTACGTCTTGTCGCCAAGGGCGGCGCTGCCCCCGGCTCCACCGCGGGCGCCTTCAAGAAGAAGTAGGCGCCGCCCGTCCATACGAGCGACGCCCACCGGCCGTGCTATTTTGTGCCCCTTGCGCGCCCGCCGCGCCCTTCTCGCCTAAAACTCCTTGTCCAGGCGCTTGCGGATCGTCAAGTACTCGGTGACCAGCAGCAACAGCAAGATCGCCATCGAGACCAGGCTGCCCACCACGGCACCCGAGAGGCCCGAGAAGTTGACCAACAGCATCGCGATCGGCAGCGCGAACACAAACGCGATGAGGTACAGGCGCGTGACCTCGCCCTGAGCGCGCAGCACTGTGATGATCTGGTAGAGGAAGTCGATCGACGCGCACACTCCGCCGGTGCCCACCATGACAAAGACCAGCGGGCGGAACTGCTCGAAGTCCAGGCCGTACATGATGCCCAAAAGCGGGATGCCCGCGGTGCCCATGAAGAGCGCCATCGCCGCGGTGATCAGCGCGATGACCCCGATCATGGCCAGGACAAGCAGGTCGAAGCGGCGGTGCTTCTCGGGGTCGTCCCAAATCTTGGCCAGGCGCACCAGCTGCGGCTTATAGATAAAACCTGCAATCATCAGGATCGAGTGGGCCGGGAAGTACATGGCGTTGTAGTACAGCTGGTTGTCGTAGGACAGGCTGCCTTCCATCGCGAACTTGGGCACCGAGTCGATTACGTTGTACAAAAAAAGCGCGATAAAGAGCGGCCAGCACTGGACAAAGAGGTCCTTCACGCCGCGCGGGCTTGCCGGGAAGCTCTTGTCGGTCTCGAAGTAGGCCAAGGGGATGCTGAGAAGAACGAGGCTCGCCAGGGCTGCGATCGCCATGCCGTAGCTCGCATAGACCAGGTTGCGCGTGATGAAGAGCACCACGAAGAAGACGATGAAGGACCCGGCGCAGCGGATGGCCTGGGAAAGCCCGGCCAGGTAGAGCTTGTCTTTTTGCTGCAGGCGGCCCTCGTAGACATCGGCCAGGCCGTCGACGGCCCTAAAGCACAAGACTCCCATGCAGATAGAGACCATGGGCTCGACGTAGCCGCGGATCTTGCAGTACGCAAAGCCAACAAGAAGCATCGCCGCGCAGGTAATGACACGGTTGATCTGGTAGTCGTAGAACGACTGCATCTCGTCCAGGTCGGACACCTGGTAGGTGCGCACGCCAAAGTTGGCGAGGAACAGCAGCAACGTGCCGATGGTGAAGGCCATCGAGAAAAGGCCGGCCTGCTCGGCGCCCACAAACCAGGTGCAGACCATGGTGAGCAGCGGGAACAGGGCGCCCCATGCGGCCTGCCCTGCGGTGTTAAGCACGTAGTCGCGGGTCGTTTGGTGGGCCAGGTACTGCTCGGTTTGCTCACTGAGGCCGCCGCCAAAGACCGAACCGATCAGGCGGTTCCACCAGTTATTGACCGCGCGGCTGAGAAAGCCAGGCTGCTTGTCGGCCTTTTTCTTCTCTTGCGGGCGCTTGACGCCGTAGCGCGGGGTGGCGGGGGAGTGCTGGGACGGCGCCGGGGCGTTCGTGCCGGCGCCGCGGGCGGCCGGGGCGGCCACGCGCTTCTCGCCGCCAGCGCGCCGCCTTGCGCCAACGGTGATGTCCTTCTTTTTGAACGGGTTCTCAAGCATGCTTGTCGCAACTCTCTTCTTGCCGTTTGGTCGTGTGTTGAAGCTCACATTGTATCGCAGGCCCCTGGCGGCTTTTTGAGGTTTGGTCAAAACCAGCATGAACAATCAGTTTCGTGAGCGGCAGATTTTTGTCGGTGAGAGGAGTTCGCGGTATCTTTATAAAGACTAAACAGGCTAAACGGCTGCGTTTTGGCCATCTGGAAGGAGAGACGTTGACAAAACAGCTCACCGTTGAAGAGACCGCGGCGCTCAGCGCGCTGCAGGGAGTCGATGTTCCAGAGCAGATCCGCAACAACATGGCGCTGTTTTTGCGCCTGGTGCGCAAGGTGCTCGAAGAGGCCGACCAGGACCTGCGCGCCATCTTTGACGTGCTGCTCTTCGATGCCATCTCGATGAACGACGACACCGACGAGTCGCGCGAGGAGCACGAGGCCTTCGAGGACATCGCGTCGATCATCAACGAGCTCGACGAGAAGAACACGACGCTGCTCATGCGCGCCTTCGTCACCTTCTTCCACCTGGCCAACATCTGCGAGGAGAACTACCGCGTGGGGTCGCTGCGCCTGCGCGAGAGCGAGGTCTCGGTCGACGCCGACGAGGACCCGATCAACGACATCACCGTGGCCTACCAGCAGCTCGTTGACGAGTGCGGCCGCGGCAAGGCAAACGCCCTGCTCAAGCGCCTGGAGTTTCGCCCTGTCTTCACAGCCCACCCCACCGAGGCGCGCCGCAAGGCCGTTGAGGGCAAGATCCGCCGCATCGCGGGCCTGCTCGAGAAGCACGAGGGCCTGGGCGGCGTCGCGGCGCTCGAGAACGAGCGCATGCTGCTGCAAGAGATCGACGCCCTCTTTCGCACCAGCCCCATCGCGCACAAGAAGCCCACGCCCGTCGAGGAAGCCGACACGATCATCGACATCTTCGACAACACCTTGTTCCAGATGGTCCCCGAGGTCTACCGCCGCTTCGACGACTGGGAGCTTGGCGAGAAGTCCGGCACCGTCCCGCCCGTCTGCCCTGCGTTTTTCCACCCCGGCAGCTGGATCGGCTCGGACCGCGACGGCAACCCCAACGTCACCGCCAAGGTGAGCCGCGCCGTTGCCGAGAAGTTCCGCGTCCACATGCTGGAGACCCTGGCCGACGCCACGCACTTCATTGGCCGCAACCTCACCATGGACGCCATCTCGACCGAGCCGTCCAAGAAGCTCATGAACCTCTGGAGCCACCAGTGCGAGATGAGCGAGGCCATCACGACCCGCGCCATCGGCATCTCGGCCTCTGAGCTGCACCGAGCCTGCATGCTGGTCATCGCCGAGCGCCTGCGCGCCACGATTGACCGCACCGCCGACGTTATGTACGCCGACTGCGACGAGTACATCTCTGACCTGCGTATTGTTCAGGATTCCCTGGCCGCGGCCGGCGCCGAGCGCACCGCCTACGGCCCCGTGCAGAAGCTTATCTGGCAGGCCCAGTCCTTTGGCTTCCACATGGTCGAGATGGAGTTCCGTCAGCACTCCGTGGTCCACAGCCGCGCGCTGGCAGACATCAAGGAGCACGGCCGCTGGGGCGAGCGCGGCGAGCTTTCTGCCATGACGCACGAGGTGCTGGACACCTTCCGCGCCATCGGCCAAATCCAGCGCAAAAACGGCGTCGATGCCGCGCGTCGCTACATCATTTCTTTTACTAAATCGGCCCAAAACGTCGCTGACGTTTACGAGCTGGCGCGCCTTGCCTTCGCGCACGAGGACGACGTGCCGGTGCTGGACGTCATCCCGCTGTTCGAGCAGCTCGAGGACCTTCTCGGCGCCGTCGACACCCTCGACGAGATGATCAAGCTCCCCGAGGTCCGTCGTCGCCTGGCGCAGACGGGCGGGCGCCTTGAGGTCATGTTGGGCTACTCCGACTCCTCGAAGGACGCCGGCCCCACCTCGGCCACGCTGGCCCTGCACGAGACCCAGGCGGCCATCGCCAAGTGGGCAGACGAGAACGGCATCGACCTCATCCTCATGCACGGCCGCGGCGGCGCCGTGGGCCGTGGCGGCGGTCCCGCTAACCGCGCCGTCCTCTCGCAGCCCAAGGGCTCGGTCAATTGCCGCTTTAAGCTCACCGAGCAGGGCGAGGTCATCTTTGCGCGCTACGGCGACCCCACGCTGGCCCGCCGCCACGTCGAGTCCGTCGCAGGCGCCACCCTGCTGCAGAGCGCACCCTCGGTCGAGTGGACCAACACCGAGTCTACCGAGAAGTACGCCGAACTGGCCCGCGTTTTGGACGAGGCCTCGCACGAGCGCTACCTCGACCTTCTCAACACCGAGGACTTCGCCTCGTGGTTCTCGACCGTCACGCCCTTGACCGAGGTCGGCCTTATGCCCATCGGCAGCCGTCCCGCTAAGCGCGGCTTGGGCGCAAAGAGCCTGGACGACCTGCGCACCATCCCCTGGATCTTCTCGTGGAGCCAGGCGCGCATCAACCTGGCCGCGTGGTACGGCCTGGGCACCGCCTGCGAGAAGCTGGGCGACCTCAAGCTGTTGCAGGCCGCCTACAAGGAGTGGCCGGTCTTCGCGACCTTCATCGACAACATCGAGATGTCGCTTTCCAAGACCGACGAGCGCATTGGCAAGATGTACCTGTCGCTGGGCGACCGCGAGGACCTGTCCAAGAAGGTCCTGGACGAGATGGAGCTCACGCGCAAGTGGGTTCTGGCCATCGTGGGCGACGAGTGGCCGCTGCAGCACCGCCGCGTCCTGGGCCCGGTCATCCGCATGCGCCTGCCGTTTGTGAACGTCTTGTCGGTCACGCAGGCGCTGGTCCTGCGCACGCTGCGCACCAAGGGCGACACCTTGACGCCCGAGGAGAAGGAGCGCTTTATCTACCTCATCTTGTGTACCGTCTCTGGTGTGGCCGCCGGCCTGCAGAACACCGGGTGACGTACGCGCACGATGCCGCGAGTTTTTAGATGGCGAGAAGTCCGATCGGGCTTCTCGCCTTTTTTGTTGGGCGCCGGGATTGCTTGGAAGAAATTTTGAATTCTCACGAACATTTGTTCATAGTGGTGGTACACTTGTTCTCAAGCTACGAGGTAGCCAGAGCTGCACGGAGGCCCCCAATGGTACGTGTATGCGGGTGACGGCAAAGCCGTTGCACTGGTGAGCCCCGCGCAGGCACGCGCCCCTGTGCGCCAGCAGAATCAAAGCTGGCATCCAATTCCATCAGTTGTTTTATATGCCGTGGATGAACGGGGTGCATCACTATGCCTAAGAACGCCAATGAGATTGTTTTGTTCGAGTCTTCCGACGAGCAGGTGTCTTTGCCTGTGAGCGTTGATCAAGAGACTGTCTGGCTTACCAAAGACCAAATGGCCATGCTTTTTGATCGTGACAGGACTGTCATCACGCGTCACATCTCAAATGTGTACAAAGAGGGCGAGCTGGAGCGTGACGCAACTTATGCAAAATTTGCACAAGTTCAGAGGGAAGGTAACAGGGAAGTTGAGCGAGTGGTCGATCGCTACAACCTAGACGTCATCATCTCTGTCGGCTATCGAGTTAAGTCGCGTCGCGGCGTTGAGTTCAGGCGCTGGGCCACGGGTGTGCTTCGTGAGT
>CAVKOL010000069.1:0-6382 GCA_963658035.1 Bacteroidaceae bacterium
GGGACTGGTCAACGACGTAGCCCTCGGCCACGTTGTCGTCGTAGGTCTCGGTCACCTGGCCCACGCTAAAGTTGCCCTCGGCCGATTTGATGGCGGCCTCGGCCTGCTCGCGCGTGTATCCCGACAGGTTGGGGACCGCGTACGTCTTGCTCCCCGAGTTAAGCAGCGAGAAGGCCGCGACAGCTGCGGCGGCGAGAAGGACGATGCCCACCACGACGCCAATGACCACGTTGCGCTTGCGCTTCTTCTCGCGCTCGGCCTCTTCCTGCGCGGCCTGATCGGTTGCCGTCTGGGGGCGGAAGTTGCCTGTGCGGCTGGCCGAGACCGGGGTGCGCGGCATGGCGGCCGTGCTGGAAACGGCGCGCTGGTTGGGTGCCAGGCGGTTGGTGCCCTGCGCCGGCAGCATGGCCGTCGCGGTGGCGGTGTTGACCGAGGACAGGCGCCCGGCCAGGTAGTCGCGCAGGGTGCGGTAGAGCTCGTCGGCCGTCTGGAAGCGGTCGGCGGGGTTCTTTTGCATGCACTTCAAGATGATGGCTTCAAGCGAGGGGTCCACCTTGGGGTTGAGCTGCGAGGGCGGCAGGGGCTGCTCGTTTACCTGCTTCAGCGCGACCGAGATGGCGTCGTCGCCCTTGAAGGGCACCTGCCCGGTGACCGACTCGTACATCACGATGCCCAGCGAGTAGATGTCGGTGGTGGGGCCAAGCTCCTTGCCCTGGGTCTGCTCGGGAGAGACGTAGTGAGCAGTGCCCAAGACCGAGTTGTCCTGCGTGAGGTGGCTGTTCTTGGCGCGGGCGATGCCAAAGTCCATCACCTTGATGTTGCCGTCGAGCTGCACCATGATGTTTTGCGGCTTGATGTCGCGGTGGATGATGTCGTGCTTGTGGGCCACCGAAAGCGCCTGCGCGATCTGGCTGCCGATCTGGGCGACCTTCTTGCAGTCCAGCGCGCCGTGGTTGCGGATGCCGGTCTTGAGGTCGGTGCCGCGCAGGTATTCCATGACGATGTAGTACGTGTCGGCGTCCTTGCCCCAGTCGTAGACCGAGACGATGTAGGGGCTCTGCAGCGCGGCGGCCGCCTGGGCCTCCTGCTTAAAGCGAGCAGCAAACGACGGGTCGGTCGCGTACTGCGGAAGCATCGTCTTGATGGCGACGGTACGCCCCAAAACCTCATCGAGGCCGCGGAACACCGTGGCCATGCCACCGGTACCGATCTTGTCCTGGACCTGGTATCGTCCTCCGAGCATCCTGCCTGGCATCATCTCTCCCATCCCGATCGCGAGAAAATCGCGTTCCTTAAATTACGTTAGTTGCCAGCCCCAGAGGCCTGGACTTTGATCGCGGCCGCAAGGACCTTGCCGGCCAGAGCCGCCGCGTACCCCTCGACGTCCTCGCCCTGGCCCTCGACGCACACCGAGATGGCGAGCGTGGGGCTGTCGGCGGGGGCGTAGCCAATGAAGAAGGCGTTGATGTAGCCGTTCTCCACCTGGGCGGTGCCGGTCTTGCCGGCGACCTTCACGCCGTCCACCTGCGCGCGGCGGCCGGTGCCGTGGTCAACGACGCCCAGCATGGCCTCCTTGACCTTCTCGGCTGTCTCGGCAGACACGGCCTGGCCCAACGACTTGGGCTGCGTGGTGGACGTGACGGTGCCCTCGGGCGAGAGCACGTGGTCGACGATGTAGGGGTTCATGACCACGCCGCCGTTGGCCAGCGCGGCCGCGGTGACGGCGTTTTGCATGACGGTGACCTGCGGGCCTGCGGGGCTGGCGTGCTCGCCCACGGGCTGGCCGCAGGCGGCCCAGGCCGTCTCCCACTCGGTCATCTCGGAAGGCTCGGGCATGAGCGAGGCCTTGGTGGTGAAGTCCTGGCCCAGGTCGACGCCAAAGCCAAAGGCGTTTGCGTACTTGACGAGGTTCTCGGCGCCAACCTGCACGCCCACCTGGCCAAACACGGTGTTGGACGAGAGGGCCAGGGCCTCTTGCAGGGTAGGGGTGCCGTAGTCGTTGTGGTTGTAGTTGCTCACCTCGGCGTTGCCGATGGTAAGGCTGCTGGGTGCCTCGTAGACGTCGTCCAGGCTGGCCGTGCCGGTGTCAATCGCGGCCGACAGCGTGATGGCCTTGAAGGTCGAGCCGGGCGAGTAGAGCGTGCTGGTGGTGCGGTCAACCAGCTCCGAGCCGCCGCCGGTCATCACGGCGTCCAGGTTGTCCTGCGAGAACGTGGGGTTGGACGCCTTGGCGAGAACCGCGCCGGTCTTGGGGTTCAAGACCACGATGGCGCCGGTGTAGCCCTCCAGGGCCTCCTCGGCCGCGCGCTGGATCTGCGAGTTGAGGGTAAGGACCACGCTCGAGCCCGACTGCTGGATTCCGGCCAGCGAGTTGAGCGCGCTTCTCCAGTTGGAGTAATCGGCGTGGCCCGTCAGGGTCTCGTTCATGCGGCTCTCGATGCCCGTGGTGCCGTACTGGGTCGAGACGTAGCCCACGGTGTGCGCGGCCATGCTGCCCTGCGGATACGTGCGCAGGTAGGTGCCGTCGGCCTGCTGGACGCTCTCGGCCAGGGTCACGCCGTCGCCGGTGATGATGGCGCCGCGCTGCACGTAGGCGCTCTTGGCGATGGTGTGGTTGTTGGACGACATGTTTTGGATGCGCGAGGCGTCGACCTGCTGCACATAGGTGAGGTTGGCGATAAGCGCGGCAAACAGCACGGCAAAGGCGGTGATGAGCACCGTCAGGCGCTTGCCCAGGGCAACGCGGCCCAGGACGCCCGACTCCTCGGTCTGCAGGGCAAAGTGGCCGTGGGCGTGCTTGCCGTGCACGATGTCGGCCGGAGCCGCGTGGGCACCCAGGGCACCGGCGGCCTCAAGGGCCTGCGCGCCAAAGCCGGCAAACGGGTCGTGGGCCGAGTCGTCCTTCTCGGCTGCCTTAAGCTCGGCCTCGCGGCCGGTGGCCTCATCGCCTGCGCGAAGCAGCAGGCCAACGATGATGAAGCTGGCGAGAAGGGACGTGCCGCCCTGGCTCATGAAGGGCAGGGTGACGCCCGTCAAGGGCAACAGCTTGGTGACGCCGCCCACGATGAGGAAGGCCTGGAAGCCGATGGCGCTGGTAAGTCCAACGGTGGCAAAGGCCGACGAATCTGACTTGGCACGCGCCGCGGTCACAAAGCCGCGCACGCAAAACAGCAGGTAGGTGATGAGAATGGCCGAGGAGCCCAAAAGGCCCATCTCCTCGCCGATGGCCGAGAAGATGAAGTCGGACTCGACGACGGGGATCTTGGTGGGCATGCCCTTGCCAATGCCGGTGCCCACCAGGCCGCCGTCTGCCAGCGAGTAGAGCGACTGGACGATCTGGTAGCCGCCGCCCTGGGCGTCTGACCAGGGGTCGATCCAGATGTTGACGCGGGTCTGGACGTGGCTAAAGAAGCGGTAGCAAAAGACGCCGCCCACGGCCAGCAAGAGGAACGACAAGATGACGTAGCTCACGCGGCCGGTGCACACGTAGACCATGATGACGAAGAACATGAAGAAGAGCAGGGCGCTGCCCAGGTCGCGTTCGAAGACCACCAGAAGCAGGCTGATGCCCCACATGATGAACAGCGGCAGGCACATGCGCAGGCGCGGGATCTTGAAGGGGCCAAAGCTGCGCATCGAGACCGAGAGCGCCTCGCGGTTGGCGGCCAGGTAGAAGGCCAAAAAGAGGACGATCAAGATCTTGGCAAACTCGCCGGGCTGGAAGCCAAAGCTGCCAATGGAGATCCACAGCTTAGAGCCGCCCTTCTCGGTGCCAATCAACATGGGGAGAAGAAGCAGGATGACGCCCAGGAACCCCAGCGTGTACTTGTAGTTAGCCAGGCTGTCCAGGTCCTTGACAAAGAACAGGACCGCAACCATCGCACCAACCGAGACAAACAGCCACACAACCTGGCTTACGGCCAGGTTAGGGGCCAATCTGGTTAGAAATGTGATGCCCACTCCAGACAGAAGGAAGACAATGGGCAAGATCGCCGGGTCGGCCGCCGGGGCCAAGAAGCGAATGGCCACGTGCGCGATGGCAAAGGCGCCAAAGAGGGCCAGCGGCAGGCCCAGCGTGGACACGGTGACCTCGGTGCCGGTGTTGGCGACGTACATCGCGTACAGCAAGATGACGGGGATCGCGGCAATGCACAGCAAGAAGAGCTCGGCGTTGCGGCGAGAAGTGCCGCGCGGCTTGGGGTTCTCGGCCACGACGCTGGCCGCAGCGGCGTTGAACTGGTCGCGACCAAGCGCGGCCTCCATGGACTTGTACCTGTGACGCATGCTTACTCGCCTCCGTTCTGCTCGCTGGGCTGGGTCGTGGTGTCGGCGGCTGCGGCGCCGTCGGTGGCCGCGGCCGCGTTGTCGCCCGTCTCGCCGCCCTGCTCGTCTTCGCCGGAAGCCGTCGCGTCGTTGGTGCCCGCGCTGGCTTCCTCGGCCAGAAGACCGGCCTGGTACTTTTGGGTGTCGATCTGCTGGCGGTAGTCGTCGACGGTCTCGCGCGCGACTTCCTCGCTGGCCACGCGGATGCCGCTTGCCAGCTGGTTTTGCACGGCGTCGGGCAGGTCAGAGACGCGCACGGCCGTCTCTTCCACAAGGTTCGACAGGCTGATGCCCAAGAAATCGCCTTGGACGCCCTGGTAGATACCCACAGTGTCCCCATTGGGCGCCAGGTAGTACTCGCCGCGGATAAAGAACACGGCAAACACCAAGGTCAGGGCAAGGACGCCGGCCAAGATGCCGCCCACGACGCCCGCGTGCCTAAGAAGGCGCTTGCGGTTGGCCGAGGCGATGCCGTCGTCGGTCACGTCGATGACCAGCACGGTCACGTTGTCGGCACCGCCTGCCGTGAGGGCCGCGGCGGTGAGGTTGTCGGCAGCCTGTTGGGGCGTGGCGGCCGAGACCGCCACAGACTCGATCTGGCTGTCGGTGATCATGCTGGACAGGCCGTCGGAGCACACGATGATGCGGTCGCCGCGGTAGACGTCCAGCGAGAAGTGATCGGCGTACATGTCTGGGTCTGATCCCAGGGCGCGCGTGATGATGGAGCGCGAGGGGTGCGTGCGGGCCTCGTCGGCCGTTATCTGGCCAGAGTCCACAAGCTCCTCGACGTAGGAGTGGTCGTGCGTCACGCGCACCAGCGTGCCATGGCGCAGCAGGTAGACGCGCGAGTCGCCCACGTGGGCCACGGCCATCTTGTTCTTCTCGATCAAAACGCACGAGGCGGTGCAGCCCATGCCGGGCTTGCCGATGCCCTTCTCGGCGCCTTCGATGACCGCGGTGTTGGCGGACTCTACGGCCGCGCCCAAAAGGACGTCGTCTGCAACGCCCGGGGCCAGCCGGCCAATGGTGTCGACCGCGATGGCCGAGGCAACCTCGCCCGCGGCGTGGCCGCCCATGCCGTCGCACACGGCAAAGACCGGCGCGCGGAGAAGGAAGGAGTCCTCGTTGTGGCCACGAACCAGGCCCACGTCAGAGCGGGCGCCCCACGAGATGAACTGGTTGGCGCCGGTCACCACGTCGGAGTCCTTGCGGCCCTCGACGGGCATCTCTTGCCTGCCGGGCGCGTTGACCGGCTCGGTTACGGCCGTGGCTGCGGGGGTCGGCGCGGGCGCGGCCTCGCTGACCTGCGCGGGCGTTGTCTGGACGTCGTCCGGACTCATCCGCGGCTCACCCTCATGATGGTGTCGCCCACCTGGACCTCGTCGCCCTCGCGCAAGGTCACGGCCTGCCCAATGGGACGGCCGTTTACCAGGGTGCCGTTGGTGGAGCCCATGTCCTCAAGGACAAGGGCCGGCCCCTGCAGGGTAAAGCGGGCGTGCGTCGACGAGACGTACGGCTCGTCGACGACGATGTCAGAGGAAGGGGAGCGGCCCACGACGACCGGCCCCAGGATGTCGACGTGCAGGCCCCGCATCGAGCGCGTGCCCTTCTCGACGTCCACTGCCCAGATGGCGGAGTCGCGTCGCTGGCCCTTTACCAGGCCAACGCCGGTGCGCATCACCGCAAAAAGGAACACGTAGAGGACGACGACGAGAAGGACGCGCCCTATGAACAGGACCAAGTCAATCATTAGTGGTTCTCTCTAAACTCGAGGTTGACCAGGCCAACGGTGATGAGGTCGCCGTCGCGCAGGGTCACCTGGTCGACGTCCACGTCGTTTACCAGGGTGCCGTTGGTCGAGTTGAGGTCGATGATGTGCCAGTGGGCGCCGTCGTAGTGAAGCTCGGCGTGGCGGCGCGAGACGTTGGGGTCGCGAAGGACGATGCCGGCCTGGCTGCGCTCGCGGCCGATGACGGTCGAGGGGGCCTGGCCGGTGAAGGTGCGGCCGGTCTGGCGGTCGATCAGCAGGCAGGTGGGGATGGCCGGGGCCTGCGGGGTC
>CAVKOL010000069.1:6574-12715 GCA_963658035.1 Bacteroidaceae bacterium
TCTGCCTGGGAATACACGGGCTGCGAGACTTGGTTGTACGAAGGTGCGGCCTGCGCGCTGGCCGGGTCCACGAGGGGCACGTTCCTGCGCTGGGTCACGGGCATGGGGATGGCCGAGGGGGCCGCGGCGGCCGAGACCAGCGGCGCGGGGGCCACGGGCATGGGCGTCGAGGCGCCTGCCGCGGCAACCGGCTCGGGCGCGTCGTAGTAGTCGCTGGGGATGATGTCCAGGCCCTCGGAGCCCAAAGGCTTGGGGCTGGGCATCGAGTTTTGCTGGAAGCTCGGCGCGGCCGTCGAGACGCGCTCGTTCTTGCCGCCCTGCCTGGGCACGCGCGCGGCGGCGCCGCCAGCGACAGAGTTGCCGCCCAAGAAGGCCTGCTCCTCCTCGCGAAGGCGGGTGAGCGTGAACTGGTCGATATTCTCGGCAAAGACCGCGAACTTGCCCGAGCGCAGCGTGGGGTCGACCATAAAGCGAACCAGCGGCTTGCCTACAAAGACGTAGCCCTTCTTCTTGGCCTCTGCCTGCACAAACGTCGAGGTCTCCTGGGTGATCTGGGCGTACAGCGGGCGCATGAGCGAGTCGTCTTGCGAGGAGACCAGGATGGTGTAGAGGGCGGGAGCGGTGTCGCGGCCGTCGATTTCGTAGGTCTCGCGCTCCATCTCTTTGGCGGCCTTCTTGGCCAGCTTCTTAAAGGAGAATGGCTCGGTGTAGCCTTGCGGGGCGGCACCAAAAACAGAACCGATCCTACCTTCGAACTCGTTAAGGAAGCTCATTTATTCCTCGCCTTCCTGGCTCTCGAAGAGCGGGCCTCTCAGGACAGTCATTAGACACAAAACAACAAAACAGAGTACCGCATATAGGCAATCGACCCAAATCGAGGCGGAGTAAAACCCGCCATTCTCCACTCTAGCTGCGAAAATCTCAAAGCCGAGAAGAACGGCCAAGCCAAGGCCTTGACCTGCGATTCCGGCGCGCACGCTGCCGCGCATGGCCACCAGGCACGAGGCCGCCGCGGTCGCGGCCGAACCCGCGACCAGCACCCAAGTGGCCGGCGTGGTAAGGGCGCAGGCCAGCTGCGAGGCCACGGCTGCGGCCGCAAAGTCGCAGGTCGTGGCCGCGTTGAAGAACACGGCGAGAAGGGCCGAGGCGGCTCCGGTGACGGTTGCCTCAAGCGGGTCCAGGGCAAAGCCGGCCAGCTGGGCGCCGGTGGTGGGGCGGCCCAGGCAGCAGGGCAGGAGCAGGGCCGCGGTGGCCAGGCGGTCGCGGTGGCCGGCAAAGGCCCACCATAGGCAACCGGCCACGGCTATGCCCGCGGCCAGGGGAAACGCCAGGTTGTTGGGGTGGGCGCAGGCCAGGGCGACGCTTGCGGCGGCCACGGCCAGCAGCGACCCCACGGGCGGCCACAGGGCCGTGACGGCATAGACGCCCACGGCAACCAGCAACATGGGGGCCGTCTGAGCTGCGGGAATGGACGGCGCGGCGGCCAGGACGCAGATCAAGGTGAGAAGCGCGGGCAGGGTGCGCTCGACGGCGGGCCACAGCCACGGGAACTTGACGCGCAGCGGGATGTGCTTGTCTCCCCAGCCCAGGTCTTTCTCGGCGTCGTCTTCTTTTGACTGGTCAAGGAGGTCGCGCAGGGACGCGGCGCCCGCGGCGGCGTCGCCCAGGGAGGGGGCCAGCTCGCAGGCCAGCTCCTGGGCCGAGGGGGTGCGGCCGCTGGCGCCTGGGGAGAGGGCGCGAAGCAGGGCGTCCTCGGCGCAAAAGTCCAGCTCGGGGTCGATTTCTGTGAGGGATTTGCGGGGGCCTCGGTAGATGGCCTCAAGCGAGGCCGCCGCCGAGGTGGCCGCAAAGGGGTCGGTGCCGGTCAAGGCCTGCCACACCACGACCGCCAGCGAGAAGACGTCGGCGCGTTCGTCCACCAGCATGCCCTCGATCTGCTCGGGCGGCATGTAGCCAACCGTGCCGCCGCGCGCGCCCGCGTAGCCCGTGGCCGAGGCCAGCGTGGCCATGCCAAAGTCCGTGAGCTTCACGGTTCCTTCTCGGTTGATCATGATGTTTGTGGGCTTGACGTCCAGGTGAAGGACGCCGTGGCTGTGGGCGTAGCTTAAGGCGTGCGCGCACGAGCTAAGAACGTGGCAGCACTCCTCGTGGGTCAAGACGCCGCCCTCCACGCGGGAGAGCAGCTCGGCCAGGTTGAGGCCGTCGATGTACTCCATGACCAGGTAGGCATAGGTGCCGTCCATCGCAAAGTCGTGGACGGTCACGATGTTTGGGTCGTTGAGCAGGCAGGCCGTGCGGGCTTCTCCCAGGGCGTCTTCCATGGTCGAGGCCTGAATGCCCGTCTCGTCTGCCGAGCCCAAGGGGATCCGCTTGATGGCCACGCGCCGCTGCAAGGTGGTGTCCCAGCAGGTGCACACCGAGCCAAAACCGCCCGTGCCTCGGCGGGCCAGCACGCGGTAGCGGCCCAGCAGGATCTCGTCCGTTGCCTGTGAGCTGGGGTTTTGCGGCCAGGTCTGCGAGGGCGTAAACAGCGGGTTGTCTTGTTGGGAATCTGTGTGGCGCGGGTCCACGGCGGCTCCTTGGGGTGTTTTAGCTGCGGTTTGCGGATGGTGTAAGCCGTGATGGGGGCTATTCTACCCCGATGTGCCTCTCTGCGCACGCCTGGGGCGCCGGGGCGGGCCGTTACCGAGCCGTTTTGTCCGCCAAAACGGGCTGGAATCGCAATCCGCCCGATTTATCCCATAGTAAAATCGATTTCGCCAAGTAGCCGCTTTTACTCAACTGGGCAAATGCGGCCAAAACACCTCCGGCTACTCGATGAATCCCGATTTACTATGGGATAAATCGGGCGGAACGCCCGCGGCCCCAAGAGTTTCGAAAAAAGTTCTTGGTTTGCGCGAGGAATTGGGTTAATATCGAACAGCACGCGGGCGTGGCGGAATTGGCAGACGCGCTAGCTTCAGGTGCTAGTGGGATTTACTCCCGTGAAGGTTCAAGTCCTTTCGCCCGCACCATTGAACCTTAAAGACCCCCGGCTTCGGCCGGGGGTCTTTTGCTATGCGCGGCCTGCATCGCGGCATAAAAAACGGCGAGAAGGCACGCGTCCTTCTCGCCGTTTTCTTGCAGGTAGATGGCCTACTCTTCGTCCTCATCGTCATCGTCAAACAGCGACCAGTCGTCCTTCGACTTCTCGTGGTTGAAGTAGGTCTGCTTGGTCTTGCGCTCCATGACCATGGCGATGACCAGGCACAACAGGATGCCGCCGATAACCAAAACGATGACTCCGGTCTTATCGCCAAAGAGCCACGCAAATAAGTCTGAGATAGCCTGCATGATTATCCTTTCTGCAAGGACGGGTTGAGCATCCACAAGTATATACTGGGACCATTGCTGTTTCGCGCACGTGTTGCGCTTATGGTGCAAGGGAATTGAGGAGTACAGATGCTCGACATCAAGTTTGTTCGCGAGAACCCCGATGCGGTGGACAAGGCCTGCGAGTCCAGGCAAAACGCCCACTGGGACCGCGAGAAGTTCTTTGAGCTGGACGAGGAGCGCCGCCAGGTTATCGCCGAGGTCGAGTCTTTGCAGGCCGCTCGCAACGCCGAGTCCAAGAAGATCGGCCAGCTTATGCGCGAGGGCAAGAAGGACGAGGCCGAGGCCGCAAAGGCCCAGGTCGCGGCCAACAAAGACCGCATCGCCCAGCTTGACGAGAAGCGCGGCCAGGTTGAGAAGGACCTCTTTGACCTGGTGGCCGCCATCCCCAACATCCCGCACGAGGACGTGCCCTACGGCAAGGACGACTCCGACAACCCCGAGGTGCGCCGCTGGGGCACCCCGCGCGAGTTCGACTTCGAGCCCAAGGCCCACTGGGACCTGGGCCCCGAGCTGGGCATGATCGACTTCGACCGCGGCGTTAAGCTGGCCGGCACCCGCTTCTACCTGCTGGGCGGCATGGGCGCTCGCATGGAGCGCGCGCTGATCAACTTCTTCATCGACATGCACAACAAGGTGGGCTTCAAAGAGTGGTGGCCGCCCGTGATCACCAACCACGACAGCCTGTTTGGCACCGGCCAGCTGCCCAAGTTCGACGAGGATCTCTACCACGTGAACCCCGACCTTTACCTCATCCCCACGGCCGAGGTCCAGCTCACCAACATTCACCGCGACGAGGTCCTGGACGCAAGCCAGCTGCCGCTGCTCTACACCGCCTTCACCCCGTGCTTCCGCGAGGAGGCCGGCTCCGCCGGCCGCGACACCCGCGGCATCATTCGCGTGCACGAGTTCGACAAGGTCGAGATGGTCAAGTTCGCCACGCCCGAGGACTCCATGAACCAGCTTGAGTCCATGGTTGCCGAGGCCGAGGAGTGCCTGAAGGTCCTGGGCCTTCCGTATCACGTGGTTACCCTGTGCACCGGCGACATCGGCTTCAGCGCCACCAAGTGCTACGACATCGAGGTGTGGCTGCCCAGCTATAACAACTACAAAGAGATCTCTTCTTGCTCTAACTGCTGGGATTTCCAGGCTCGCCGCGCCAACATCAAGTACCGCGACCCGGCCAACTTCAAGGGTACTCGCTACGTGCACACCCTTAACGGCTCGGGTCTGGCCGTGGGTCGCACGATGGCCGCCATCATGGAGAACTACCAAAACGCCGACGGCACCATCACCGTGCCCGAGGCCCTGCGTCCCTACATGGGCGGCATCGAGGTCATCAAGCCCGAGGCCTAAGTTTGGGCGACGGCGAGAAGGGCTTCTCGCCAGATTTTGAGTTGCGGCGCCGGCACACCTTGCGTGTGCCGGCGCTTTTTGTGGGCGAATGGGGTGTGCGGGCTGTCCGCGGTGAGGTGCCGTGACTTTTCTTGGTTTAAAACAGGTTTGGCCAAGTAGCCGGCTTTGCTCAACTGGGCAAATGCTGGCTAAATTGGCCTGGATACTTTTGGGTTGCGATTTTAAACCAAGAAAAGTCGCACCAGTCTTTTGCGGGCGGTCAAGATTGCGTTGAGAGGGGAACGAGTGTTCTAAATTACGGCGGATTGGGGTAGAATGGTCGGGTAAATCATTCGCTGTGGGAAGGGGAGAGATGCAAGATTGCGAGAAGATCCTGGGCGAGGCCGCGTTCTTTGACGGGACGGACACCCGCAAGGTCACGGTCGAGACCTGCGACGACAATACTGTTGCGGTGACGCAGGTGGTAAGCGGCCCGGGCGTGGTTGACGCCTTTGGTGTGCCGGAGAAGCTCACTCGCGCACGATTTGGCTTCGAGGATGCGGCTCACCTTGGGTGGTTGCTTGAGCCGGGCAACTCCGAGGGCGCCTTGGTGCGTTACATGCAAGACGAGAGCCACGACCTGTTGGACCTCATGGATTTCTGCGACGCAAACGCGATCGCGTACGCCAAGTCCTCTTTGGAGACGCACAAGATTTAGCCTGGTAGACGGGTTGTTTTACTTGGTAAGTAACGCGGGCGGCAAGCGTTGGATGCGCTTGCAGCCCGTATTTTAGGCAACAAAAAAGGGCTTCCAATTGGAAGCCCCTTGCTTTAAGTGGTGCGGCGTATAGGATTCGAACCTATGACGCCCTGATTCGTAGTCAGGTCCTCTATCCAGCTGAGGTAACGCCGCGTGCGGTTATCTATAATGCCAACCTGGCCCGGCCGCGTCAAGGGAGAATTTGAAATTTGTCGGAACTGTGAAGGCGCGGGCCTGTACGGGCGCGTGCCGCGGCCGCGCGGCGGCCGATAGATAAAAGAAAACCCCGCCGGGTAGGCGGGGTTGAACACTCTGGCGGAGAGCTGGGGATTCGAACCCCAGATGCCCTTAGGGGGCATACTCGCTTAGCAGGCGAGCACCTTCGGCCTCTCGGTCAGCTCTCCAAAATTAGTGCTTGAGCATCATAACGCAAATTTGCCTGAATCTCCAACAAGAGAAGAAAGAAAATCGGCGTCGACAACAATATTATTGCGGCGAGCGGCAAGCTTTTCCCAGGAAAAGACGGCAATCAGCTCTTGCGGGGTTATTTTTTGCCCCGGCGGGATAAGGCCCGCCGCCCCGGCGAGCGCTCCACAAATCTGCTGCGAGGTGACGCCCGCGGCGCGAAGGGCGCCCAGGTCGAGGTCCTTCTCGCGTTTGGCAAGGCGTCGGCC
>CAVKOL010000070.1:0-12684 GCA_963658035.1 Bacteroidaceae bacterium
CGTGGAACGCGGTGCCGCCGGAGTGCTCGGGGTCGAAGGAGATCTGCGTCACGCCCGCGCGGTCGCGCAGGTCGATGAAGATGAGGCCGCCGTGGTCGCGGCGGTGCCAGACCCAACCGGTAAGGGTGACGACCTGGCCGATGTTCTCGGCGCGCAGCTCGCCGCAGGTGTGGGTGTGCATGGAGAAGGGCATCTGAATCCTTTCGTCTTTGCTGTCCCGTGCCGTGACGGACAGCCTAACTTCAAGACGGCGCCGGGGCGTAGACGGCACCTCGGCACACGGCTTTGGGATTGTACTACGCAAACGAGCCGCAAGTCGGCGGCAGTGTTAAGCTGAATCCAATCTGCAACAGAAAGGGATGCTCGCCCCATGGCTTATCAAACGGTCGTCTTTGACCTTGACGGAACTCTGCTGGACACGCTGGAGGACCTCTACCTCAGCGTCAACCGGGCCCTGGAGGCCCATGGGCTGGCGAGAAGGACCCGCGACGAGGTGCGCCTGGCCACGGGAAACGGCATCGCCCGCCTCATCCGCATCTGCGTAGGCCCCGACTGCGACCAGGCTTTATACGAGAAGGTCTTTGCCTTCTTCAAGGCCGATTACGAGGCCCACTCCATGGACCACACGGCGCCCTACGCGGGAATCCCGCAGGTCGTCGCGGCGCTTAAGGACGCGGGTGTGCGCGTGGCCGTGGTTTCCAACAAGGCCGATTTTGCCGTGCAAGACATCATCGACGCGACCTTCCCCGGCACCTTCGACTGCGTCATGGGCGAGAACGAGGCCGCCGGCATCAAGAAGAAGCCCGCGCCCGACATGGTGTGGGCGGCACTTTCTCGCATGGGCGTCCCGGCCACCGACGGCGACTTCGTCTACGTGGGAGACTCGGAGGTCGACCTCGCGACCGCCACAAACCTGGGATGTCCCTGTGTGAGCTGCACCTGGGGCTTCCGCGACCGCGAGTGGCTTGTCTCGCAAGGGGCAAAAGTGCTGGTAGACACGCCGCAGGAGCTTCTCGCCGCGCTTCTTGGCTAGGCACGCGGACGCGCCGGGGTGCGCCCTCCCCCGCCCGCCCGCATGCCACTGGCCGGGCCAAGGTCGCGCTTACCGTACAATTCCAAAACCTTCGTCTAACTTGCGGGCGCGCGGGTTATATTCTTCCTATCGCCAGACTGGTTGTTCGACAGAAAGGAACTGCCATGGGTAAGAAAGCCGCAGAGGCACTCGACATCAATTACGACGAGCTCGCCGAATACCTGCACTGCAACCACTCGGTCTACATGAAGATCGACTCCTCGATTTACTACCTCACCGACGTCAACTACGAGTCTTGGCGCGCCCAGGACACCAGCCGTCGCAACGAGAAGAACCACTTCGTCGACTGCTCCGAGCTGGTCCCCACGGTGGACGAGTTCCTGGCTTTGGCCTTTGTCAACGGCAAGACCATCAAGGACGTCTTCGACCACGCCACGTTCTACGCCTCCCTGTCCGGCGAGAAGGACTGACAAGGTCCCGCGCCCCGCGATTTCGCACCCACGGCCGCCCACTCGGGCGGCCTTTTTTGTGGCGCGAGGCGGGTGCGGCCGCGTTATTTTCGAAATGCGGCGGCAGTACGACGACTGGTCGAGTAGCCGAGATCATTCGGCGACAAAACCGCAGGTCGATTATGGGCGGCGCAGGCGGCTACTCGCAAAGGTCCGGGACTGCCGCCGCTTTTCGAAAATAGGTGCGGATACAAGGAAGGCGGCCGCCGGGGAATCCGGCGGCCGCCTTGGTTTGGGGCGTTGGTTGGGGTGCGGAGGGGCTTACGCCTGGTTGCGCTTCTTGAAGAGGTAGGCGATGACGCCGATGTTGCCGGCCAAAGCCAGGCCCGCTACCGTGCCTAAGACGATGTGGATGACCGTGTCGTCATGGTCGGTTGCGGCCTTAACGCCGGTGTCCTTTTCGCCGACCCACCAGTTGCCATTGTCGCCAATGTAGGGCGTGAGGGCGTCGGCGCCGTCGGAACCCACAATGACGCCCAGGTTAGAGGTGGTGCCGTCGGTGAAGGTGACCACGAGCTCGCCGTTGGAGTTGACCTCGACCTTGGAGATGCCCAGGCCGTCTTTGCCGTCCGCTCCGTCCTTGCCCGCGGCGCCGGTGGAGCCGGTCGCGCCCGTAGCGCCGGTCGAGCCAGTCGAGCCGGTGACGCCCTGAGCCGAGACGCCCGTATTGGCTTGCCCGACCCACCAGGTCCCGTCCTTGATGTACGGAATCAGCGCATCGGCACCGTCTTTGCCGTCGGCACCGTCTTTGCCGTCCTGGCCGTCGGCACCGTCTTTGCCGTCGGTTCCGTCTTGGCCGTCCTTGCCATCTTGACCGTCCTGGCCATCATTTCCGTCTTTGCCGTCCTTGCCGTCCTGGCCATCGGCGCCGGTGGCTTTGACGTTGAGGGGGATCCAGGTATCGCCCTTATCGTAGGAGACGTACCAGTAGTTGTCCTTGCCGATCATTAGCAGCGGAGTCACGCCGTCGGCGCCGTCTTTGCCGTCGACACCGTCCTTGCCATCTTGGCCATCTTGGCCGTCGGCACCGGTATCACCCTTGTCGCCTTTTTCGCCCTTCTCTCCGGCATCGCCCTTGTCGCCTTTTTCGCCTTGGGCTCCGGTTTCGCCGGTGTCGCCCTTGTCGCCTTTCTCGCCGGTGTCGCCTTTGTCGCCTTTCTCACCCCTCTCGCCTTGGGCGCCTTGGGCGGTGACGTTGGTGTCGAGGTTGCCGATCCACCAGTGGCCGTTGGTGCCGATGTAGGGAGTCAGGCCGTCGGCGCCGCTAGTGCCGTTTTGACCGTCGGAGCCGGTGGCCTTAACGTTGAGCGAGCTGTAGTTTGTGCCGTTGTCGTAGGAGACCCACCAGCAGTTGTCGTCGCCGATCTTGAGCAGGGGCGTGATGCCGTCGGCGCCGTCGGCGCCGTTAGTTCCGTCGGTGCCGTCCTGGCCCTTGGCGGCGACCGTGGTGTCGGTGTCGGCGATCCACCAGTTGCCGTTGGAGCCGATGTAAGGGCTCTTGCCGTTCTCACCGGCAGCGCCGGTTGCGCCGGTGGCTCCGGTTGCGCCGGTGGCCTTCACGCCGAGCGACGTCCAGTTGGTCCCATCGTAGGAGACCTGCCACTCGCTGGTCTCGCTGTCGATCTTAAGCTGGGGTGTCTTGCCATCGGCACCGGCCTCGCCAGTGTCGCCCTTGTCACCCTTAGCGCCGGTGGTGCCTTCGGCCTTGACTCCGGTGTTTTCGTCGCCGATCCACCAGTAGCCCTCGATAATTGTGGGGGTCTTGCCATCGGTGCCGTCCTCGCCGGTGGCCAGAACGCCAAGATTGTTCCAGGTTGTGCCGCCGTCATAGGAGACGTTCCAGTAACCATCAATGATGCTCAACTTGGGAGTAACGCCATCAGCGCCGGCGTCGCCCTTCTCGCCTTGGGCCGCGATGCCAGTATCGGAGCCGTCGATCCACCAGTTGCCGTTGTCGCCGATGTAGGGAGTCTTGCCGTCCTCACCGGAGGCCTTACCGAGGGGATCGCCCCAGTTAACGCCGTTGTCGTAAGAGACATACCAGTAGCCGTCCTCGATTTTGAGGATGGGGAAAGTAGCATCAGAGTCTTCGTCGTCACCGTAGCCGGCGTCATCAACGCCGTAATCGCTTACCGTTCCAATGCCATTAGTCACCGAAAGGCTCATTACCGTGGGCTTGCTGCAGTAGTCGGTGTAGTTTCCGGTGTTGACCTGCTCGACAAATAGCTTGAGCTTGTATTCGCCATCCGCAACGTCGATGAGACCAACACCAATACTTCCAGATCCATACCTCGAGTAGTCAAGCTTGCCGTAATACTTAAGCTCACCCGTGGATTTATCCGTGAGGATACAGGCGATATATTCATCATCACCGGTGGTCGCCTCGGAATAATTGAACGAAAGGACTACAGAAGTTTGAGTCTTTTGATAGTCCGAGGGGTTAAGGACAAGCTTCTGTGAGCTGTCGATCATTGTGTACTTGACCGTACTGGAAGAGTCGTTCGAGACGGCCTTAGGATAAATATAGGTAAGCGTCTCGTCTTTTGCGCTTGTGTCACACGTAAAGAGGGCGTTGGAAACATCAAGACTCAAGGCCGGGCGAACATAGGTGCTATAGGTTAAATTAAAAAAATCATATCCGCCCAGACTGGAATATGCCATGTACGCAAAGGATTGGTCATAGAATTTCGTCGGTGTGCGGAGCCACCAATAAGCTAAAGAGTGAAGGCCAGAGGTGTCGGTGATGTCGGTTGCATTGACCACGTCACTCCACTCATCAAGCGACAGCGCCCACAGCTTTTGATCGGTGATTCCCTGTCCGGCTATTCCATCGACGCTGGGGGTTTCTTCAGTACCCCCACCCTCAAAATTTCTTGCGGTAATGTAGGCCTGCTCTGTCTCGCCAATCTGGGTTGCGAGGCTCTCCATCGTTTGCTGCAAAGTGCTTCCAGCGTATTCGTTGGGTGATGTCCAAGCGCTCATTGTACCGGGGTTCTTCGCATAGTAATAACCGTCATAAGAAGTGCCGTCAACGTAATCTTCCGCACGAAACGCCGACATCCCAAAGTCATCATTTGCCGCCAGCAACGTAACGTGCCCGTCCTGGGCATACACGCCATCCGTGCCGTCACCAATGACGTACCACTCATGCCCGCCAAAGGCGACCTTGCTCTGGTAGAGCGTTAGCGAGGAACTCCCCCCCCCGACACTTTGCGTGGCCAGCGCAGGGACCGGCGCAAGGCCCACCGCCGTCACCAGCGCAAGCACCGCGCTCAAGACCTTCTTTACCATCTTTCCTCCAATAAACCGGGGAACCAGCAAACCAACATCCGTCAATAGTAGTTCCCCCACCCACAAATTTGACCCGCTCCCCCTTAAACGTAACTGAACATTCCGGCGAACGTAACAGTTGCCCGGGTGCGCACTCGCCACATGGTAAGATGGCCCCAGTCGACCTTCTGGGAATTAGGTCGCGGAGAGGGAGAGCCGCCCGGTCACAGCGACCAGACGGCTCTTTTTTGTGCCCCCGCGGCGCCCACAGAAAAATCCCCTGCATTCCGAGCCGTTTTCCTCGCGGAATTTGGCACGAAATGCAGGGGATTCCAATTCAAGCAACGACCCCGGGGAGAAACTACCCCTTCATCGCGGCCGCGCGACCCTCGTGGAAGGCCTTGAGGTTGGCCTCGACGGTCTTGGGCGGCACGCGGCGGGAAATCGCGTCCTCCCAATCCTTCTCGGAGAAGGGCAGGGCCGTGGACAAGGCGCCCACCAGCACGACGTTGGTCGAGCGCGGGCTTCCCACCTCGCGGGCAATGGCCCCCGCCGGGATGCGCACGGCGCCCAGCTCGTCCAGGCGCGCGTCGACGTCCTGGGGCATCTCGAAGGTGCCGATGGCCACGCTCACGGGTACGATGACCTCGTCGTTAACGAAGATGGTGCCCTCGGGCGCCAGGAACTCCTGGGCGCGCAGGGCCTCCATCGACTCGAAGGCCACGATGACGTCGGCGCAGCCGGGGTCGGCCACCATCGAGTCGACCTTCTCGCCCATGCGCACGATGGTCGAGACGCTGCCGCCGCGCTGGCTCATGCCGTGGATCTCGGAGACCTTGACGTCCAGGCCCGCCTCGGCCGCGGCCATGGCCAAAAGCGACCCGGCCAAGATGGTGCCCTGGCCGCCCACGCCCACCAGCAGGACGGTGAGCGTCTTTTCTAACTGGATCTTCTCGCCCGAGGAGACGACCTCGGCGCTTTTATCGCTTGCGGTGTAGTGAGGCATGTCTACTCGCCTTTCTGGATGCAGCCAAAGGGGCAGGACTGGACGCACTGGTTGCAGCCGATGCACTGGTTGGGGTCAATGACGGCCAGCTCGTCGGCATCGCGGCCAAGGGCGGGGCAGCCGATCTGGATGCAGGTGCCGCAGCCCTGGCAACCCTCGATCACCGGCTGCGCGCGGCGGCTGCGGTCGATCAGGCGGCAGGGCGACTTGAAGACCACCACGGTGAGCTTATCGGCGTGCGAGACGGCCTCTTCAAGCACGCGGCAGATCTCGTCGTTGTCCTGCGAGTCGCACTGCATGACCTCGTCGACGCCGATGGCCTCGCACAAAGCCGCGATGTCCATGGGCTTGCCGGCCGGCACGTCAAGCGGCGAGACGCCCGCGGCCTGCTCGGCCAGGGTGACGCCGTTGCAGGGGTTGCCCTGGGCGCCGGTCATGGCCGTGGTGCGGTTGTCCAGGATGCACAGGGTGCCCTTGCCGCCGTTGTAGACGGTGCCCAGAAGGCTCGTGATGCCAGAATGGGCAAAGGTCGAGTCGCCGATGACGCCCACCACGGGACGGCCCGTGCGCTCGGGCGCGCCGGCGAGCTCCATGCCGTGGGCCATCGAAAGCGAGGCGCCCATGTCGATGACCGAGTCGACCGCGCGGTACGGCGCGACGGCGCCCAGCGTGTAGCAGCCGATGTCGCCGGTCACGATGGCCTTCATCTCGCGCAGCTTCACGTAGACCAGGCGGTGCGGGCAGCCGGCGCAAAACGCGGGCGGACGTGCCGGCAGGCCGGTCGCGGGCGCGGGATGGGGCGGCTCGGCCAGGCCAAAGGCGGCACGGATGTGGGCCGGGCGTATCTCGCCGCCGCGGGGCAGGGCGCCCGCCGGCGGGACCGAGACCTCGATGCCCATGGCGCGGACCTTCTCGGTAAAGTAGGTGCAGGTCTCCTCGACCACGTAGAGCTTGTCGACGGAGGCCGCGAACTCGACGATCTTAGCCGGCGGCAGCGGCCAGGTGAGGCCCAGCTTCAAGACGGACGCCTCGGGCAGGGCCTCGCGCACGTGGGTGTAGAGGGCGCCGGCGCAAATGACGCCCACAGACGTGTCGCGCATCTCGACGCGGTTGAGCTCGCACGTCTCGGCGTAGGCGATAAGGTCGTCCTCGCGCTGGTCGGTGACGGCGCGGCGGGCGACGGCGTTGGCGGGCATCATGACGAACTTGGCAATGCGGCTCTCATAGGGGCGCGGCTCCACGGCCACGCGCTCGCCCGCGACGTCGACCATGGTGCGGGTGTGGGCCACGCGCATGGTCTCGTGCAGCATCACCGGCGTATCAAAGCGCTCGGAGAGGTCGAAGGCCGCGCGGGCGAAATCGTAGGCCTCCTGCGAGTCGCAGGGGTCAAGGCAGGGGATCCGCGCGAAGCTCGCGTAGTAGCGCGAGTCCTGCTCGTTTTGGGACGAGTAGCACGACGGGTCGTCGGCGACGAGAAGAACGAGGCCGGCGTTGACGCCCGTGTTGGCCGCGCTCATGAAAGGGTCGGCGGCGACGTTCAACCCCACGTGCTTCATCGCGGCAAGCGCGCGCACGCCGCCCATCGCGGCTCCCAGGGCGACCTCGAGGCCCACCTTCTCGTTGGGCGCCCACTCGCAGTAGACGTCGTCTTTCTTGACGAGGTTCTCCAGGGCCTCGGTGGAAGGCGTGCCGGGGTAGCCAGACCCAACGGCGACGCCCGCCTCCCACAGGCCCTGGGCGATGGCCTCGTTTCCGCTTAGAAGCTGCATGTGCCTCTCCTCTCCTAAAAGCAGGCGCGCGAAGGTGCCCGCCAGTGTTTCTCGCTTGGCGCGCCGCCGGGACGGCGCAGCTCCTGCATTAGCGTTGGTTCTCGTAGTCTACCAGGCTGACCTGGCCGTACTTTGCGCGCAGGCTGGGCTTCTCGATCTTGCCCGTGGGGTTTCTGGGCACCGGGGCAAATATCACCTTGCGCGGGCGCTTGTAGCGCGGAAGCGCCAGGCAGAACTTGTTGATGTCGTCCTCGGTGACGCCTTTGGCCTCGGGCTTGAGCTCGATCACCGCGGCAGAAATCTCGCCCAGGCGCTCGTCGGGGATGCCGATCACGGCCACGTCCTTGATCGCGGGGTAGCCCATGAGGAAGTCCTCGATCTGGACGGGGTAGATGTTCTCGCCGCCCATGATGATGACGTCCTTCTTGCGGTCGACCAGCCAGTAGAAGCCGTCGGCGTCCTGGCGGGCCATGTCTCCGGTGTGGAGCCAGCCGTCCTGCAGGGTCTCGGCCGTGGCCTCGGCGTCCTTGTAGTAGCAGTTCATGAGGCCGGGGCCCTTGACGCACAGCTCCCCCACCTCGCCGGGCGCGACCTCGCGGCCGCCCTCGTCCAAGATGCGGCACTCCCAGCGGTATCCCGGCACGCCGATGGCGCCCACGTGGTCGGTGTTCTGAACGCCCAGGTGCACGCAGCCGGGACCCATGGACTCCGACAGGCCGTAGTTTGTGTCGTACTGCTGGCCGGGGAAGATGTCGAGCCAACGCTTGACCAGGCTCTTGGGCACGGGCTGGGCGCCAATGTGCATGAGGCGCCACTGGTCAAGCTGGTAATCGGCCAGGTTGACGCGGCCCTCCTCGATGGCCACCAGGATGTCTTGGGCCCAGGGCACAAGCAGCCACACGATGGTGCAGCCCTCGTCCGAGACCGTCTGCAGGATGGACTTGGGGCTCACGCCGCGCAGCAGCACGCCGCGGCCGCCGGCAAGGAGGCTACCCATCCAGTGCATGCAGGCGCCGGTGTGGTAGAGGGGCGGCAGGCAGAGAAAGACGTCGTCTTTGGTCTGGCCGTGGTGGACCTGCTCCATCTCGGCGGCTTGGGCCAGGCTCTCGTGGTCGTGCAGGATCGCCTTAGGGAATCCCGTGGTGCCCGAGCTAAAGTAGATCGCCGCGTCCTCGTGCAGGTCAAGCGGGATGTTTGGGTCGGTAGACGAGCAGAGCGCCGCCAGCTCGTAGTAGGGCTCGGCCCAGGTGGGGCAGTCGTCGCCCACGTAGAAGAGGAGGCGCCCCTGCTGGATGCGTCCCACGATGTCCTCGACGCGGCCGATGAACTCGGGACCAAAGACCAAGATGTTGACGTCGGCCTTCTCGACGCAGTACTCGATCTCGTCTGCGGAGTAGCGAAAGTTCAAGGGCACCACGGTGGCGCCGGTCTTCAAAATGCCAAAGTAGATGGGGAGCCACTCGATGCAGTTGTAGAGAAGGACGGCCACCTTGTCGTCTTTCCTCACGCCGCGCGAGAGCAGCAGGTTGGCAAAGCGGTTGGCCTTCTCGTCAAAAACCGACCAGCTCATCTCGCGCCTAAAGGGCTGCTCGTCGGTGGTCTCTACCAGGTCATAGTCGCGCCAGGTGATGTGGCGGTTCTCGTGCCGCTCGGGATTGACCTCGACCAGGGCGATGTCCGCGCCCTGCTCTGCTGCACATTTGCGCAGCATGTCTACGATGGTGTTCACCAGTCTCTCTCCAAGATGTCGATCGCACGCCCCCTCGGCGCGCAACTTTTTGATTATACGAGCGAGGGGGCACGCGATCGCGAGCGAGTCGGCCAGCGGGCGTGGCGGGTGCGCGGCGGGCGCGGCGAGAGGGACGGCGAGAAGGGCGGGGCGGGCACGCGGCGGGCGTCGGCGAGAAGGCCGGCTAGCCCAGGCGCAAGACGACGTCCTTGGAGGTCTTGTAGGTGAGAAGGAAGTAGCCGCCGTAGAGGACGGCCACAAAGGCGCCCGTCACCACGAAGGAGCCGGTGGCCACGTTGCCCAGAAGCGAGGCCAGGGTGTCGTTTACCACGTAGAGCGCGCAGGTGGCGTGTGCCAGTGCCACGACCAGGGGAAACAGGAAGTAGAAACCTATTTGGGCGAGAAGGGCGCGGCGCACGTCGCAGGGGTCTGCGCCCAGCTGGGACAAGACGCGGTAGCGGCTCGCGTTGTTGGAGGCCTCGCTGAGCTGCTGCAGGGCCAAGACCGAGGCGCAGCTGATCAGCAGGATGAGGCCAACGTAGGCGGCGAGGTAGCTCATGACGACGCTCATGCCCGTCGACTGGTCGCGCAGCTCGAGGGCCGAGTAGGTGGTGGAGACGGGCCAGCTCGAGGCGGTCTTCTCGCCGTCTTGGCCCGTGACCGCGAGCGGGGCCATGTAGTCGTCGACGGCCTGGCGAAACTTCTGATCCATGTCCTCGCGCGGGGCGCTGTAGTTGACGTCCACGTAGACGATCCAGCTGTCCAGTCCCGCGTCGTCGATCAGGCTATCGGGCACGACAAAGGTGGCGTAGCTGGAGGAGCCCAGGTAGTTGAGCATGGCCTCTGTGGCCAGGGTGTCGCGCGGGCGCAGCTCGCGACCCAGGACGTCTATGGAATCGCGCTGGTCGAAGAAGGCCTTCCAAAAGGCATCGAAGGCCTGGTTGTCGCACCACACCAGGCAGCCGTCATCGCCCAGGTCAACGGGGTCTTGCCCGCACAGGCCGCGCAGGGCGTTGTAGTCCGAGGCGCGCACGAGGTTGACGGGGCTGGTGCTGGTCTGGAAACCCAGGGCAACGGTCGCGTCGTCGCGGGTGTAGGCCGTGGTCTCGTAGATGTCGCCCAAGGTGAAGGCCTTCTCGCCGTCTTGCGCCAGGTACAGGCGCACCTGGGCGGCGTCTTGGACCATCTGGTCCCAGCCGTCGACGTTTACCTCGAGGGCCGCCAGGGCG
Organism: Bacteroidaceae bacterium; assembly: GCA_963658035.1. Classification (GTDB taxonomy): domain Bacteria; phylum Actinomycetota; class Coriobacteriia; order Coriobacteriales; family Atopobiaceae; genus Paratractidigestivibacter. Next base: position 10,546 of record CAVKOL010000070.1, read on the forward strand.
TCACCGCCGTACTGGCTTGCGGCCTGGCGCGAGGTCTCCCCCACCAAAACGCCCGAGAGCGAGATATCATAGGCAATACCATGCTCTACCAGGGAGTTCATGGCATGCGCCACCGAGAAACCCGTGCAGATGCCGCACATGGCCAAAAACAGCATGGCGCACACCATGGTGATCGAGACCCAGGCCGTGTTGACCCTGGCCGCGATTTGGCGCAGGACAAACATGTTGAGTCCACGCAGGTAGAAACCCTTGTTTGCACGGGCGGCCAACAAAAGGAAACCCGAGGCCGAGAAGAACAGCAGCGCCGTGCCCACGCTCACCAGGCCGCAGGCCCAGTAGAAATCGGGGCCCAGGCCCATCATGCCGCCGCGGACCAGCAGGTAGTAGGCCACGCCGATAAGCGCGAGGGCAACGACGAAACACGCGGCGCACACAGGCACGCTGCGCAGGCGCACCTTCTCACTTCTCTTCTCGCCGTAGATAAGGTCTACCAGGCGATACCTCGACACCAGGGCGACATCGAAAACAAGTGACACCGCGAATATCGCGGCAAAGCAGGCCTCCGTTTTTGCGCAGGACGCGGCCGAGAAGAGAAAGGCGAAGCCCTCGACGGTGGTGGAGAACAGGCGCGCCGACACGTAGAGCAAAAGCTGCGAGAGCAACACGCCCGCGGCAAGTCCCGCCGCCAGCGCCAGGACGCCCACAAAGAGCGTCTCCATCACGATGATGCGCGCGACCTGGACGCGGCCCATGCCCAGCGTGAGATAGATGCCAAACTCGCGCTTGCGGCGCCCGATCAAGGAGCGGTTGGCGTAGACGACGAGAAAGCCCAGGACCGCCGCGACAAAGACTGACATGGCGTCGAGCAGGGCAAGCATGGTCTCGGCGCTGGTGCGCTGGTCGTTGGAAAGGGATAGCACAGCAGTTTGATATTTGATGGAGTCGAAGGCATAGAAGACGCAGACGCCCACCATCAAAGTGAGAAAGAAGACCGAGAAATCCTTGATGGAGCGCCGGACGTTTCCGGCCGCGATCTTAGCGAGCATCGCCGGCCTCCCCGCCCAGGAAACTGACGGTGTCCATGATCTGGTCGAAGAAGGAGGCGCGGGTCTTCTCGCCGCGGGAAAGCTCGCTCCACAGGCGGCCGTCCTTGATAAAGATGACGCGGGTGGCGAAGCTCGCGGCAAAGGAGTCGTGGGTCACCATGATGATCGTCGCGCCGCCGCGGTTGAGGGTGCCCAGGCTCTCGAGCATGAGGCGAGAGTTGCGCGAGTCAAGGGCGCCGGTGGGCTCGTCGGCCAAAACCAACGACGGGTCGCAGACGATGGCGCGGGCCGCGGCGGTGCGCTGGCGCTGGCCGCCGCTCATCTCGTAGGGCATCTTGTCCAGGGCGTCCAGGATATTGAGGGTGCGGGCGACCTTTTCGACCTTGGGCGTGACCTCGGCGGCCGGGGTGCCCGCGATGGTGAGGGCAAGCGCGATGTTCTCGCGGGCGGTCAAGGTGTCCAGCAGGTTGGAGTCCTGGAAAATGAAGCCCAGCTCGTCGCGGCGAAAGCGGGTGAGGTCGCGGCTGCGCAGGGCCGTGACGTCGACGCCGTTGACGAAGATGTTGCCCGCCGAGGCGCGGTCGATGGTCGAGATACAGTTGAGAAGGGTCGTCTTGCCCGAACCCGATGGGCCCATGATGGCCACGAACTCGCCGGCGTCGACGTCGAAGGAGACGCCGTCGAGGGCTCGGCAGACGTTTGACTTGTTGCCAAAGTACTTCTCGACGTTGACCAGGCGAAGGACGGGGTTGGCGGGGGCCGGGGCGGCGGCGCGGGGCTCGCCGGCCAGGACGCCGGCTGCGCGGGCGGGGGTCTGGAAATGGGCTGCCTTCATGAGGCGGGTCCTCTCTCTAGAGGCGTGCGGGTCGCCTTCTATCCTGCGGCGCGGGCGCACGGCGAGCCATGGGCACGGGTGAGGGCAACCTTACGCTTTGGTAAGGCTGCGGGCCCCGGCCTATCCGGCATAGGAATCTGGGAACTCGATCGTGACGCAGGTCCCCTCGCCCGGCGCCGAGAAGGCCTGCGCGCAAAGGCCCATCTTCTCGCACAGCGTGCGCACCAGATACAAACCAATGCCTGTTGAATGGGGGTA
>CAVKOL010000071.1:0-12428 GCA_963658035.1 Bacteroidaceae bacterium
GTGGATGGGCTTGCCGCCCTGGCCCACGCGCTCCTGGCGAAAGAACGGCTTACCAGGAGACTCAGCCGCAATCGCGGCGCAGGCAACGGCCACGGGAATCGCGGCGATCACGCACACGCCGGCGCTAAAGACCACGTCAAAGGCGCGCTTGGCGGCGAGATAACCCGCTCCGCCCTTCCTGGGCATAACCGTGGGGTCCGCGGCGGGCGCCACGTAGGTCTTGCGACCCCCTTCAATCACCGTGAGCGCCGGGGCGGCCTGGGCGACGACGTTGCCGTCGACGAACTCGGAGGGGGCGCTGGCGGCACCGGCACTGGCGCCGGCTGTGGCGGGGGTCTTCTCGGCGGTCATCTCTAGCGCACCACCAAAGTGGCTTGGGAAGCACGTCCCGCGGCACGGCGAGGCGACACGAGTGACACTTGCAAAACCACGAAACGCTCCCTTCCCAATCTTCACGTATAGCTAAAGGTTACTTTAAGCGGCCCTTACGCGCAATGAAACATCCCCCCCCCGACACAGCTTTCTCATAAAACCCTCAACTGCCGCGCATAAATAAGGGCAGCAAACCGCCCCGGCTTGCTGCCCTTACGTTACCTCGATGTCACCGGGGCGCACGCATTTCTCGGTGGGCGGCGGGGCCAAGGTCTTCTCGCCGCCCGCCGCCGCGGCCTTCTCGGCGCCTAACCCACTTTGGGGAACGGCCGCGCCACGCCCAGGATCTCGCCCCTCGAGTAGACGCTCTTGATGCTCACGCCCTGGTTGGGGTACGCGTCGATGATCTGGTTGTTGCCCAGGTAGATGGCCACGTGGCCCGCCCAGTAAATGATGTCGCCGCGCTCGCGCTCGGCAAAGCTCACAGGCTGGAAGGTGTTGTTGGTACGCCACGTGTTGGCAAAGTGGTGGTTGTAGTAGAACTTGGTGTACGGGTTGAAGTCGCCGCCCGCCACGCCGTCCAGGCTCATGCCGCACGCGTACAGGCCCTCGATGATCAGGCCCGAGCAGTCGATCTGGTCGCCGGGGCGCGAGCAGTGGTTGTCGACCCACGGGGTGCCGGCCGCCATGTACTCGTACGCCACGCCGATCATGGTCTCGATGCACTGAGAACGGCTGGCTCCGCTGGGCAGCGTGTACGGGTGCACGTAGGTCCAGTAACCCGTGGCGTAGCTGGGCAAAGTCACCTTCTTGTAGGTGAGCTTGGGGTAGCTGCCGGGGGTCTGGTAGCCCTTGGCGACCTCGGTGTAGGCGTTGGCCGTGCTGCCGGGCGCACCCGCGCCCTTGGCGACGATTCGCACCTGGATGCCCTCGACGCGCAGGCTCACCTTGGATGTGCCGGCCGCCGCTCCGTTGCTGGCCCAGCCCATCCAGCCATAATCCTGCACGTAGACGCGGTACCACACGTCGTAGTACTTGGCCAGCTGGCCCGTGAGGCTGATCTTGACGGCCTCGACGCGCTTGGACTGGCCGACGGTTCCCGCCACGGCGCCGTCGCTTACGGCCGACTGCCAGCCCACGTCCTGGACGTGCGCCTGGTAGGTGATCGAGCCGGCAACGCCCATCTGGGCCGAGATCTTGAAGGCCTCCATGCGCAGGCCGCGGCCGGTGGTGCCCGCCAGGGCGCCGTTAGAGACGCCGCCCTGCCAGCCCACGTCCTGGACCTGCGCCGAGTAGGTCACGTTGGGGGCGCCGAGAATGGCGGGCTCGCTGGAGCTGGGGCCGGCCTGGCCCTTGGGCACCAGGCGGACGCGGACGGCCTCGGCGTTGCGCGACAAGCCGGTGGTGCCCGCGTCGGCGCCGTTTTTGGCCCAGCCCAGCCAGCCGATGTTGGAGACGTGCACCTGGTAGTAGACGTCGTACTTCTCGGCTGCCGCGCCGGTCAAGGTGATGCGGACAGCCTGGACGGGCAGGCCGCGGCCCGTGGTGCCGGCCACCCCGGTGGTGGCGTCTTGCCAGCCCACGTTGTGGACGTGCGCCTGGATCTGGACGGCCGAGCCGTCAAGGCCTTCTCCCATAACGGCGCAGGTCAGGGCCTCGAGGTTGAGGGATTTGCCCGTAGTGCCCAGGGTGAGGTCGGCGCCGACATTGGCCACGGCGGCGTCGAGCCAGCCCTGGTTTGCCACGTGGGCCTGGCCCTGCAGGCGGGCGGCGGAGTTGGCCTGGTAGGCGCCGGTCGTCGCGCCGGGGGCCTTGCCGCCCTTGGCGACCAGGACGACCTGGACGGCCTCGGCGCGGTTGGAGACGGCGTCGCAGCCGGCCGTCTCGCCGTTTTTGGCCCAGCCCAGCCAGCCCACGTTGGCCGCGTGGACGCGGTAGTAGACGTCGTAGCTGTTGGCCATGTCGCCGGTGAGGCGCACCTGGATGGTCTGCAGCGGCGCGTTGCCCGTCGAGCTGGTGACGCAGGCGCTGGCGTTTGCCCAGCTACCCAAGGCGCTGACGGACGTGGAGGTGCGGTACTGGATCGATCCCGCGACCCAGCTGGCGTCGTCGATGGTCATGGAGACGCCGAGAAGGGCTCGGCTCTGGCCGGTGGTGCCGGCCTGCTTGCCGGCGTTGACGCCCGCCTGCCAGCCGCGGCCGGCCACGTTGGCGACGACGTTTACCGAGGTTGCGGCCTTGGCCTTGAAGGCGTTGCCGGTGGCGGGGCCGGCCTGGCCCTTGGCGACGAGGCGGATCTCGACGGCCTCGATCGCATTGCCCAGGCCCTGAGTGCCGGCGGCGTCGCCGTTTTTGGCCCAGCCCATCCAGCCAACGTTGGCGGCGTGGACGCGGTAGTAGATGTCATAGGCGTTGGCAGCGTCGCCGGTCAAGCGGATGCGGATGGCCTCGAGGGCGCGCGACTTGCCAGTGGTGCCGGCCTGGGAGTCGGTCCAGCCGGCGTCCCAGCCCTGGTTTGCCACGTGGGCCTGCAGCTGGACGCCGCCCGAGACGCCGGAGAGGGTGACCTTCAAGGCCTCCATGCGCAAGGAGCGGCCGGTGGTGCCGGCGACCTGGCCGGATTGGACGGCCGTCTGCCAGCCGATGTTTTGAACGTGGGCCTGGACGCTGAGGGCGGCTTTGGCAGTGTCGGCTTGGGCGTCGGGGTCGGCGGCGGGGTCGGGGTCCGCGGCGGGGTCGTCTGCCGGGGTGGTGTTCTTGGGGTCGGCGGCGGTGGCGTCGTCCTCGGCGTTGGACTTATCCTCGGTCTTGCCGGCGTCCTTGGAGTCCGCCGAACCGTCGGTCTTCTCGCCGTCTACCTGAGTTTCTTTGGAGTCATCGACGACATCGGAGCCCTTCTGGGCCTCATCTGCGTCGCCGTCCTGCTCGCCATCAGAAGGCGAGCCGTCATCCAGAGACCCCCCCCTCTGCGACAGCCGTCGTCTCTTGCGCGGCCTGCTCACCGGCGGCAGCGGTAACCGCGCGGGCGGGCACGGCCAACAGGCAAGACGCCACGGCGCAGCTCACGATGGCTGCGGCAATCTGCGACCTTCTCATCCAGTTCCCTTTCATGGAGCTCAAACCAAACCCAATCATTGTACAGGTTGACGTTCACCAAGCCCCCCCGGCGCCCCCTGCATCAAATCCGCGCACACAAGCGAGCCTTTTGCAAAGCACGGCACGGTCCCACCAAAAAGACGATATTGGGAATCCAATTCGCTCAAAGGCGCATAACCGCCCTTTTAGCCAAACCGCCAACTGGGCTTTTGTCACCGAAATCGATCGCCCACCCACCAGTCGCCCAATCGGCTTCCCAATATCGTGTTATTTGCATCGCAGGCCCACGCGTTGCACGGTGAAGGGGCAGTCTGTCCGCCCCATCAATCCAACGCCGCGCTATCCTATAGTTCTCGCGCCTCGGCGAGCTTCTTGCCAGGCCGGACGACGAGTTTTAGACCACTCAGTAAGAGAAAGACCAGTTCATGAGCCTCGACACCAACGCGGCGGGCGCCCCCGCAACCGCCGCCGACACCCCTTTGTTCCAAATCCACGACGCCAGCGTGGTGCGCGGCGAGCGCTGCATCCTGCACGTCGACGACTTTGTCCTGCACGAAGGTGAGCACGTGGCCCTTCTGGGCCCCAACGGCGCGGGCAAGTCGACCTTCATCCAGCTCTTGACCCGCGAGGTTTTTCCCATCTGGCGAGAAGAACCTCCCGTGCGCTTTAGGGGCGCCGCCCGCCCGCTGCTCACAGACATCAAAAATGCGCTGGGAATCGTGAGCTCCACCATGCATGAGCAGGTGCGCGTTCACCTTCCCGCCGTCGAAGTTGTCGTGGGCGGCCTCTTTGGCACCCTGGGCCTTCCCATGCGCGGCCAGGTCACCGACGCCCATCGAGCCGCGGCCATGGACGCCCTGGACCGCCTGGGCATCGCGGGCATCGCCAACCAGGACATCATGACGCTCTCCACCGGGCAGGCCCGCCGCGTGCTTGTGGCCCGCGAGCTAGTGCGCGACCCGCAAGTTCTGGTCTACGACGAGCCCTGCACCGGCCTTGACCCCGAGGGCATGTACCACGTGCGCAAGACCATGTCGACGCTGGCCGACGAGGGCCGCAGCGTCATCCTGGTCACCCACTACCCCGAAGACATCATCCCCGAGATCGGCCGCGTCCTTCTCATCAAGGACTCGCAGGTATTTGCCGATGGCGCCAAGGAGGACCTGCTGCGCGACCAGGTCTTGACCGACCTCTTTGACGTGCCGCTGGCCGTCGACGAGCACGAGGGCTGGTACTCGCTGCGCGGCCGTTACTAGGTGCGGGCCCCGGCACAGGCGCAGGCGGCGAGAAGAACTTCTCGGTAATTTATCTGCACGCTTGACACAAGGCGCGCGAGATGCCACAATGACCAACGCACGCAACGCCTTGGCGAACGCGTACGTTTGGGGATATAGCTCAGCTGGGAGAGCGCTGCCTTCGCAAGGCAGAGGCCGAGGGTTCGAATCCCTTTATCTCCACCATGACTTGGCAGGCCCGGGAGCTTCACGGCTCCCGGGCCTTTTGCGTTGCGCGGTGCGGTGGCAGCTGGGGAGGTTTTCTGTGCCAAATGCGGCACTTTGGACCCTTTTCTGTACAGAAAACCACCCCAAGTGCCGCCGACGACACAGAAAACCTCCCAAAGTGCCACCGGGGACTCGGGTCACGAAATCTCCACTGCGCGGCTGCATTTTGGATGCATTTTGGAAGCGGCCCGATAGCTGCGACAATGCGCTGACGTGTCAGAAAACTGTTAGATTCGTGATAGATAGTTCCAAAGTTTATCTTGCTCCCGGCGCACGAGGCCGTAGAGTTGATACATGGATATCGTCGTATCACATACCAGCGCGTTGCGAATCATTCGCCAGTTAGGTTTCTCGGTAAAGGCGCGAGAAGCCCGCTCGACCGCTCTGCCGCGTAGGATGCCCAGTGAGCAAGACCTCGCAAAGCTGGCGGCCCGTTTCCCGGCGGCACTCGACGAGACCGGCCGCGTCGATATCCTCATATGCAAGAAGGACGCCGGGCACGCCACGCAACTCGCGCGCCCGCACTTGTGCACGACCGCGCTGCCCGCAGGCGCGCTGTTCGAGCTCGCGCCCGGTATCCGGTGCGTCTCTCCCCTGCTGCTGGCGCCACTCATGTCCTCGAAGCTCGACTTTCTTGAGATGAGCCTGCTGCTGGCCGAGCTGTTTGGACTCTACGCGGTGCGCCCCGGCACGCAGATGGGACTTGCCCAACGCCCGCGCCCGCTCATCACGCCGCAAAGGCTCGAGGCGTTTCTCGACGAGCTTGGCCCCGCCTGGGGGACGCGCCGGACCAAGGAAGCGCTGGTCACGGCACCGGTTCTTGCCGCATCGCCCCAAGAGGCCCGCCTTTACCTGCGCGTGACGCTGCCTGCGACAAAAGGCGGCTACAACATGGGCCGCGTAGTCCTAAACGACCCCGTTGAGCTGCGGCGCATTTCTCAGCACATCCGTACTTTGCAACAGAGAAAACCCGACCTTTTGTTTCTTGGCGGCGCGGGCGGGGTGTCTCTCGACTACATGGGCGCCTGGCACGACGACGCCTCGGCCGCCCGGCGCGACACCCAGCGGCGAAACGAGCTTCTCGCCGCCGGATTCAAACCCTACGAGATATACAAGCGCGACTACGACAACCTCGATTACATGGACGGCCTCATGCAAAGCATCCGCGATGACCTGGGGCTTCCCCGCGTAAAGCTCAGCCGCAAGCGAGCAGAGCGCCAGCGCCGCGCCCGCCAGGACCTGTACCGCGCGCTCGAGGCGATCGACGTCACCTTCGAGACCCCGGTGGCAGCTTGAGGGCTTTTCTGTGCCAAATGCGGCACTTTGGACCCTTTTCTGTACAGAAAACCACCCCAAATGCCGCCCACGCCACAGAAAACCTCCCCAGATGCCACCTGGCACGCGGGGGCAAACTCCCCTACTATGGATAAGTTCGAGAAACACGCGAGAAATGCGAAAGAGGCGGCGCGACCATGACAGAGATGCTCACCCTGGAGGCCTTTGAGGAAGCCAGCGAGAAGGTCAAGGAGGTCACCCGCGAGACCAAGCTCATTGAGAGCCCCTACCTTAGCGCCGCCACGGGCAACCGCATGTGGCTCAAGCCCGAGAACATGCAGCGCACCGGCGCTTACAAGCTGCGCGGCGCCTACTACAAGATCTCGAAGCTCTCCCAGGAAGAGCTGGACCGCGGCGTCATCACCGCCAGCGCCGGCAACCACGCGCAGGGCGTCGCCTACGCCGCCACCCACGCGGGCGCCCGCTCCATCGTGGTCATGCCCACCACCACCCCGCTGATCAAGGTCAACCGCACCAAGGGCTACGGCGCCGAGGTCATCTTGTACGGCGACGTCTTCGACGACGCCAAGAACCGCGCCGTCGAGCTTGCCGAGGAGCGCGGCCTTACCTACATCCCGCCCTTCAACGACACTTGCGTGGCCACCGGCCAGGGCACCATCGCCATGGAGATCGTCCAGGAGCTGCCGCTGGTCGACACGATCCTGGTGCCCGTGGGTGGCGGCGGCCTGGCCTGCGGCGTCTCGACCTTCGCCAAGCTCTACAACCCCAAGATCCACGTCATCGGCGTCGAGCCCGCGGGCGCCGCGTCCTTGACGGCCGCCCTTGACGCCGGCCACACCGTGAAGATCCCCAGCTCAAACACCATCGCCGACGGCACCGCCGTCCTTGAGGTGGGCGACAAGGTCTTGCCCTACCTGCAAGAAAACCTCGACGACGTCATCACCGTCGAGGACGAGGAGCTGGTCGTGAGCTTCCTCGACATGGTCGAGAACCACAAGATGGTGGTCGAGAACTCGGGTCTTCTCACCGTCGCCGCCGCCAAGCACCTGCCTGCCGAGAACAAGCGCGTCGTGAGCATTCTCTCGGGCGGCAACATGGACGTCATCACCATGAGCACCGTCGTCCAGCACGGCCTGATCCAGCGCGGCCGCATCTTCACCGTGAGCGTCCTTCTCCCCGACCGCCCGGGCATGCTCGTGCGCGTGGCCAGCGTCATCGCCGAGCAAAACGGCAACGTCGTCAAGCTCAAGCACAACCAGTTCGTGAGCATCAACCGCAACGCCGCCGTCGAGCTCACGGTCACGATCGAGTCTTACGGAGAAGAGCACAAGGCCCAGATCGTCGACGCCCTGCGCGAGGCCGGCTTCGACCCCAAGATCATCCAGACCACGGTGTAGCCGGCGGGTAGTAGTGCCCGCTGGCTTCTCGACAAAGCCTAGGCGTGCGGCCACGGCGCACCCCGCACCCGCACGCCGACTTCACGCCATCGGCGAGAAAAGCGTTGCGCGACACGCGTCGAAGCGCTAGAGTTTTGGTCACTGAGCAAATGCGATGACAGGACCAGTACCACCGGGTCAAGTCCCACAGCAAGCGGGCTGCAATGAGAACCCGCGGCCACCCGGATGCGAACCTCCTCGAGCAGCCTTAGGGAACCCCAGGTCATGCGCGGTCACCCCCGCGTTTGGCGCTGAGAAGTACCTGCGGCCGGGACCCTCCGTCACGGGCATCGAGAGACGCGCGCCATCTGCGTTCTTCTCGCATTTCTCACGCATTACGTAGAAATTGCGAGAGGGGACCTAACCACCATGGAGCTGCGAAGCGATGCCATCAAGCGCGGAGTTGCCCGCGCGCCGCACAGAAGCCTTCTTAAAGCAGACGGTATTTGCGACGAGGAGATGGACCGCCCCTTCGTTGCGGTCTTCAACTCGCGAAACGACATCATCCCGGGCCACAACAACCTGGACAAGATCGCCGAGGCCGTGAAGGCCGGCATCCGCATGGCGGGCGGCGTTCCCTTTGAGATCTCGACCATCGGCGTGTGCGACGGCATCGCCATGAACCACGACGGCATGCACTACAGCCTGGTCTCGCGCGAGACCATTGCCGACAGCTTCGAGATTGCCCTGCAAGGCCACGCCTTCGACGCCGCCGTGTGCATCCCCAACTGCGACAAGATCGTGCCCGGCATGATCTTGGGCGCCCTGCGCGTCAACGTCCCCACCGTCTTTGTCTCGGGCGGCCCCATGCTTCCCGGCCACCAAATGGGCAAGACCGACGGCCCCACCACCGACCTCAACTCCCTCTTCGACGGCGCGGGCCAGGTCCAGGCCGGCACCATGACCGACGAAGAGCTGGCCTATCTTGAGAACAGCGCCTGCCCCACCTGCGGCTCTTGCTCTGGCATGTTTACCGCCAACTCGATGAACTGCCTGTGCGAGGCCCTGGGCATCGCGCTTCCCGGCAACGGCACCATCCCGGCCGTCTACTCCGAGCGCCTGCGCCTGGCCAAGCAGGCCGGCATGAAGGTCATGGAGCTTCTGGAGAAGGGCGTGAAGTTCCGCGACCTTATCTCTGAGGCCGCTATCCACAACGCCATGGAGTGCGACATGGCCTTTGGCGGCTCGACCAACACCGTGCTGCACTTGACGGCCATCGCCATGGAGGCGGGCCACCCCATCACCATGGACGACTGGGACGCCGCGAGCGCCCGCACCCCGCACCTCGTGAAGCTGCAGCCCTCCGGCCCGCGCCCGCTGCTTGACCTCTACGCCGTGGGCGGCGTGCCCGTGGTCATGCATGAGCTGCACGAGCTGGGTCTTCTCGACGAAAGCGCCCTCACCTGCATGGGCACCATCCCCGAGTACCTTGAGAAGTGCGCCAAGCCCGCCGACGGCGAGGTCTGCCGCACCCACGACAACCCCTACTCCGCGGTGGGCGCCCTGCGCGTCCTGCACGGCAACATCGCGCCCAACGGCGGCATCGTCAAGAAGGCGGCCGTCGACCCGTCGATGATGTGCCACACGGGCCCCGCGCGCTGCTTCAACTCCGAGGAGGAGGCCTGCGAGGCCATCTTTGGCGGCCAAATCAACCCCGGCGACGTCGTGGTCATTCGCTACGAGGGCCCGGCCGGCGGCCCCGGCATGCGCGAGATGCTCACCCCCACCTCCGCGATCTGCGGCATGGGCCTCTCGACCTCGGTCGCGCTGATCACCGACGGGCGCTTCTCCGGCGCCTCCAAGGGCCCCTGCGTGGGTCACGTCTCCCCCGAGGCCGCGGCCGGCGGCCCCATCGCCCTTATCCAGGACGGCGACATGGTCACCGTCGACATCGAGGGCGGCAAACTCCAGCTTGAAGTCTCCGACGAGGAGATGGAGGCCCGCCGTGCGAGCTTCGTGGCGCCCGCGCCCAAGCACAACCACGGCGTCTTGGCCAAGTACGCACGACTTGTTTCCAGCGCAGATAAGGGGGCATACCTCGCATGACGACTTTGGAAGAGAAACTCGCTATGCGCAAGCTTGCCATCGAGGGCAGGCCGTTTGGGCCCGGTAGCCACACCGAGCACGAGGGCAAGACCATGACCGGCGCCCAGGCCATCATCGCGAGCCTTGAGGCCGAGGGCGTGGACACCATCTTTGGCTACCCCGGCGGCCAGGCCATCAAGATCTACGACGCCTTGTACGACAGCGAGAAGATCCACCACGTGCTGGCCCGCCACGAGCAGGGCGCCACGCACATGGCGGACGGCTACGCCCGCGCCACCGGCAAGGTGGGCGTGGTGCTGGTCACCTCTGGCCCCGGCGCCACCAACACGGTGACGGGCATCGCCACGGCCTTCATGGACTCGGTGCCCATGGTGGTCATCACCGGCCAGGTCACGCGCGGCGTCATTGGCACCGACGCCTTCCAGGAGTCCGACATCGTGGGCATCACCATGCCCGTGGTCAAGCACAGCTTCCTGCTGCAGTCCAACGACGACCTTACCCGCACCTTCCGCGAGGCCTTCTACATCGCCAGCACCGGCCGCCCCGGCCCCGTCTTGATCGACATCCCCAGCGACCTTTCGGGCTCCGAGATGGTCTTCCACTACCCCGATAAGATCAGTATCGCAAGCTACAAGCCCACCTACCGCGGCAACGCGCGCCAGGTCAAGGCCGCAGCCGAGCTTATCTGCGCGGCCAAGAAGCCCTTGATCTACGCCGGCGGCGGCATCGTGACGAGCCACGCCTGCCAAGAGCTCACGGCCATCGCCGAGCGCATGCAGATCCCCGTGGTGACCTCGCTTATGGGCAAGGGCGCCATGCGCTGCTCCAACCCGCTCAACCTGGGCCCCGTTGGCATGCACGGCTCCAAGTACGCCAACATGGCCGTCACCGAGTGCGACCTTTTGATCGCCGTGGGCGCGCGCTTCTCCGACCGCGTGACCGGCAAGGTGTCCGAGTTCGCGCCGCACGCCAAGATCATCCACATCGACATCGACCCCGCCGAGATCGGCAAGATCGTGAACCCCGACGTGCCCATCGTGGGCGACGCCAAGGTGGTCTTGGGGGCCTTGAACGATCGTCTCGCCAAGGCAGATGCCCAGCCCAACGACGCGCAGTGGGTGGCCGACGTCTTTAGTTGGCGCGACCGCTGGCCTTTCTACACGCCCGAGTTCGCCGACTACCCCGACGCCATCGCGCCCGAGGTCGTTTTGCACCGTCTTTCTGAGAAGCTCGATCCCGAGGCCTCGATCGTCACCACCGAAGTGGGCCAGCACCAGATGTGGGCGCACCAGAACATCCACCGCGAGCACGCGCGCACCTTCATCAGCTCCGGCGGCCTCGGCACCATGGGCTTCGGCTTCCCGGCCGCGATCGGCGCCAAGATCGGCTGCCCCGACTGCGAGGTCGTGTGCGTTGCGGGCGACGGCTCCTTCCAGATGAACACCCAGGAGATGGCCACCGCCGCGATCAACGGCGTGAACCTCAAGGTCATGGTCATCGACAACCGTGCCCTGGGCATGGTCCACCAGTGGCAGAGCCTGTTCTACAACAAGCGCTACTCCTTCACCGAGCTGGCCGACAACCCCGACTTCGTGAAGCTCGCCGACGCCTACGGCTGGCGCTCGCGCCGCATCTCGCACCCCAGCGAGATCGACGAGGCCTTGGACGAGATGCTGGCAAGCGACGTCCCCTACCTGCTGGACGTCATGATCCCGCGCGACCAGACGGTCTACCCCATGGTTGCCCCCGGCGCCCCGATCGACGACATCATCGGCGCCCTGGACGTGACCTTGGGCGGCGTTCGCGTATCTGAGAAGGGCTTTGGCAAGGCCCATCACAAGGGCGGCCACGCCGCTGACCTCGCGGAGGACGACGGCATCGACCGCGCGCACAACAAGGGCGGCCACGCCGCGGACCTCGACGCCGAGAAGGGAGGCGATGAGTAATGCCCGAGATCCAGTCCAACCAGCACATTCTCTCCGTCACCGTCGAGAACAAGCCCGGCGTGCTCTCGCGCGTGACCGGCATGATTTCCCGCCGCGGCTTCAACATCCAGTCGCTGACGGTCGCCCCCACCGAGGACGAGGGCCTGTCTCGCATGACGATCATCGTCGAGGCCGACGAGCTGGGCTTCGAGCAGATCGAGAAGCAGCTCCACAAGATCGTCTCGGTCTATCGCATCAGCGATTTCTCCGAGGAGGACGCCATCGAGCGCGAGCTCGTGCTCTTTAAGGTCCAGGCCACGCCCGACCGCAGGCACGAGATCATCGAGATCGCAAACGTCTTTCGCGCCAAGGTCGTCGACGTGGGCAAGAACACCCTCACCATCGAGGCCACCGGCACCGTCTCGAAGCTCGAAGCCATGGAGAACCTCTTCCGTGGCTACGGCATTCGCCAGCTCACGCGCACCGGCAAGATCGCCATGGGCCGCGGGCACGACGCGTAAGGGCTTCTCTGCGGCGGGTTTCTCGCCATTTCAACTTTGGTTTCTTCCGCCAGGCCAGGCGGTTGGAATATGCAAGCAAGCAGCATCACAAGACTAAGGAGTTTTACATGGCCGTCACTATCTACTACGAAAACGACTGCAAGCCCGAGGTCATCCAGGGCAAGAAGATCGCCATCATTGGCTACGGCTCCCAGGGCCACGCCCACGCTCTTAACCTCATGGACTCCGGCTGCG
>CAVKOL010000072.1:0-12226 GCA_963658035.1 Bacteroidaceae bacterium
TACGACGGCGAGCTGGACACCGAGGGCCTGGACCTCAACGTCTCCGTGACCGTCAAGGTCGCCGCTTCCCAGAAGGACGCCGACGACGATTCCGACGACAAGTCCGACGACAAGAAGGACGACACCAAGAAGGACGACACCAAGAAGGACGACACCAAGAAGGACGACGACACGACCACGACTACCACGACGAAGACCGCCAAGAAGAAGGGCACCCCGTCCACCGGCGACGTGACCTGGGGCGGCTTCGCGGGGCTTCTCGCCCTGGCCGTTATCTGCCTGGTGCTCGCACGTCTTTCTCGCCGCAACCAGTAGGGTCGCTACAAAATCGACGACCGGGCGTTGGGAGAGGTCCTTCTCGCTACGAAATCGAAGGTCGGGCGCTGATTTGAGGCCCGTTTGCTACAAAACAACGGTCCGGGCGCAATTTTCCAGCGCCCGAACCGCGTTTTTGTAGCGAGCAACAACGTCGCCGCTCCGCCGCAGGCCCCGGGACTTATTTTGGGATTGGATACCTGTCGTTAACCTATCAAGCTCGGTTTGTGTCTACCATTAGTCCAACAGTTGGACAAATGGTAGAAATAGAGGTGCCCACATGGGCTTTGTGGCCGAGGAAGTTTCGCGAGAAGGACTAGGCAGCTTGCAAGAGGCCTTGACGCCCCAAAACATCCTGGCCGCAAACGTGCCGAGCATGGGCGGCGCCGAGTTCGATTTCAAGACCGCCCCGTGCATCTGTCGCGCCCTGGCCGCATACGCCGAGAACGGCTACTATGCGTTTACCTGGCCCATCGATGGCTACCTGGAGCGCATCGAGTGGTGGATGGCCAACGCCCGCGACTGGGAGATGAAGGGCGAGTGGGTGGTCCCCACGCTGGGCACGATCTTCTCGGTTGCCACGTGCCTGCGCATGTTGCTGGGGCCAGACGACGCCATGATCGTGCAGCCGCCGGTCTACTACCGATATGAACAGGCGGCCGCCCGCCTGGGTCTCAAGACCGTTTACAACCCGCTTAAGGTGGTCGACGGCGCCTACCAAATGGACTTCGACCAGCTTGAGCAGCTGATGGCCAACACCCACAACAAGCTGCTGGTTGTTTGCAACCCCGCGAACCCCGTGGGGCGCGTGTGGACCAAAGACGAGCTCATGCGCGTGTCCCAACTCTCGGCCAAGTACGGAACTATCGTGGTCTCGGATGAGATCTTTGCCGAGGTCACCTTTGACGGCCACCGCACGACCGCTTACGCAGATCTTGAGCCGGGCCGCCAGAACGCGATCGCCCTCACCTCCCTTGGTAAGTCCTTCTCGTGCACCGGCTTCAACTTTGCCAACGCGATCATCCCCGGCAAGGAGCTGCGCGAGCGCTTTGCCGCCCAAAGGACCCGCGACCACTTTGGCAGCGTCGACCCCTTTGGCCGCCAAGCCCTGATGGCCGCCTATACCCCCGAAGGCCTGGAGTGGCAGCGCGAGAGCGTAGCCTACATGGCCGCCAACCGGCGCATCATTGCCGACGCCATCGAGGGCTCGGGCCTGGGCCGCGTCTTTCCCACCGAGGGCACCTTTGTGTGTTGGGCGCAGTGGGACGGCCTTTCTCTGCAGGGAGACGAGCTCAACCGCTTCTTTGAGGAGAAGGCCCTGCTTGAGGTCGAGCCCGGCATGGAGTACGGAGAAGGGCTCGAGCACTTTAGCCGCATCAACATCTCGGGCCGTCACAGCGAGACCGCGCAGGCCATGCAGCGCCTGGTCGCGGCCGTAGAGAAATACGACATAAGGATCTAAGATGCCTTTTTCTGAAGTCAAAAGAACCCACATGACCCGCGACGAGGCCTTTGAGCTGCTGGACCGCCTGGCGCAGGGCATCGCCTTGATGTACGGCCCCAGCTGCGAGACCCTGGTGCAGGAGGTCGTGGGCAAGACCTTCCATACCCTGTCGATCTACAACGGCCATGTCTCGGGCCGGCAGGTGGGCTCGACCCTTTCTGTCTACGGCGCCGACACCATCGCAGACGACGGCGACGCGGCCTTCGACCCCTTTATGGACATCAACTGCGACTGCGCCCATACGCGCGATGGCCGCAAGATCAAGTCGTCTACCTGGCTTGTTCGTGGCAAGAACTACGTGATGGGCTTGGGCGTCAACAGCGACGTCACCGAGATCGCCCGCGCGGCCGAGCTCTTGGGCGGCATGGCACAGGTGGGAGGCGAGCTTCGCGAGACCCTCTATGGCCACGCCGCTGTCTCTGAGGACGCCGACACCATGGTGGAGGAATGCGTCCAGGCCCTGGGCAAGCCGGCGGAGTCCTTGGGTAAGACCGAGAGGATCGAGCTGGTGCGTATGCTCAACGAGCGCGGCTTCTTTGACTACCAGAGAAGCGCCCCGGCTTTGGCAAACCGCCTGGGCGTCTCGAAGAGCACCATCTACAACTACCTAAAAGAGGTCTCTTAACTGCGCTTTATTGGGTGGTCTTCTCGCCTGATCAACGTGGTTTGCCGCGTAGGGGGCCTTCTGTATTTCGATATTGGAAACTTAGTTTAACAGCTGGACAATTTGTCTAAATAGACGCGCAGGTTGTCGTAGAGTCTCAGCTACTACGTACGAGCTGCCGTATGGGAGACGAGATGGGCAAGTACATAGCAAAGCGCATTGCCTTTGGCGTGTTGACGGTCTTTGTGGTTACGACGCTGACCTTCTTCTTGATGAACATGGTCCCGGGCGGCCCCTTCACCTCGGACAAGCTCTCGGAGCAGGCGCAGGCCCTTATCATGCAAAAGTACGGCCTTGACCAGCCGGTGGGCGTGCAGTACGTGAACTACCTCAAGGGTCTTCTCAGCGGCGACCTGGGCACCTCGATCGTGAACGCCGGTTACTCGGTAAACGACATCATCGCCGATAAGTTCCCCGTGTCCTTTAGCGTGGGCATCATCGCCATCGTCTTTAGCTGCCTGTTGGGAATCCCCCTGGGCATCCTTGCGGCCTACAAGCGCGGCAGCGTGATTGACCGCGCCATCACCACGCTGTCGAGCTTCTTCTCGTCGCTTCCCGGCTTTGTGCTGGCCGTTCTTCTTTTGTACGCCTTTGGCATGTGGCTGCACGTGCTGCCCACCTCGGGCCTTGCCAGCTGGAAGAACTACATCCTGCCGGTGCTGGCCCTCTCGGCGGGCCCCTGCGCCATCCTCACCCGCATCACCCGCGCGGCCCTCTTGGACGTTTTGTCGCAGGACTTCACGAGGTTTCTAAAGGCCAAGGGCATGGGCACCCGCGTGATCCTCTTCAAGCACGCGCTGAGAAACGCGGCCATCCCCATCGTCACCACGCTGGGCCCCCTGGCGGCCGGCATCCTGGTGGGCAACCTTGTGGTCGAGACGGTCTTCTCGATTCCTGGCCTGGGCTCCTATCTGGTGAAGTGCATTTCTCAGCGTGACTACCCCGTGATCATGGGGACCACGATTTTCTATACCGCTTTCATCATCGTGATTTTGCTGGTGGTCGACATCGTCTACTGCGTTATTGACCCGCGCATCAAGCTGGACGAGGAGTAGGGGATGGACCAGATGACCAATACTTCGACCACCAGAACAATCGCGGGCATCGCGCTTGGGCCGGACGCCTTTGAGCCCGTACCCTTGACCGAGGACACGTCGGCCCAGGTGGCGGACGCAGAGCCCATCTGGCGCCGCCGCGTGCGCGTCTTTTGCGCCAACAAGGTGGCCGTCTTTGCCCTCATCCTCTTGGTGGGCGTCACCCTGTTTGGCTTCTTGGGCCCGCTGACGCAGACTGCCACCTACGACCAGGTCTTTCGCGGAGAAGAGAAGCTCGCGCCCTGCGCCGCGCATCTCTTTGGCACCGACGAGATGGGCCGAGACATGCTGGTGCGCTGCATGTACGGCGCGCGCATCTCCTTGCTCGTTGGCTTCATCACCGCGGCGACGGTCCTTGTCGTGGGCTGCGCGTACGGGGCGGTGGCGGGCTACTGCGGCGGCAAGGTCGACATGATCCTCATGCGCATCGTCGAGATCGTGGAGTCGCTGCCCGCCCAGCTCATCGTGCTTCTCATGGCCATCACGCTCAAAAGCCCCATCGACGCGTTGTTTGAGCAGCTGCCCGACTCGTTTATCACCCAGGCCGGCAGCGGCATGTTCTGCATCCTGGTGGCCTTCACCCTGCTGTACTGGACGGGTCTCGCGCGTATCGTGCGCGGCTCGGTCCTGCAGCTCAAGGGCGAGGGCTATGCCCTGGCGGCCCGCTCGATGGGAGCGAAGGGCCCTTCGGTTGTGTGGAACCACCTGCTGCCCAACAGCCTGTCGCTTATCGTCGTCGAGATCACCCAGCTCATCAAGGACGGCATCTTTAGCGAGGCATTCCTCTCGTTCATTGGCATGGGCGTATCTGTCCCCATGGCGTCTTTGGGCACGCTGATCAACTCGGCGCGCTCAAACATGGTCCTGTACCCCTACGAGATGATCGAGCCGGCGGTTTTGATCTTTGTCATCACGTGGTCGCTTTACGTCATTGCCGACGCGCTCGAAGACGCCTTTGACCCGCGCATGCTGTAGGGAGGAAAGACAAAGATGGCATCTAAGAAAGACGGCATCAAGGCCTGCGAGGTGGCGGGGCGCCTGGCTGCGGTCGAGAAGGGCGAGCCTCTCCTGCAGGTGCGCGACATGCACGTGACGGTGGCGTCTCGCCGCGGCGACTACGACGTTATCCACGGCATTGGCTTCGACGTCATGGCGGGCGAGATCTTGGGCGTGGTGGGCGAGTCGGGCTGCGGCAAGTCCATGACCATGAGCGCCGTGATGGGCCTTTTGCCCACCAATGTGCGCCTGTCTGGCGGAGAAGTGAACTTTAGGGGCATTGACCTGCGCTGCGTTGACGAGACAAGCATGGAGCAGCTGCGCGGCGGCGACCTTGCGATGGTCTTCCAAGACCCCATGACCGCGCTGGACCCCCTCTATACCGTGGGCAACCAGATGCTCGAAACCATCCAAAAGCACTCGACCCTGTCCCGCGACGAGGCCACCAAGGTGGCCATCGAGGCCCTGCGCAGCGTGGGCCTCTCCGAGCCCGAGAAGCGCATGGGGCAGTACCCGTTTGAGCTCTCGGGCGGCATGCGCCAGCGCGTGATCATCGCCATGGCCCTGTGCTGCCGCCCCAGCCTTTTGATCTGCGACGAGCCCACCACGGCGCTTGACGTGACGATCCAGGCCAAGGTCTTGGACCTGATCCGCGATCTGCACGACGAGCTGGGCAACTCGGTGGTCTTTATCAGCCACAATATGGGCGTCATCGCCACGCTGTGCGACCGCGTGGCCGTGATGTACGGCGGCCACATCGTTGAGCGCGGCACCGTCGACGAGATTTTCTACGACACGACCCACCCCTATACCAAGGGTCTTCTCGCCTGCATGCCCACCTTGGACGGCCCGCGCGAAGAGCCGCTGGTACCCATTGCCGGCATGGTTCCCGACCCCAGGAGCGTGGGCGCGGGCTGTCCCTTTGCCGCCCGTTGCGAGAAGCGCATGAAGGTCTGCATGGAGCAGATGCCGCCCGAGTTCGACCTGGGCGGACAGCACTCCTGCGCCTGCTGGCGCTGCGTCTCTGAGGGCATCTCGGAGAAGGTCCTGGAGGTTTTGCCCCCGCGCGGCAAGAGCGAGAAGGAGGCCTGTTGATGGCGACGTCGGAGCAGCCGCTGCTGCACGTGGAGGGCCTGACAAAGGCGTTTCCCATGAAGGTGGACGGCCGCAAGCAAAAAGTGCCGGTTGTCGAGGGCGCGTCCTTTGACGTGTTCGCGGGCGAGTCTGTGGGGCTAGTGGGCGAGTCGGGCTGCGGCAAGACCACGGTGGGCCGCTGCGTCCTGGGCCTTTACGACCGCGATGGGGGAGAGGTGAGCGTCGCTGGTCAGGCGGCCGACAAGGCCCACGCCGACCTTCTCCACAAGTCTGTCCAGATGGTTTTCCAGGACCCCTACACCTCGCTTGACCCGCGCCAGACCATCGGCGACATCTTGGCCGAGCCCCTGAAGGTCCAAAAGCTCGCGCCCAAGAGCGAGTGGCGTGCCCGTGCCGCCGCCGCTGTGGAGCGCGTGGGGCTCAAGGCCGACTGCCTGGACCGCTACCCCTTCTCGCTTTCTGGCGGGCAGCGCCAGCGCGTGGCGATCGCGCGCGCATTGATCTGCGACCCCAAGCTGGTCGTGTGCGACGAGGCGGTATCTGCCTTGGACGTCTCGGTGCAGGCGCAGGTCTTGAACATGCTGGCCGACCTGCAGCAGCAGACGGGCGTGGCGTATCTCTTCATCAGTCACGACCTGGCTGTCGTGCGCCACCTGTGCTCGCGCATCGTGGTCATGTACCTGGGGCGCGTGGTCGAGGTCGCCTCGACCGACGAGCTCTTTGCCCACCCGCGCCACCCCTACGTGGAGGCCCTGCTCTCGGCCGTGCCCGAGCCCGACCCCAGGCGCGCCCGCGCCAAGAAGCGCATCGTGCTGGACGGCGAGCTGCCGCCTTTGTCCCACCTGCCGCGCGGCTGCATCTTTAGCACGCGCTGCCCGTACGCGACCGACCGTTGCCGAGAAGAGCGCCCGGAGCTCTCGCCCTGCGGTGACGACGGCCACCTGTGCGCCTGCTTGCGCGCGGCCGAGCTTTCGCTTTTGGGCATCCAGGCATCCTAAGGTCTTCTCGCCAACAGTAAAACAAGCCGTTGACGTGGGAATTTGTAAGTAAGTTGGCTATGGCCATCAAATGGGAGGAAAGACAATGAAGACAATCAACATGACCAGGCGCGAGGTCTTGGCCGCCGCGGGCGCGACGGGTGCCATGGCGGCTTTGGCCGGCTGCGGCGGCGGCAGCGGGTCGGGCTCGAGCAGCAGCGGCTCTTCCGCCGCGTCCAAGGAGCTTGCCGCCTACGTGGTCTCGTCCACGGCGACCCTCGACCCGCAGAACGACTCCAACTCCGACGACCGCGAGATGACCAACCTCATGGGCGAGGGCCTGTTTCGCTACGGTGCGGACGGCACGACGCCCGAGCCCGCGGTCTGCGACTCCTACATTGTTTCTGAGGACGGCCTGACCTACACCTTTACCCTGGGCACCTCCAAGTGGCAGGACGGCACCGACGTTGTGGCTGGCGACTTTGTCTACGGCATCAAGCGCCTCTTTAGCCCCGAGCTTGCCTCCGAGAACGCCAGCAGCTACCTCACCTACATCAAGGGCACGGCCGAGGCCTATAACGGCGAGGGCAGCGTCGACGACATCGCGGTGAGCGCCCCCGACGACAAGACCCTGGTCGTGACCATGGTCTCGGTCCTGCCCGAGGTCACCGTCATGGGCTTCTTCACCGGCTCCTTTGTCTACCCCATGAACCAGGCCGCCATCGAGAAGGGCGGCGACGGCTGGTCGACCAACCCCGAGACCCACCTCTCCAACGGCCTGTACAAGCTCTCTGAGTACAACCCCGACGAGTCTGTGGTCCTGGTCAAGAACGACGCCTACGCCGGTACCGCCGAGGCGGGCGCCGCCGACAAGATCACCTTCAAGCTCTTTGCCGATTCGTCGGCGGCCGACGTCGCCATGAGCAACGGCGAGCTGGACGTCTATAAGTACGTCTCCGACAGCCTGCTTTCGCAGCTGGGCGACAACGTGCAGGTCGTGAAGGCCGACCTTCTCGCCACCGCGTCTTTGTTCATGAACTGGAACTGCGCACCCTTGAACGACGTCAACGTGCGCAAGGCGATTTTCCTTGCCGTCGACGCCTCCTACACCAACGACACCCTGGAAAACGGCCACGCCGCCGTGGCCCAGGGCCTGGTGAGCGACGCCTTCTCTGACCCCAAGGGCGGCTCCTTCCGCACGAGCTCCAACGCCTTGATCGACAACGGCGGCGACGCCTCTCTTGAGCAGGCCAAGCAGGCCCTGGCAGACGCCGGCTATCCCAACGGCGAGGGAATGCCCAAGCTCGTCTACCTCACGTCCAACACCACCCGCGGCAACCAGCGCGCCGAGTTCTTCCAGGCCATGCTCAAGGACAACCTGGGCATCCAGGTCGAGGTGGGCTCCTACGACATCCCCACGTACCTCTCGATGCTTACCGGGTCCGACTACGCCTTCTCGTACGTCTCGCAGGACGCCAGCTGCGACAACGTCGAGGAGCTCATGAGCGGCTACACCACCGCGGCCGACCAGTTTGGCATCTCGATCCCCGCTTACGACGAGCTGATGGACCAGGTGGCCGCGGCGACCGAGGCCGACAAGCAGTCCGAGCTTCTCCACCAGGCCGAGGAGGTCCTGCTCAAGGAGAACTACGCCCTGCGCCCGGTTTTGTACGGCTATGCCATGAACGCCTACGGCAAGGACGTCACCAACATCGTGACCGACCCGGCGGGCACCACCCTCTATCAGTTCATGGGCAAGAGCTCCTGGTAGTTGTTTGAGTGGCGGCGGGCCTGCGACTAGCGCTTTATTGCGCGCGGGCCCGCTGTCTTTTTGGTTGGCATCGGTGTCGATTGGGGGCTTTATGGATGCTCGCGAGCTTATGGAGACGAGCGATTGGGTAGAGCCGGCCGCCCAGGCCTTGGCGCTTCCCTTGACGCGCGGGGCGGATTTCTCGGAGCTTTTCTTTGAGGACAAGTTCGAGACGAGAATCTCGTCCAACGGCCGGCAGATCACGGCGTCGAGTTCCACGCACATGCACGGAGCTGGCCTTTATTTGATGAGCGGGACGCAGACGCGCTACGGCTTCACCAACAACACCGATCCCTGCGGCTTAAGCGCCTTGGCGGCGAACCTTGGCGGCCTGGCCCCTTGGAAGGCCGCGGCGGCCCCCAGCGCGGTGGTGCCGGTGCAGGAGCGCACCTTTGCGCCGCACAACACGGTGGTGAAGAGCCCCGAGACGGTGGACGCCGCCGTGAAGGCGCGCCTGCTCAACCAGGTGTGCGCCGAGGCCCGCGCCTACTCGCCCAAGATCGTCGAGGTCCACGCCGACTACCAGGACCGCATTCAAAACGTGGCAGTCTTGAACTCCGAGGGTCTTCTCGCCCGCGAAAGGCGCGTCATCACGACGCTGCGGCTATTTGTGACGGCGGCAGACGGCGACCGCATGAACGGCGCGTGGAACAACTTTAGCTCGGGGCACGGCTTCGAGTTTTTGGAAGACGACGCCGAGCGCTCGCGTATGGTGGCTTCTACCTGCGAAAACGCAATGAACGGGTTGGTGGCTCGAAGCGTTTCCCCGCAGGTCATGCCCGTTGTCGTGGACTCGGGCACGTTCATTCACGAGGACTGCGGCCACCCGCTGGAGTCCACGCACCTGGCCGGCGGCACCGGCGTCTACTACGGCAAGCTGGGCGAGCAGGTGGCGAGCCCCTTGGTCACGATCGGCGACTCGGGCGAGTGGCCCGAGCTGTGCGGCTCGTTTGCCATGAGCGACGAGGGCGTCGAGGCCAAGGACAACGTCTTGATCGAGAACGGCATCCTTAAGGGCTATATGGTCGACCGCCTGGGCAGTCGCCAACTGGGCATGCCGCAGACCGCTGCGGGCAGGCGCCAGGACTACCGCTTTGCCCCGGTGGCGCGCATGAGCAACACCTACCTTAAGAAGGGCGAGACGCCCACCGAGAGCATCATCCCTTCTGTCTCACACGGCCTGTATGTGCGCGAGGTGGGCGGCGGCAACGTCAACCCCACCACGGGCAACTTCAACTTCCTGGCCGTCTCGGGCAACATCATCGAGAACGGCGAGCTTACCTACCCCATCTCTAACATCAACCTCTCGGGCCAAAGCATCGACGCTTTGAAGCGCATCGCCGCGGTGGGGGACAGCTATTTCCCCGACTACGGCTCTTTGTGCGGCGCCGATTCTGGCTTGGTCTACGTGACGGCGTTCATGCCGCGCGTGCTTATCGACGGCATGATGGTGGGTTAGGAGATGGCTATGACTAAGACATGCGAAGAGCTGGCTCGCCTTGCCGCGAAGCACGCGGATTCGTGCACGGGCCTTGAGCTGGAGCAGATTTGCGAGAGCTGCCTTGAGGTCGCGGCAAGCGAGGACGGCGGCCTGGGCGGCACGACCTACGAGCTGTCCAACAGCTACGTGCGCACCTGTGGCGAGAAGGTAGGCTACGCCCGCGCGGAGGGCATCGACCCCCCGCTGGAGGATTTGGTGGCCGAGGCCGTCGCGCAGTCGCGGACGGTCGATTTGTCGGAGCCCGCGGGCGTCATGGTGGTGCCCGAGGAGGTCGAGGAAGCTTGCCTGCCCGCTGCCGAACCGCTGCCCGCAGCCGATGAGCTGGCCTGCGTTGCGCAACGGGCGGTCGAGCTTCTCTGTGGGAAGTCGTCCAATTACCGAGCCGTCAAGTGTACCGTGCGCGCCTATGACCAGCGGCGGCTTGTGTCCAACTCTGCCAGTTTGTCGCGTGCCTGCGCGCACCGCCACGTCATGGCGCTTTTGTCCTACATCGCTGTGGGGCAAAAGGAGATGCACAACGTCATGGTGAGGTCGTTTGCGGGTGCTGCCGCCGACATCGACGTGGAAGAGCTGGTCGAGCGCGCGCAGCTGATCGGCGAGGCGTCGCTTGACGGCGGGACCATCGACAGCGGGAGCTACCCGGTTGTGCTTTCGGGTGAGGTCGTGTGCCAGATGCTCGTTGGCTTCTGGCAGCTTTTCTCGGGCGAGAAGATCGCGACGCACCAGAGCTTCTTGGACGGCAAGCTTGGGCAGGCCATCGGGTCGCCCACGCTCACGGTTTGCGACGGGGCGGCGCCGGTTTGGGGCGGCCCTGGTTACCTGGGCGTCGATGCCCAGGGCGTGCTCCACAAGGACCGCAAGCTGGTGGACGCCGGCGTGTTTGTGTCGCCGCTCACCACGTGTGAGTGGGCCGGCGAGCTGGGGCTGGGCGAGTCTGCCGGCAACGCCGACCGCCGCGACACCATGGGGCGCATCGTGCCAAACGACTTGACCGTCGTGCCCGCAAACCTGGCGGTGGAACCCGGCGAGGATGACCTTGACGAGTTGTTTGCCAAGATGGGTGACGGTATATACATCACCGACATTGCGGACATTTATCACTCGTTCAACATCGCCTCCGGAGGCATCTCGACGCCGGTGCGCGGCGCGTGGGTGAGGGATGGCAAGCTGGCCGAGCCCATTAGCGCCATGAGCCTCTCGTGCAACCTCAAGGAGCTGTTTGCCAACGTGGCCGCGTGCTCGAACCACCTGTCGTGGGTCGATATGGAAGACCTCAACGCCTACTGGTGCGGGGCGCCCGACGTCTACGTCCGTGAGCTGGGGCTTGTTGGCGCTATCGAGGCCGAGTAGCCGTGGGAGCCGCCGAGAAGAAACACGTCCTGCTGCTGGGCTACGGGACCTTGGCGCGGGAGTTCGAGCGCAAGTTTCACGAGGTCTTGGCCGCGGAGTACGACCTGGTTGGCGCCCTGGTGCGTCATGCGCCGGTGGACGCGGCGGCCGATGGTTTGACGTTTTATGCCGGGCCTGACGAGGCGCTGGCCGTGCGGCCCGATTACGTCGTCGAGTTCGCCGGGGTCGAGGCCGTGCGGCAGTACGCCGCCGGGTTCCTGCGTGCCGGTTGCGACTTTGTTGTGGCCTCGGTGGGTGCCCTGGCGGATGCGTCGCTGCTTGCGGAGCTTGGACGCGCGGCGCGTGCTGGAGGGTCTTCTCTGCATGTGATGTCGGGGGCCGTCGGTGGCTTTGACATGCTGCGGACGATGGCCTTGGACCCGCAGACGCGCTTCTCGATTGACAACGTGAAGGCGCCCGAGAGTTTGGCGGCCGCTCCCGCGCTGGAGGGCAGGGAGCTTTCGCAGGATCGTTGCGAGGAAGTGTTTCGCGGCTCTGCCGCGCAGGCGATCGCGGGGTTTCCCAAGAACGTCAACGTCGCGGTGGCGAGCGCCTTGGCGGCAGGTGCCTTGGACCGGGCCGAGGTCGTGATAACCAGCGTACCGGGCAAGGTGGACAACACGCACGTTATCTGTGCTGCCAACGACATGGTGCAGGCGCGAGTCGAGGTCTCCAGCTCGCCCGACCCGGCCAACCCGCGCTCGAGCACGGTGACGGCTTGGAGCGCGGTGGCCCTTCTCGCCAACTTGGCAAGCCCCGTGAAGTTCTTCTAGGGCCTGCGAGCGCCGCGCCCTTCTCGCCGCTACAAAATCGACGACCGGGCGCTGTGAGAAGGGCTTCTCGCTACAAAATCGAAGGTCGGGCGCTGATTTGAGGTCCGT
>CAVKOL010000073.1:0-6304 GCA_963658035.1 Bacteroidaceae bacterium
ACAACCCGGACAACCCCGACGAGTCCCCGTACGGCGGCACGATCGTCAACAGCTATTGCCATGCGTGGAGCTGCGGCCCGGCGTACTTCCTACGTGAGGCGTTCGTGGGCTAGCCTCTCGCTGGACCCTTCTGAGGATTTGGCGAGTGGGCGACGCGGAGGCGCTCTTTGCCCTTGCCTCGGACCCGCTCGTGGGGCCTGCTTGCGGATGGCAACCTCACCAGAGCGTCGAGGAGAGCCGTGAGCTCATCGTGGAGGGCCCTTGAGCAGGGCCGAGAGCTACGCTATCCGTCTAAAGGCCGCGGACGAGGTCATCGGCAGAATAAGCCTCAAGGCGCCGTGCGAATTCTTTGATGTCGTGGACGAGAAGGGCTCGAGGTCGGTTACTGGTTGGGCAGCGCATATTGGGGTCGAGGCTACGCCTCTGAGGCGCCGGGCGCCATGGTCTCCCGCGGCTTCTGCGACCTGGGTTGCCCCGCCTTGTGGTGCGGTTTCTTCGACGGCAACGACCGTTCGAAGCGTTGCATGGAGAAGCTTGGCTTCACCTGCGTGAGCACCTTCCCCGGCTTCGGGCGTCCCTTGCTGGGGGACACAACGCTGGCGCATTTCTGCCGTCTGGATGCGGCGGATTACTTTACGGGCAAGAAGCCCCAGCTCACGCCCTAGAGATACTCCCCCAGGTTGAGGTCGGGGGCGGGGGCGCGGCGGGCGCCGGTGCTGGCGCGCTCGATGAGGCCGGTGGTCACGAGGTCCATGTGGCTCTGCGTCGCCGAGTCGCGCTTCTGGCTTATGCGCTTGACCAGGCGTTTTATGCCCTGGCGGCCAATCTCGGCACCGGGGGAGGCAATGGTGGTGAGAGACACGTCGCCCGTCCAGGCCAACGGGTTGCCGTCGCCGCCGCACACACGAACATCGCCAGGGACGTCCAGTCCCTCGGACATGAGGCCCGCGATGACGCCCGCGGCCAAGACGTCGGTCAGGCAGATGACAAAGTCGGGGCGCTCGGCGGCGTCGCGCTTGGCCAGCGCGCGGCCCAGCTCCAGGCCATCCGAGGCCGTGTTCCACGCGCCGTCCTCAATAACCTCCAGGTCAAGGCCCTTCTCGGCTGCTGCCTCTTTCACGCCCTCGGCGCGCAGGAGCAGCTGCGTGAAGTCGGCGGCGCCCACCAGGCACACGTGCGAGGCGCCCTTCTCGGCTGCATGGTCAAGCAGCATGCGGCCCTCGGCCTTGTTGTCGGCGGCCACGTAGACGCCCGGTGCCTCGCTGTGGACGTTGAGGTAGACGGTGGGGATGGGGGTCTTCTCCATGGGCGGCTCCCAGGTGGGGCCCTCGGCCATGGGCTGGACCAGGACGCCGGCCATCTGGGCGCCCATGAAGTAGCGCAGGTAGCGGCCCTCGAGCATGTCGTCGTTGTTGGCGCTGGCGATCAGCAGGTCGTAGCCGTGGGCGCGGGCCTCTGCCTGGGCTCCGTTTGCGACCTGCAGGCTAAAGCCGTGGTCGAGGCGGGGCAGCACCAGGCCAAAGACGCGGATGCGTCCGCCGGCCAGGGCGCGGGCGCTTTGCGAGGGGATGAAGCCCAGGCGGCTCACGGTCTTGTTGATGAGCTCCAGGGTCTCGGGACGGACCTTCTCGGGGTGGTTGAGCGCGTTGCTCACCGTGCCCAAAGAGACGCCGGCCTCGCGCGCGACGTCGCTGATCTTGACCTTTGCCATGGTTTGCCTGTGCCTTTCGCCCGCGCGGCGCCGTTGGCGGTGCCGCCGTCGTTTGATGCGCTTCAATTGCTGTTGGACAGTGTAGCAAATGGGGCGTAGGAGCGCCTGTTTTGGCCGCCTGCCCGTCAGCCGAAGGTTGCGTCTAAACGAAAAGCCAGAAATGGGACGCAGTCTGGCGATTCGCCGAGTAGCCGGTCGATTTAGCCGGGAAAACCCCAGTTGGCGCGAGGCCAAAACCGGGGTCTACTCGGCAGACGCGCTGACTGCGTCCCATTTCTGGATTTTCGTGTTGTCGGGGCGCCGGGCGAGGCTGTTTTGCCCTCGCTCGACGCCCCGCGCCCCCCGTTGCGCCCGCTTAGATGGCCAGACCGGCCTCGAAGCCTTCCTGAATTCCGCGATAGCCGTTCTTGACGCCGGCGGCGTCGCCGACCTCGATCACGCGGCAGCCCACGCCATCCAGGGTGCCTACCAGCTCTTCGTTGCGCCGCACACCCACGGCGATGATGACGTAGTCGACGTCCTCGATCGTCATCTGGCGACCGTGGCGCTCGCAGGTGACCTGGTGGTCGTCGATGTTCATGAGCTTGGTCGAGGTCAGGACCTTGACACCGTTCTTGGCCAGGCGCTCCTTAAGGTAGAGGCTGGGCGAGTGCTCGCCGTCGCGCATGATGGCGGACATCATCTCGACGATCGAGACGTCGCAGGATTGACCGAGAAGGTCGGCCGTCTCGGCGCCCACCAGGCCGCCGCCGATCACGACCACGCGGCCGCTCACCTGCGCGGCTCCGCTCAAAACGTCGTGCGCGTACACAACAAAGTCCTGGTCTGCGCCGTGGATGAAGCCCGGCGTGAACGGAGAAGAGCCCGTGGCGGCCACCAGCACGTCGGGGGCGTAGAGGTCCACCAGCTCGCGGTCGACGCGGGTGTTGAGAAGGACGCGGACGTTGAGCTTTTCCAGCATGTGGCGCTGCCAGGCCACGAGCGACGTGAAGTCGGACTTGCCCGTGGGCACGCTGGCGGGCAACCACTGGCCGCCCAGGTGGTCGCTGGCCTCGACGAGGGTCACCTTGTGCCCGCGGGCCGCCGCGACCACGGCCGCCTCGGCGCCCGAGACGCCACCACCTGCGACCAGCACGTTCTTTGCGTCGGCGGGGTCGACGGGGGTGAGGTCGTACTCGTCCTCCATGCCGGTCAAGGGGTTAACCAGGCAGCGGACGTTGCGCCCGGCCGCGGACTCGGCGGCGCAGCCCTGGACGCAGCCGATGCAGCGGTGCGCGTCGCACAGGCGACCTTCCTGGGCTTTTCTCGGCAGCTCGGGGTCTGCCAGGGACGCGCGGGCCATCGTGACCAGGTCGGCCTTGCCCGATTCCAGCACGGCCTCGGCGACGTCGACGTCGTTGATGCGCCCGACGGCGATGACCGGCACGTCGACGGCCTCCTTGATCGCGGCGGCGTTGTTGACGTAGGCCGCAGGGGCCACGCAGGCGGGCGGGATGATGTGCTGCGTCGAGCAGTAGACACCCTGCGAGACGTGGATCGCGTCGGCTCCGGCCTCGGCGACCAGGCGGGCCAGGACCTTGGATTCGCCCAGCTCAAGGCCACCGTCGACGTACTCGTTGGCGCTCATGCGGTAGATGACGGGGAAGTCTGCGCCGCAGGCCTCCTTGATGGCGCGCACGATCTCGCAGGCAAAGCGGGCGCGGTTACGGGTGCTGCCGCCGTACTCGTCCACGCGCTTGTTGGAGAAGGGCGAGGCGAAGGCCCCCACCAGGTAGCCGTGGGCGCCGTGGACCTCGACGGCGTCGAAGCCGGCACGCTGGGCGTTGGCCGCGGCACGGGCAAAGTCGGTGACCAGGGCGTGGATCTGCTCGACCGTGAGCTCGCGCGGGGTCTCGGGCATGGAGGGCTCGCGCAGGGCCGAGGGGCCAACGATGGGCTCGCCCGTGACCGCGCTGGTGGTCTCGCGGCCGGCGTGGTAGATCTGCGCGGCAATCGCCCCGCCCGCGGCGTGGACACGGCGGCACAGCTCGGCATGGCTCTTGACCTGCGCATCGTTGTACAGGCCGGGCAGGCGAGTGAAGCCGCCGGCGTGCGGGTTCACGACGTAGTCCTCGGTGATGATCAGGCCCCAGCCGCCGCGCGCCTTGTGCTCGTGGTAGGCGATGTACTTCTCGGTTGCCAGGCCGTCGGCAGTGCAGTAGTTGGTCACCATCGCCGAGACGACCATGCGGTTCTTGACCTCAAGCGTGCCGATGTGCAGCGGTGCAAAGAGCTTCTCGTATGCCATTGCGTGCCCTCTCTCACGTGGTTTGACGTTGAGGAGAGGGTACGGGCGCGCCAGGCTGCCCGTCTTCCTCATTTGAGGGGAAGGGCAAAGTTGGCGAGAAGATCACGGGTCGGCGGGGCGCGGCGCGGTAGGCCCCTGCCCTACACGCTTTCCCGCAGCCCCAGCGAGCAGTGCGCCAAGAGCTTCTCGACGTCCAAAACCGTCACGCGCCCACGTGCGGTTTGGATAACGCCCTCGCGGCGAAGGACCTGCAACGACCGCTCGAACTGGGCCTTCGAGGCGCCCGCGAACCCGGCCAGCTCGGCCTGGGTGAGGGCAACGACGCCGCTGGCCGCCGTCTCGACCTTGGTCACGTACAGGTAGAGGATGTCGGCCAGGCGCGAGAGGCAGGGCTCGAAGGCCTGGTTGACCGAGTCCATCAGCAGGTAGCCGATGAAGTCGCAGTTCTCGCGCATGAGCTCGCCGGCAAAATCGCCGTTCTCGCGCACGATGCGCTTGAGGGTGGGGTAGGGCATGGCGTAGACCGAAAGGTCGGTCACGGCGCGCATGACCATCTCGTACTCCATCCAGTATTCGTGCAGCTCAACGCCCACGGGAAACATCGTGCCCTCGCCAAAGATGTTGAGCGACTTCTCGCCGGCGTCGTGGCGCACCGAGAAGCGAAAGAGGCCGCGGCGCACAAAGAAGGCCGTGTTGTTGATGCGGCCGGGGCGCGTGAGCAGCTCGCCCGCGGCGTACTCGCGGGCCTCGACGTCGTAGCTGGCCACCAGGCCCTCGAAGTCGTTGAGGTAGCCCGCGATGTAGAGGCTCGGGACCACAAAAGACGACCGTTTCATCTTGGAACCTCCCGTTTCGCGGCCGCGTGGGCGTCGTTTTCGTGCCCTCATGGTAGCGCGCCAAACAAAAAACGCGAAAGGCGGCGGCAGTCTACGAGTTTGGAGAGTAGCCGGGCGATTCTCGCCACAAAACCCCAGTTGGTGCGAGGTCGCGGCAGGGGTCTACTCGCCAACCCCGCGTACTGCCGCCGCCTTTCGTAAAAAATGGCCCGGGGACCCCTGGATGGGGTGCCTCGGGCCGTGGTGTGAGGTGGCGCTTGGGCGCCCGCGCCCTACTTGCGGTCGAGGGCCTTTGCGGCCTGGCCCATCGCGGCGGGGGCGACGACCATCGCGTAGGCGGGGATGCCGGCGAACATGATGGTGTAGCGAACGGCCGCCGCGACCTGGGCGCCAATGCCGTACTGCCACAGGTACAGCCACGCCGCCAGCGGCAGCATGGCCACGACGGCGGCGATGATGCGCGTGCGGCCGGTGAGCTCGCGGTCAAAGTTGCAGCCGCGGCGCTCGATAAAGCGACACACCACGTAGCTGCCCAAATAGCCAATGCCCTGGAACGAGTCGTTGATCATCGCGGCCGGGTCCACGATCAGCGAGCCGTCCGCCGCGTAGTCCATGGGGTAGGGCTTCAACAGGTAGAAGGCCGCCGCGGCAACCACCAGCACCAGGCCGCCGATAAGAACGGGCAGGTCGCGGCTGGGGTCGGCGTCGGTCCAGTCCTCCATCTTGTACACGGCCCACATGGCAAGCAGCGTGGCGCCAAAGCCCACCACGACGTCTTGCGGCGTGTGAACTCCCAGGTAGTTGCGCGAGATCAGCACCAGGCCCACAAAGACCCAAAGCAGGGCGCCCACGATGCGGCGCTCGTTTCGCCACAACCACGCGCCCACGCCGCCAAAGTTCGACGTCGCCCACGTCGAGTGCCCGCTGGGAAACGAGTACCCCGTGGCCGCGACCTTGGAGTCGCCGTACGGCAGCACGCGGTCGTCTCGAATCCAGGGCCGATACACGCAAAAGACCAGCTTAAGCAGGCCGTTGATGAACAGCGAGAGGGCCGCGCCGCCAATCAGGCGCTTGCCGGCCTTGCGGTCGAAGGCCCAGTAGACAAAGCAGATGAGAAAAATGGGCAGGGGCCCGACGGCAATCTTGCTCACGGCGCTCATGAACGGAGACAAGACGTTGCCCGTCGCCTCGCGGAACTGCTGGAGCAGCAGGAGGTACTCGATATCCATGGAATGCCTTTCTCGGTGAATTCGCGTTGTGGGCATTACTCTAGCGAAAATGTCGCATCCCCGCCGCGCTATAATCGCCCACGTTTGAAAACGAAAACCCGGCGAAATCCAGCGAAAACAGGAGCGAAGTTTTGGAAAACAAGGGGATTACGCTGCGGCAATGGCTGCCGCTTTTGGGCCTTACGTGCGCGGCGTTTGTGTTCAACACCTCGGAGTTCATGCCGATTGGCCTTTTGACCGA
>CAVKOL010000073.1:6620-11878 GCA_963658035.1 Bacteroidaceae bacterium
ACCGGCTCGTCGATCGCGCAGATCTTTGGCTTGCCGCTGGGCCGAGCGATCGGCCTGGCCGTGGGCTGGCGCATGACGTTTTGCGTGGTGGGCGCCGTCGCCGTCGCGGTCTTTGTCTACCAGGCGGCCTTCATGCCCACGATGCCCGCCGGCGAGCGCTTTAGCCTGGGCGAGTTGCCCGCCCTCTTGCGCAACCGCCCGCTGGTCTCGCTCTATGTGGTTACGATTTTTATGGCAACCGGCTACTACGTGGGCTACAGCTACATCGAGCCCTACCTGCAGCAGGTTGCCGGAATGAGCGCCGGCCTCATCACGATGGCGCTCACGGTCTTTGGCTGCGCGGGCCTTTTGGGCTCGGCGAGTTTCACGCGCTTCTTCGACGGTCACCGCCGAGCTTTCCTGGGCGTGATGCTCGCGGGCGTCGCGGCGGCCCTCGCCCTCATGCGCGTCTGCGCGGCCGCGCCCGCCCTGATTTTTGCGGTTTGCGTGGTGTGGGGCCTTTCGGCCACGGCCTTTAACGTGGCCTTCCAGTCGCAGATCATTGACTTTACCTCGGCCGATTCCAGCGCCGTCGCGATGTCGATCTTCTCGGGCCTCTTTAACCTGGGCATTGGTTGCGGGACCGCGATCGGCGGGGCGGTGGTGGCCCGCGGCGCCATCGCGAGCATCGGCTACGTGGGCGCGGTCATCGCGGCGGTGGGCGTCGCGCTGGCCGTGGCGACCCTCTTCCCCGCGATGCAGCGGCGCCGCTCGGTGACGGGGGAGTAGGCGGCGAGAAGCCCGCGGGTTTCTCGCCGCCGGCACCGGCGCTGACGTCGCCGGCGCCAACAGGCTGTTTGGCCGAAGGGAGTCGCCCGTAATGCAACACAAGCGCATGCCTCAGAACACCGTCGAGTAGCGGACCGACGGGTCGTTGCAGCCTCGTTGGATCTCGTTGATGGTCCCGTCAAATCAAAATTACGATATTGGGAACCCAAATTGGCTTTTGCCGAGTAGACCCCTGCGCGGTCCAAAATTTACCTGGGCTTTTGTCGCGTGAAAACCGGGTCTACTCGGCGAGTTGCCATTTGGATTCCCAATATCGTCAAAAATGTTGTGCGGCCCCGCCTAGACGGTGGCGAGAAGCTCCTCGACAGCCTCGCGGGTGGGCATCGACGGGATTCCGCCACGCCCGCGCACGCACAGCGACGCCACGGCGTTGCCAAAGCGCACGAAACCGGCCGCCTCGTCCAGGCTCACCTGGGCGGGGCGCTTCTCGGCTTCTACCAGGGCACACAGGAAGCCGCCCCAGAAGGAGTCGCCCGCGCCCGTGGCGTCGACCGCCTGCGCCTTGAAGCTGGGGACGGTGCGGCCGCCCTCGTGCGTGGCCACGTAGGCGCCCTCGGCGTCCAGGGTCGCGACCACGATGGAGGGGCCCTGCGCCAGGATCGCGGCCGCGGCGGCCTCGGGCGAGGCCTCGCCGGTGAGAAGGACGCACTCCTCGCCCGAGATCTTGACGACGTCCATGTGCTCCACAACCGAGCGCATCTGCTCAATGGCGGCCTGCTCAGAGGGCCAAAGGGTCGCGCGGTAGTTGGGGTCGTAGGAAAGAATGCAGCCCGCGGCCTTGGCGCGCGCGAGGGCGACCAGGGTCGCGCTGCGGGCGGGCTCGTCGGTGAGCGAGAGGGACCCCACGTGAAAGACGCGGCTCTCCTCGATCAACGAGCGGTCGACCTCGCCCGAGCGCAGCTGCGTGTCGGCTCCGGGCTTGCGGGCAAACGAGAAGGTCCTCTCGCCGTCGGCCGCCAGGGCAACAAAGGCCAGCGTAGTGAAGGTGTTGGGGTCGCAAATCAGGTTGTGGGTGTCCACGCCCTCGGCCTCAAGGGTCTGACGCAGGAACTCGCCGTGCATGTCGGCGCCCACCTTGCCGATGACGGCCGTCTGGTGGCCCAGGCGCTGCAGCGCGACCAGCACGTTGGCCGGGGCGCCGCCGGGGTTGCGCTCAAAGAGCTTCTGGCCACTGGGAGAGGTGCCTGCGTCGGTGAAGTCGATAAGGACCTCGCCAAGCGCCGTTACGTCGATCATCTGCGAATCCTTTCTGCGGAGAAGGGCTAGGGGAGAAGAGCTGGGCCGGCCGCGGGGCCGACGGGCCGGGGTTGCCGCGGTGCTGGCCGGCCTCGGGCCTAAAACCCGAGGGCCTGCATGCCGCTGCTCATGGGGTGAAGCGCGGCTTGGGCCGCGGTGCCGGTAACGGTCACGTTGAGCTGCGGCGCCGTGGGGAACCAACGCGTCGAGAAGACCATGCGGCCCCCGTTGGCGTAGACCTCGACGGCCGACGAGTCGACCAAAACCAGCAGGTCGCGCACGGCCTCCAGGTCGCAGCGGCGGCTGCCGCGGCCGCAACCAACGCCCTCGGGCGCAGCGGCGCCGTTGACGAAGGCGATCTCGCAGCCCGGCTTGCCGCCCGCGTTGCAGCGGATCTCCAGCGCGTCGTCGAGTGTGACCACCAGCTCGCCCTCGATGCCAACGAGCCCCAGGTCGGCGCGGTGCTCGGCCAGCACGGCGGTGCGGGTCCCCTCGGCCCCCATCGCCAGCTCGACCTTCTCGCCGCGCAGGGCCTCGAGCTCCGCGACCGGCCACTGGGCGATAATCCCGTCGGCGCAGCGCGAAAGCTCGCGCGGCACGGTGAGGCAGTGGATCCAGTCCAGCTTGGTCGGCTGGCCCACGTACCAGTCCTCGGGCATGCCCATCCAGCCGATCAAGATCGTGCGGCCGTCCGGCGCGACAAAGCTCTGCGGAGCATAAAACTCGAAACCGTAATCCCAGCGCACGAACGCGTTGCCGTCCAAGACCGGCGAGTCCACCACGCGAGACCCCGCCGGCACCGGCAGGTACCCGGAGTGGTCGCCCACCCCATCCGACCAGGTCTTCTCGCCAACACCCTGTGGACAGCACGCCACGTACTCGCGGCCGCTCAGCTCGATACGGTCGGGGCACTCCCACATGTAACCCAGCTTCTGGGCGCTGGTCACGGTGCCCTCAAGCTCCCAGGCCAGGCCATCGGCCGAGCGATAGACCAGCATCATGCCCACGTCCTTGCGCGTGCGGGCGCCCAGCAGCATGTGCAGGCACCCGTCCTCGCGCCAGATCTTGGGGTCGCGCACGTGGCAGCTGCAGTACTCGGGGTAGTCGGCGTTGCGAAGAAGCGCCTGCTTGGGGCCCATCTCAAAGCCGTCGGGGCTCTCGACCAGGATTTCGTTGGCCTGGCGTCCCTCGTAGATGAAGTCGTGCTCGCCCGGCTCCTTGACGTTGCCGGTGTAGTAAAGGCGCAGCAGGTCGCCGCCATCGGCCGCGGCGCCCGGGACCACCAGTGCGCCGCCCGAGTACGCGCCGTTGGCGTCGTCGGCGCAGTCCTGGGCGATCGCCATGCCGTGGTGCTCCCAGTTGACGAGGTCGCGGCTGGTGTAGTGGCCCCAGCCGCGCGGCGCGTGGGGCTCGGGCCAGGCGGGGCTCCACTGGTGGAACACGTGGTAGAGGCCGTTAAAGTAGCACAGGCCGTTGGGGTCGTTGAGCCAGCCGGCGGCGGGCGGCATCAGGTGGAAACCCATTCTCCAGGGGTCGCGGGTCATGAGAGGCTCCTCTTTCTATGCGAGAAGGCCAGGGCGTTTGCGCGCCCCGGCCAAGAAGTGCGAATGCGGAGCTGCTAGGCGGTCTTCTCGCCAGCAGCGGCGTCCTCGGGGTCCTTGTAGAGGATGTAGGAGAGGACAAAGGCGACGGCGGCGGTCACGACGAACATGATCACGTACTGGACCGGCTGGGAGAGGCAAAGCAGGATGCCAAAGATGCCGGTGACGCCGGTGCCCGAGGCGGCAAGGGAGGTCATCGCGCAGATCCAGGCGCCCACGCCGGCGCCGACGCAGCCAGCGAGGAAGGGCTTGAAGAAGCGCAGGTTGACGCCAAAGATAGCGGGCTCGGTGATGCCCATGAAGGCCGAGAGGGCGGCGGGGGTGGCCAGGCCCTTGGTCTTGGCGTCGCGGGTCTTGAGGGCCACGGCCAGGCAGGCTCCGCCCTGGCCGATGTTGGCGGCGCTGGCGATGGGCAGCCAGTAGGTCACGCCGTACTGGGCGAGCTGGCCCAGGTCAATGGCAGTGTACATCTGGTGCAGGCCGGTGACGACGGTGGGGGCGTACAGGCAGCCGATGACCGCGGAGCCGATGCCCAGGGGCAGGGTGAGCAGGAACTGGATGCCGCCGAGGATGGCGTTCTCGAGGTAGACGAAGATCGGGCCAACGGCGCAGATGGTGACGAGGGCGGTCACGAAGACCGAGACCAGCGGGGTCACGAAGAGGTCGAACATGTCGGGGACGACCTTGTGGAGCTGCTTCTCGATGGTGGCCAGGATCAGGCACGCGATGACGATGGGGATGACGTGGCCCTGGTAGCCGATGAGCTCGATGTTGTAGAGGCCAAAGACCGAGAGGTACTTCTCGACGCCGCTGGAGGCGACGGTGTAGGCGCTCTGGAGGCTCGGGTTGATCAGGATCGCGCCGGTGACCGCGCCCAGGTAGGGGTTGGCACCAAAGACCTTGGCGGCGGAGTAGCCGATAAGGACCTGCAGGAAGGTGAAGGCAGTGCCCGAGACCAGGTCGGCGATCACGTAGATAGTGGAGTTGGTGTCAACGGTGATGATTCCGCTGGTGTTCATGAAGCTGATGGCGCTCATGATGCCCAGAAGCAGGCCGGATGCGACGATGGCCGGGATGATGGGGACAAAGATGTCGCCCAGGACCTTGATGGCGCGCATGAAGGGGTTCTGCTTCTCGGCGGCGGCCTCCTTGGCCTCCTCCTTGGAGGCAGCGGTGATGTGGCCCAGCGAGATGAACTCGTCGTAGACCTTGTTCACGGTGCCGGTGCCGTAGATGACCTGCAGCTGGCCGGCGGCCTTGAAGTTGCCCTTGGCGCCGGTGGCGTTGTCGACCTTCTCCTGGTCGACCTTGGAGTCGTCGGCCAGGACCAGGCGCAGGCGCGTTGCGCAGTGCGCGGCCGAGACCACGTTCTCGGCGCCGCCGATGGCGTCGAGAATCTCTTGGGCAGCTTGACGGTGATCGAGTGCCATGTTTGCCTTCTTTCCGTGTGGCTGGTTGATTCCATGGTGGAGTGTGGAATCGTTCTCACAGCTCGTAGTAAACAACTTTTGTCGGCCTGTGAGAACGTTCCCACAGTTTCACCCGGCGAGCGGTCATAAATTGCCGGTGAGCGGCGCTCGCGCGCCGCCACCG
>CAVKOL010000074.1:0-11867 GCA_963658035.1 Bacteroidaceae bacterium
AATCAAGAATTCGCCCGCTCTTCCCGCGAACGGTACGCCCCGACCCGGCAACGGCAAAGTCGACGGTTGTGGGAAGTCCGCGACGAACAGGCACACGGTTATGGGAAGATTCCCGGCAAAAAGAACGGTTGTCGGAAGCGAGGAAATCCCCAATCTTCCGACAACCGTTCAAACGTCCTTCTCAGCAGAGCCTAACCCCGCTCGCGAGCGGAGCGGGAGGCGGCGACGCAGTGGGAAATCGCTTGGATGACCAGGCGGGTCTCCAGCGGCTTGGCCAGGTGCTCGTTCATGCCGGCCTGCTTGGCGGCGATGCGGTCCTCGGTAAAGGCGTTGGCGGTCATCGCGATGATGGGGACCGCCGCGGCATCGGGGCGATCAAGGCGCCGGATTGCCCGGGCGGCGTCGTAGCCGCCCATGACCGGCATCATCACGTCCATCAAAATCGCGTCGACCTCAAAGGGCGCGGTTGCCGTAAAGGCGTCCACGGCCTCGCGGCCGTTGGTCGCTGCGATCACGCGCGCGCCGCCTTCTGCCAGCAAGAACTCGGCGATTTCCCTGTTAAGCGAGTTGTCCTCGGCGAGCAGGACCGTCAGCCCGTCGACGTTGTCGAACCCGGCGGCGCCCGCGGCCCCGGCGGCCCCGGCACCCGCCCCGGCCTCCAGCGCCGCGCCCTTCTCGCCAACCGGCTCGCTGAGGTCCAGCTCAAACGGCAGCACGACGTCAAAGGTCGAGCCCACGCCCTTCTCGCTTTCGACCGTGATGGTCCCGCCCATCTTGTCCACCAGGTTCTTGGTGATCGACATGCCCAGGCCCGTCCCGCCGTACTCCGAGCGCGCCGACTCGTCCTCTTGCGTAAAGGGGTCGAACAGGCGGTCCATGAACTCGGGTGACATGCCCACGCCGGTGTCGCGGCACTTGAACTCGATCTGGGCCACGCGCCCGTCGCAAGAAACCTCGCGACACGTGACGTATATCTTGCCACCTACAACGTTGTACTTGATCGCGTTGCTCAAGATGTTGGTCATGATGCGCTTGAAGTGCGCGGGGCTTCCCACCAGGCGGCGGTGCGGGGCGCTGCAGTCAACTTCCACGATCTCCAAGTCGCGCGCCTCGGCCTGGCGCACGATGATATTGAAGACGCTACGAGACAGTTCGGCCAGGTCAAAGGGCACGTGCTCGAGCACAACCTTGCCGCTCTCGAGCTTGTTCATGTCCAGGACCTCGTTGATCAGCTCGAGCAGCACCTGAGCCGACTCGCGGATCTTGCGACGGCAGTCGTCGCGTCGGGCCAGGTCGTCCTGGCAGCGCTCGGCGATGTCGAGCATGCCCATGATGCCGTTGAGCGGCGTGCGGATGTCGTGGCTCATGCGCAGCAAAAAGTCGGTCTTTGCCCTGTTGGCGCGCTCGGCCTCCTGTTTGGCGGCCAGCAGGCGGCGCTGATAGGCCTCCTCGCGCTCGCGGCGCTCGCGCTCCAAGGCCAGGTGCTCCTCGATGATCGAGTCGATGAACTGGAAGCCCACCAAGACGTTGCCCGCATCGTCCATCTTGACCACGTAGAACTGGTAGTTGTGCATCACGCCGCCGTCCAGGCTGCGGTAGGTGCCCGTGTACTCGGTCTGGCCGCTGGCCAAAACCAGGCGAATGTTGTTGGTGCTCAGCTGCAGGCGCACGCGGTCCTTGTCTTTGGGGTGCACGCGGCTGTCCAGCCAAAGGTCCAGCACGGCCTCGTAGGGAAAGACCTGGTTGCGCAGGTCAACGACGGCCTTGAGGTCGTAGTCGTCGGCCACCTTCAAGATCTTGGCGGTGCCGTCCACGACGTTTGCCAGGTAGACGTTGCGGTAGTTGCGAGAAAGGATGTCAAAGATGGCCAGCTGCTCCTCCAATTCACGCTGGTGGGTCTCGTCCTTCTCGCGTTGCTTCTTCTCGTCGTCCATGTGGCGGCGTATTACGTCGTCGACGTTTTGGAAACCGGCCACGATGTGCTGCTTGTCGCCCGCCGTGCTTAGGCTGAACTGGTAATAGACGGTCTTGCCGTCAACCTTCATGCGGTAGTTGCCCACGTATTCGTCTTGGCGAGAGAAGACCTCGCGCAGATGATTGGCGCTCAAAGAGAGGGCCAGGACCTCGCGGTCGTCGGGGTGGACGGCCTCGGCGATCCAGGCATTGAGAAACCCTTCGTAAGGAAAGACCTGGTCGATGACCCCGGCCAGGCGATTGTCGTTGTACTCGTCCTCCATCTTGAGGACCTTGGCCGTGCCCTTCTCGATGTCCACCATGTAGACGTTCTTGAAGTTGCGGGCCAGGCAGTCAAAAACAAGCAGCTGCTCCTCGCGCTCGGCGTCGTACTGTAGGGGGATGTCCATGCTGCGTTTCCAGACGTTTGCGGCCGCGCGGAGGCCTCGGCCAGGGGTTTGCTTGCCCCATTGTAGTGCGTCTGGGTGCCCAGCCGGGCGGGGGCACGGCGGGCGGCGCTGGCCTTACCGGCAACTTACGAAAGGACGCTTGCCCAGTCGTCGCCAAACTTGCGGCGCAGGTCGAGGATGGCCTCACAGAAGACGTAGCCGTGCGGGGTCGACGTGCGCACCAGGCGGCCGTTGCGGTAGGCGATCAGGCGGTTCTTAGGGACGGGTTTCCACAGGTCCGCCTCGGCGGCACCGCCCAGGGGCTGCGTGCTAAAGACGATGGCGTCGTCTGCCAACTGGCGAAAGTGCAGCGTATCGACGTCGGTGTTGGTGTGGACGTAGGTGTACTCGCCGTCGTCGATAATCAGGTTCAACCGGTTGAGGTTGCTGATCTGCGACACCGCGCCCGAGAGTGCCTGGAAGCGCACCGGGAAGTCCAGCAGCCCGCCCGAGCGCACGGCTGCCTCGTCCACGACGTCCAGCAAGAAGAGCAGAGCGCGCTCCGAGTCGGTCTGGCCCGTCTCCTTTAAGTCGTACGTTGCCAGCAGCTGCTCATTGAAAAGGATGCCATTGTGGATGAGGGTCCACTCGCGGCCCGAGACATCGCAGCCAAAGAAGGGGTGGCAGTTTTCGCGCACCGTGTTTCCGCAGGTAGACAGGCGAATGTGGGCCTCAAGCATGCCGGCAGCCAGCGGTGCCTCAAGCAGGCGGGGGATGTAGTCGCTGGTCCAGGCGGGCACGGGCTCGCGGTGGACAAAGACGCCGGAGTCCTCGTCGTCGACCTCGCTGGCCCCGGCCGCGGCGGAGTGCGCCGCGCCGTCCTCGCGCCAGCTGATGCCCCAGCCGTCCTTGTGCTTGGCGCTGTGCGAGAAGAACTCGGCAAGGTAGGCGTTGACCTCGATGGGGTTGGCCGCGTTGACGGCAAAGAGCTCACACATGCAGGCGACCTTTCCGGTGGAGGCGAGGGCGGGAAAACGGGGGGGCACGGCGGGCACCAGGCCCGCGACCTGCGCCCGATTGTAGCACCCGCCCGCCGGCGAACGGCCTCTTTGGCGACCAAACAACCCGCCGCGAAACAAACCGGAACTTTTGCACGACCCAATTGGCAAATCGCAAGTAGCCGCCCGCCCTCGCGCGACATTTGCCCAGTTGGCAAAGAGCCGCAAGAGCCGGGCTACTCGGCAAAACCCAATCGGGTCGTGCAAAAGTCGCGCATCGTTGCCGCCCACCCCCGCGCGGCACCAAAAAGCCCCTCCCGAGCACTCCCGGAAGGGGCAAAACGCGCTTGCAAGGGTCAAATCGCCCCGGCGCTACTTCGAGCTGTCGGCCTGAGCCACGATCTGCAGCACGTAATAGACGATCTCGAGGAACGACAGCACCACGTCCAGAATGTACTGCACGTTGTACAGGCGAAACAGCTTGTGCATGTCGGCGATCTCGGCCTCGGTGGCCATCTGCTCGTCGCGCAGCAGCTCGTAGGTGCGCTCCTGCGCCTTCTTCTCGGTGCGCAGCGTCCAGAACGAAAGCAGCAGCGAGAACACGTAAAACGCCAGGCCAAGCAGGGACGCGCCAATGGTCACCCAGCCCGTGCCGTTAAACACCAGCACGTCGATGACGGCGCCCACGATGACCAGCGGGATAAACGCAAACGGCCCAAACGAGATGATGGGCACCATGCGCACGCGCTTGACCATATCGGGGTCGCGCTCCTTGTCCAAAACCGCCAGCGCGGCCTTTTGGCTGCCCATGGCAAGCGAGGCGATGCTCGTCTTCTCGACGGTGCGGCGGCGCAGGCGTACCTTCTTGAAGTAGTGACTGTAGCTGTTGCCAAACATCAACGAGCCGCTGGTCTTGACCTCGATCTTCTGCAGCCCGGCGTCGTCCAAGATCTTGCGCGCGGCCTGCTCGCCGGTAAGGCCGGCGCTGTTCTCGCGGCGGTTGTACTTGACGTACGAGATGCTCAGCCAAATCGAGACAACCAACGCGATCAGGCTCACGACCACGATAAGAATCGCGACCGAGAGCAGAGCCACCTGTAAGGGCCCGTCGGCGTAATCGTAGATGTCGAGAAGGGCTTGGATGGTATCGGAATTCATGCGATGCCTCCGTTCAAAAAAGGAGCTTCTAGCTGCACGGCCATTCTAACCTTTATGCACCCGTGAGACACGTGTTGGTTTTTGCCCAGCCGCTTCCACTTCCACGCCTTCTAAGCCGAGAAGGGCCACCTTGACGTCCAGCCCGCCGGCAAACCCCGTAAGGGCGCCGTTTGCGCCCACCACCCGGTGGCACGGCACGATGATGCCCAGCGGGTTGTGCCCCACCGCGCCGCCAACGGCCTGGGCGCAGGCCCGCCGGCCCGTGCGTGCCTCGATGCGCCGGGCAATCTCGCCGTACGTCGTCGTCTGGCCGTAGCCAATCCGCCGCAGCTCAGACCACACAAGCTGCCTAAACTCACTGCCCGCCGGCCGCAGGTCCAGCTCGTCCGGCACAGGCTCCTCGCCGGCAAAGTAGCGATCCAGCCAGCAGCGGGCCGCGTCAAAGGCGGGCAGGTCGTCTTTCTGGACAAGCCCCGCCGCCGCGGCCCCGCCGGCAAACCGCCCGCGCTCAAACCAGCAGCCGGCAAGCCCCTCGCCGCTTGAGGTCAGTGTCAACCGCCCTACCAGCGAAGATTCATACACCGAGAAAAACGTCACGCCCGCTCCTCCTCCCGCGCGTCTCGTACCCCGCCCCCTGCCGTTTACGCTTTCCGTACAAACCTGCAGCAAATCGGCGCTACAATTTCTCTATTGCAGATATCACATAGGGCGGTCGGGCGTCGGCCGCGCAGCACGCTGGGGGGCACCATCGTTTGATTGACTTGAAGGAAATCATAGTCGCAAACGGCATCACCGTTCTTATGGTGTGGTTCCTCCTTGGCTGCAGGCGCCGCAACCGCGAGAGCGCCCACACCCAGGACAAGGTCTACGACACGATGTGCGTCGTAGACATCTGCGGCGCCTTGCTCGAGACCGTCTCGTTTCTTGTCGACGGGCAGACCTTCCCCGGCGCGATCGCCATCAACTACCTGTCAAACGGCCTGTGCTTCTTGGGAACCGTGACCATCGGCTTCTTGTGGTGCACCTACGTCAACATGCGCATCTTCCAAAACCGCAGCCGCACGATGCGCGACGCGAAGCTCCTTGTCATCCCTTGGGCAATCGAGGCCGTGGCGGTTCTTGCCACCCTGTGCGGCACCGGCTTTCTCTTTAGCATCTCGGCAGACAACGTCTATCAGCGCGGCCCCGGGGCAGCCATTGGCTACATCTCGCTGGGCCTCTACTTTGCTTACAGCACCTTCGTGGTGCACCACACCCAAAAACAGGGCGTCAACCTGCATTTCTTCCCCATTCAGTACTTTGTGGGCCCGTGCATCGTGGGCGTCGTGGGCCAGTTTTTGTGCTACGGCATCACCACATCGTGGATATCCGTTGCCGTGGCGATAACGTTTGTCCAGATGCAAATTTACGCCGAGAACATCTACCGTGACTCCCTCTCGGGCCTCTTCAACCGCCGCTACCTGGACCGCACGCTGGAGAAGATCGGCAAGGCAGGCAGCAAAGACCTCTACGGCATCATGCTGGACATCAACGACTTCAAGACGATCAACGACACCCTGGGCCACAGCACCGGCGATAGAGCCATCTACGTGCTGGGCGACATCCTCTTTAGGTCGATCCCCGAGGGCGCCATGGCCCTGCGCTACGCGGGCGACGAGTTCATCGTCCTTCTCCCCAACGCAGATGAGGAGAAGACCCTCCAGACGATGGCCGCGATCCAGGCGGCGCTGACCGCCCTCAACGACTCCCACGCCGAGCCGTTTACCCTGCACGCCGCGATGGGCCACGCCCAGTTCAACCCCGGCGACACGCCCGAGGCCTTCCTGCGCCACATGGACGAGAAGATGTACGAGCAAAAGCGGGAGTTCCACGCGGGGAAGTAAAAGAGAGTCATCGCCGGGGTGAAGCCAGCCCTCCGGTTTTGTCTCTGTGCTCAAACAGTCCTG
Source organism: Bacteroidaceae bacterium (assembly GCA_963658035.1). Classification (GTDB taxonomy): domain Bacteria; phylum Actinomycetota; class Coriobacteriia; order Coriobacteriales; family Atopobiaceae; genus Paratractidigestivibacter. The sequence continues at coordinate 6,445 of CAVKOL010000074.1, forward strand.
ATTCGCACGAAGGCCACATTAAGTGGCCTTCGGCTCATGCGGAACTGCGCCATAGACAAAACCGAAGGTCTGACTTCACCCAAGCAAGTGAAAAACGTGCGCCGACCTGGGAGAAGAGGTCGGCGCACATTGGGAAGAGGGGCAGTTTAAGGTTGCGGCCTTGCCAGGCCCGCCGCGCTACGCGGCCGTGCGCTTGCGATAACGCTTGATGGCCACAAATCCCAGGCCCGCCAGGATGACGACGCACGCGGCATCGGTGGCGTACATCACGTACATCCAGGTGGGGGTCACGCTCGCCGGGTCGCCGTCGGCGTAGCGCCAGCTGTTGACCGCGGTGTACAGGATGTTGTGGCAGGCTCGGCGCATCTGGATCACCGCGGTGGCCGAGAGGTCCGTCACGTAGTTGGTCGTCTCGGTAGTGGCCAACATGATGTCGGTGCCGCCGCGAATGAGCTGGTCGGCGTTTTGGTAGCAGTAGTTGGGGCCGCTAAAGTAGTCCGTCTCGACCATGCCCTTGAAGCCCCACTCGTCGCGAAGGACGGTCTGGTTCAAGGCCAGGCTCGCGCTGGAGTAGGTGTTGCCCACGTAGTTGAACGAGCCCATGACAGCCTGCGCGTCGCCGTCGGCCTTGATGGCGATCTCGAAGGGGCGCAGGTAGATCTCGCGGATGGCCTGCTCGTTGGACCAGGTGCACAGCTGACCGTTGCGCTGGGTCTCCTGCTCGTTCAAGGCAAAGTGCTTGATGAAGGCGTAGACGCCGCGATCCTTGGCGCCCAGGACCTGCTGGGCCGCCTGCGAGCCGGTAAGCACCGGGTCCTCGGAGAAGTACTCGAAGTTGCGGCCGCCAAAGGCAGAGCGGTGGATGTTGACAGAAGGCGCGTACCAACCAGAAACCTGCAGCTCGTGGGCCATGTCGCCGATCGTCTCGCCGTACTCGCGGGCCAGGTCCTTGTTCCAAGAGCACGCAAGGGCCACGTTGCAGGGCAGGCCGATCGAGCTCACGCCGGTAAAGTTGTCCTTCAGGGCCGCGGGACCGTCGACGTCAGAGAGGCGGATCTTGCCAATGGAGTCGATCGCCGCGTTGGAGTAGCCGCCGTTGGCGATGAGGTTGTTCATGTCGTCGACGGTCAGCTCGTCGAGAAGGTCGCTCCACTTCTCGTCGTCGTAGTCAACGCCGCGCAGGTCATAGAGGCGCAGGCCGTTGTCGGCGCCCGTGGTGGGCATCTCGTCGTCGGCGTTGTCGAACTCGGTGGGGTCGTAGTTGCCGTTGTTGTAGTAGGTGGCCTTGTACTCGTCGGACATGCTGTAGTTGGTGGGGGCGGCGGTTGCCTCGGCGTAGTTGGCAAAGCCGTCGGCGCGCGAGAGGTAGGTCAGGCCGCCGTTGACGTCGTCGAAGGCGTTGGTCGCGGCCACGGCGTCGCCGTTGTGGGTGTTGTCGTCAGAGTCGTAGGTCACGGTCTGGGCAACGGTCACGGTCTGCGCGGCAATCTCGTTGTGGCTGTCGCGGTTGATCGAGATCTGGTAGTCGCCGGCCTCAAGCACGTAGGCCTGGGCGTTTTGGTAGTCGTAAGAGGCCAGCTCGTCGTCCTCGAAGCTGATCTGGATGGTCTGGGACTCGCCCGGCTCCAGCAGGTTGGTCTTCTCGTAGGTGACGAGATTTGCCGTGGCCTTCTCGATGCCGCCGTTGGTGTAGGGCGGGTTGGAGTAGACCTCCACGACGTCCTTGCCGGCCACGTCGCCCGTGTTGGTGACGGTGACGTCGAAGCTCACGGTGCCGTTTGCGTAGGTCACGGCGCCCATCTGCTGCGTGAAGCTGGTGTAGGACAGGCCGTAGCCAAACGGGTACTGCACGGTGGTGTCGTAGTCGATCAGGCCCTCGTCGGCGGCCGTCTCGTAGAAGCGGTAGCCCACGTAGATGCCCTCGTCGTAGTTGACAAAGCGGGGCGAGCGGGTGCCGCGGGCGCTCTCGATCTGGAACTCCTCGACGTTGTCGTAGGCAAAGTCGCCAAAGTTGTTCCAGCTGGGCGTGGCGGTGAGGTCATAGACAAACGAGTCGGACGTCTTGCCCGAGGGGTTGGTCTCGCCGCTCAAGACGCTGCCCAGGGCCTCGAAGCCGGCCTGGCCGGGGTGCGGGGCCCACACGACGCTCTTGATCTGGGGGTACTCGTCAACGAAGCCCATCTCAAAGGCGTTGGCGCCGTTGTAGACCACCACGACGTCGTCGAAGTTGGCGCACACCAGGTCAAGCATGTCGCGCTCGGTCTGGTCGAGCTCCAGGTAGTGCTGGCCCTCGGCAAAGTCCTCGTAGTCGGCCGAGTTGTTGTTGTAGGTGATGTCGGCGGACTTCATATCGGTCGGCAGGTCAAGGCCCTCGCCACCCACGCGGCCAATGACCACGACGGCGGTCGACGAGTACGCCTTGGCGTTGTCGATAAGCTCCTGGCTGTAGGTCGAGGCCGGGGGCTCGGGCAGGGTCCAGTCGGCGGCGGTGACACTGATCTTGCCGCGGGTCATGCCGTAGCTGTTGTAAAAGTCGGTGAGCTCCTGATTGGAGTTGAAGCCGGCCATGGCAAGGCCGTCAAGAAGCGACACGGTGTCGTAGGCGTCGGACAAAGAGCCCGAGCCGGTGCCGCCGTAGATGGGGCTCACGGACGCCCAGCCAAAGACGTTGATGTTGCCGGTGCTGGAAAGCGGCAGGGTGCCTTCCTCGTTCTTGAGCAGGGTGATGCCCTCGCTCTCGATGTCCACGGCCAGCTGGTTGGTCTTCTCGATGGTCTCTTGAGAAAGCGAGAGCTTCTCGGCGGTGGCCATGGTGACCATGTTCTTAAGCGGCCCCACCAGCATAAGGTTGACCGAGCACACGGCCACGGCGGCCGCGACGATCCAGGTCACCGAGTGGGTGAGCTTGCGGCGCGCCTCCTGGGGCATGCGGCCCTTACCGGACGCCAGCGTCACCGCGATGGCGGCCACCAGCGCGACGACGATCGCCGCCAGCTGCGGCACGACGGACTGCAAAACAGCCAGCACGTCGTCCATGTTGATCTCAAGCATGTCTTCTCCTCCCTTGTCAAAACTGCTTGTCTTTGCGCACGTTTGCGCAGGTTAACAAGGCAACTGTATGAAAGGGGCCTTAAAGCGAGAAGGGCCTTGGGGCGTTCGGTCGTTTTTCTGACCGCACCTGGCGCGGCCCGGCCGTTTACCGGTGCGGCGGGCGACAGGCTACAATAGGGGCATTCCCAACAGAGAGGACCGCCGTGATCAAGGTCTTGATCGTCGAGGACTACCCAGACGAGGCCGACGCCCTGCGCGAGGCCCTGGCCGCCTATGGCAAAAAGCACGACGTCGAGTTCTCGGTTGTGTGGAGCGAGAAGGCCCAGGCCTTAGTATCTGGCGAGAAGACCTTTGACCTGGTGTTTCTCGACATCGAGCTGCCCGACATGAGCGGCATGGACGCGGCAACCCTCATGCGCTCCTACGACGCGGGCACGCCCATCATCTTCACGACGAGTCTTTCTCAGTACGCGGCAAAAAGCTACGAAGTGGACGCTGCCGGCTTCATCGTGAAGCCCGTCACCCTGCCCAAGCTCGAGATGTGCATGGACAAGGTCATGGGCGGCCTTCGCCGCGCCCGCGACGCCAAGATCGTCTTGCCGCAGGCAGGCGGCGTGCGCGTCCTTCTCACGCGTGAGATCGTCTACGTGGAGCTGGTACGCCACGACCTTATGATCCACCTGCACGGCCAAAAGGAGCCCCTCAAGTTTCGCGGCACCATCAAGCAGGTCCTGGACAGCATCGACGAGGGCGGGCCGCTTTTGCAGGTCTCAAGCGGGTGCCTGGTCAACATGGACTACATCAGCATGATTAGCGGCAACGACGTGCAGATGGTCGACGGCACCGTGCTTGCCGTGAGCCGCGCGCGCAAGAAGGACGTGGTCGCGCGCTTCTCGAGCTACATTGGACGGACGTTCTAATGGAGTTCGCGGGTGCCGGGGCCGCATTAGGCGGCGTTGACCTGGGGTTTATTGCCTATCGCGTTGCGTTTCACAGCTTGCCCAACCTGGTTTCTATCTTTGTGGGGATCGCCCTGTTTTGCTCGCTGTACCCCCTGCGCCAGGGCACGGCGCGGCGGCTGGGGCTGTGCGGTGCGGCTTGCCTGGGGCTTTCGGTCTTGAGCAGCTGCAATGTGCTGTTCCTGCAGCCCGTGGCTTCGGCGCTGTTGGGAAGCTACGGGCCGGGGCTTCTCACCACGGTTTTCTTCCTGGCTGTTTTGGCCTGCTGCCTAGGGCTGTCTCGCTATGCCTTTGAGCTGGGCAAATGGGATTCCATCTTTTGCTGCACGGCGGGATACATCGTGCAGAACTTTGGCCACATGGTCTGGGTCATGCTGTGCGGCGTCGTGCCGGGGCTTGGCGCCTTGCCCTCCCCTGCCTCGGCCGCATGCCAGCTGGTCGTCTTTGCGGCCGTGTTTGCCCTGGTGTACCGCACTGTCATCGCAAATATCCAGGCCAACCGCCTTGTGGGCGAGGGCGACGCCAAGACCATCCTGGTGCTGGCGGGCGTCATGGCCGTGAACATCACCTTGAGCACCCTCATCAACAACCTGGGCAGCGCGGGCACCCTGCACACGGTCGAGTTTCTCGCCTTGTGCGTCACCCAGATGCTAGTGAGCGCGTTGACCTTGGTCTTGGACTACCAGATTCTCTTTAGCAACCGCATGCAGGCAGACGCCGTGGCCACGCGCCAGATGATGGAGGACCAGCGCCGCCAGTACGAGCTTTCGGCCAGCACGATCGAGGCCATCAACGTGCGCTGCCACGACATCAAACATCAAATTAGGGCGATGGGCGCGGGGCAGGCGGCGGGGGCCGATTTCATGGCAAACCTCGACCAGCTGGTGAGCATCTACGACACTGGCATCGATACGTCAAACAAGGCCCTGGACGTCATTCTCACCGAGAAGAGCCTGCTGGCCCAGGCAAAGAACATCCAGCTCACCTGCCCCGTCGACGGACGCCTGCTGTCGTTTATGGCCGAGCAGGACATCTACTCGCTGTTTGGCAACGCCCTGGACAACGCCATCGAGGCATGCGAGAAGGTCGCCGACCCCGCGCGGCGGCTCATCGACGCGAGCACCCGAGAGGCGGGGCGCATGGTTTGCATACAGTTTCGCAACTGCTACGACGGTGCGGCACCGGTCGAGACGGACGGCGGTTTTGTGACTTCCAAGACGGACGGCGGGTTGCACGGGTATGGGACAAAGTCGTTGCGGATGATTGCGGAGAGGTATGGCGGGGCGTGCAGCTTCGACCCGGCTGATGGGATCTTTCGGGTGTCGGTGTTGCTGCCGTTGCCGTAGGGGTGTCGTGGCTCGCGGGAGGAAAGCGGGGCTTTGCCTCTGTGCTCAAACAGTCCTGATTCGCACG
>CAVKOL010000075.1:0-7409 GCA_963658035.1 Bacteroidaceae bacterium
GCTGCATGCCCTTGATGGTGGCCGTCATGCCCGCGGACTCGATCTGGAAGACGCCGGCGGTGTGGCCCTTGCCCATGAGCTCGAAGATCTTGGGGTCGTCGAAGGGGATCTTGTCGACGTCGATGTCCACGCAGGTGGCGCCCGGCTTGATGGTGGCCTTGACCGCGTCGGGCATCTGGTCGATGTCCGATACGTTGGGGTAGGCCGCGCGGATGTTGGCCAGGGCCTTCGAGATGACCGTCAGGGTTCGAAGGCCCAGGAAGTCCATCTTAAGCAGGCCCATGTCGGCCACCGAGTGGCCCTCGTACTGGGTGATCTCGACGCCGCCCTTGGTGTCGACCTTGGTGGGCACGTGGTCGTTGACGGGCGTGGGCGCGATAAGGACGGCGCAGGCGTGGACGCCCTCGCCGCGGTGCAGGCCCTCGATGGACAAGGCCGCCTCGATGATGCGGTGGTCATCGGGGTTCTTGGCGTAGGCGTCTGCGAAGTCGCCCGAGTACATGTCCTCTTTGCCCTCGGTCTTGTTAAGCACGAACTTGAGCTTGGCCTTGGGGTCGTTGGTGATCATCTTCGAGAGCTTCTGGCCCTGCCACACGGGGAAGCCCAGGACGCGGCAGGCGTCGTTGATGGCCTGCTTGGCCTTGATCGTGGAGTAGGTGATGACGTGGCACACACGCTCGGGGCCGTAGAGCTCGCGCACGTGCTGCACGACCTCCAGGCGCCGCTCATCGTCGAAGTCCATATCGATATCGGGCATCTCGGAGCGCTGCGGAGAAAGGAATCGCTCGAACATGAGACCGTTGGACAAGGGGTCGAAGGTCGTGATGTCCATGGCGTAGGCGACAAGGGCGCCCGCGGCCGAGCCACGGCCCGGCCCCACGCCGATGCCGTTTTGCTTTGCCCACTGCACGTACTCCTGCACGATCAAGAAGTAATCGGCGAAGCCCTTGGTGCAGATGATGTTGTACTCGTGGTCCAGGCGGTCAAGGACGTTCCAGCCGCCGATCTCGACGTTTTTCCAGTCCTCGCCGTAGCGCTTGGCCAGGCCCTTCTCGCATTCCTCGCGAAAACGCTGCTCGGAGGTCTCGCCCTCTTTCAAGCCAGGGAACTTGGGCAGGTACATGCTGGACCAGTCAAGCTCGTAGTTGCACTTGGCGGCGACCTCGAGGGTGTTGTCGATGACCTCGGGCGCCCACGAGAAGAGCTCGCGCATCTCGGCCTCGGTCTTGATGTAGAACTCGGTGCCGGTCATGCGCTTGCGGTTGACGTCGTCCACGCGAGACGCCGTGCCGATGCACGACAAGATGTCCTGCGTAGGCGCGTCGTCTTTGGTGAGGTAGTGGTTGTCGTTGGTGGCGATGACCTTGATGCCCAGCTCGTGCCCCAGGCGCACGATCTGCTCGGACAAGGTGCGGTCGTTGAAGCCGCCCCAGGCCGGGTCTTCAAGGCCATGGTCCTGGACCTCGAGGTAGAAGTCGTCGCCAAAGATCTCTTTGAAGGTCATGGCCCACTTCTTGGCCTCGTCGGGGCGGCCCTGGAAGTACATGCGCGGGATGATGCCCGCCACGCACGCCGAGCTGCAGATGATGCCCTCGTGGTAGCGGCGCAGCATGTCAAGGGTGGTGCGCGGGTAGTAGTAGAACATATCGCCCGAGGCCGCCTCGCTCATCATCTTCATGAGGTTGACGTAGCCCGTCTCGTCCTTGGCAAGAAGAATCAGGTGGTAGCGGTGCTGCTTGGTGCCCTTCTCGATGCAGTCGTCGGTGATGAAGTAGGCCTCGCAGCCAAAGATGGGCTTGATCAAGAGCTCGGGGCGGTTGGCCTCGACGGCCGCCAGGTCGTGGCCCGAGGACTCCCACACGGCCACATCGGACTCCCACTGGGCATGCGCGCGGTCGTGGGGCTTAGCGTCCGGGGCGTCCGCGCCCGGCTCCTCCAGCTCCCAGCCCTTCTTGAAGCACTCGACGTCGTGCTTCCACTGCTTCATGTCGGCCTGCTTGTCGTTGTAGCCGCGGCACTCCAGGTCGAAGTCGGGCACGCCGAACATATAGCCGTGGTCGGTCAAGGCCAAGGCCGGCATCTCGAGGTCGACGGCGCGCTTGACCATATCGGGGATGCGCGTGGCGGCGTCTAGAATCGAGAAATCGGAGTGGTTGTGCAAGTGAACGAAGGCCATGGGTTGCGGCACACCTTTCTATGCGAGAAGGGCTATCTAGTCTACCTAAAAGCGATAGCGAACCACGTAGGGTTCTCCAGGCATCAAGGGGTCTTCACGCTCCACGCAGACAAAGGCGCACTCGACCTGTTTGAAGCCTAGGCCGAGAAGGACATCGGTGTAGAACTTGGCCTGCATCTGGTGGTGTTCGCGCAGCTCGTTGGGGGTAAGGCCGGCGTCTCCGGTCTTGTAGTCCACCACCAGGGCGCGGGTTTTGGCCTCGTCTGTGCAGAGAAGGTCGATGGCGCCTTCCAGCCACTCGCCAAAGTCGCTGGGGGCATGGACGAAGAAGGGGGCCTCGGGGGTCACGCGGGCGTAGCCTAAGGCCTCGGCGCGGATGGCCGAGTTGGCCCACAGGTCAAGGGCCGCGCGCAGGCGCTTGTCCTGCCGCGCCGAGAGATGCCAGGCGCGGGCAAGGGCGGCTATGCGGTTGTCGTCGAGGTCGCCCGCCAGGGCCATGACCTGGGCCAGCTCGTGGAAGGCGCTGCCCAGGTTGGTGGCCTTGTCGGCGTCTGCGGTAAGCGGAGAGGCGTCGTCCTCTTCCTCGTCAAGGACGCGGGCCGGGATGGGGACGTCGGGGGCAAGGAGGCTGCGGCGGGGCTCGGCGGGGGCCGCGGGGTCGCTGGCCGCGCTAGGTCCCTGACCTGCGGCGGGTTTGACGTCGGCGCCGGTGGTCGCGTCCTTCTCGCCGGCTGCTGTGCCCTTCTCGCCGCCCGCAGCCTCGAGGGCCGCGTGGGCGCTCGAGTAGCTGTAGGTGCCCTCGCGCGTGCTCCAGAAGCCCACCTGGGGACGGGGCGCGGGCAGGTCGTAGAGGTTGAAGGCCTGGTCCTCGCGCGGGTGGGCGACCTTGATCGCGCCCTCGTAGGCATCGAGCACGCCGTCAAAGCCGGGCAGCGTGTCGCACGAGCGCGCGAAGACGTGGTCCTTGTCCTCGCGGTCGACCTCGATCTGGACGCAGCGAACCGTCGCGGGCTCAGATCCGCCGTAGTCCAGGCTCGTCTCGCCGCAGGGAACGTCCGTCTCGCCAAACAAAACGCCGGTCACGCCCATGGCCAGGCGAGACGTGCGCTTCTCGGCCAAGGGAACGGCCAGGATAAGCGCCTCGCGGGCGCGGGTGAGGCCCACGTAGAGCAGTCGGACCTTCTCGGCCTGCTCTTCTTCCAGGCCCGTGTACTGCGCCAGGTCCACGAAGTCGGCCACGTCCATCTTGGGGCCAAAGTCGTCGGGCAGCTCGCTGGCGTCGTCGCGCAGGTCCTTGGTGGCCAGGGCGCACATGACCTGGCCGTCCATGAGCTCGCGGCTCAAGACACCCGTGGGCGCCTTGGCGTCGCCCCAGCACTCCCCCACCGCCACGATGGGAAACTCCAGGCCCTTCGAGGCATGGATCGTCATGACGCGCACGGCGTCGCCCTTGCCGCCCGAAAGCACCGCCGGGTGGGCCTTGGCGACCTCGAGCCACAAATCGAACTCCGCGCAGGCACGCGCCACGCCCAGGCCCAGGTCGTGGGTCAAGTCGCGCAGGTAGCGCACGGCGGCCAGCAGGTTGGCCGCGCACGAGCGGCCCTGGGCGCCCTGGTGCTCAAGGCGCAGCAGCCAGCCCGACTCGACCAGCGCGGCGCGCACGACATCAGCCAGCTCCCAGGTACCCATGCGCGAGAATGCGCGGCGCAGGACCTCGAGGGCGCGCTCCAGGCGAGGCGAGGCCTCGACGCCCGGGGCCATCGCGGCGTCCAGGACGCCCGCGTCGATGCGGCGCTTGCCGTAGGCCTCGAGCTTTTCTTGCCAGCCGGTGCCCAAAGCGCAGAAATCGTTGGCGTCCAGGCGGAACATGTCGCTGGACAACAGGCTAAAGAGGCCCTCCTTGGTGTCGTGGACGTTTGCCAGGGTGTGCACCAGCGCGCGCACGACCTTGACCTCGTCCAGGCGCGAGAAGGTCGAGCCGCCCGTGACCACGCACTTGATGCCGCGCTCGCGCAGGGCGTCGACGTAGGCCGCGGCCTGGCTCGTGCGACCAAGGAGCAGGGCCATGTCGTCGGGGTCCTCGCCCGCGGCGGCGTAGGCGGCCAGGCGGTCGGCCACCTGGTTGGCCATGACGGCCCCACGGTTGGCGGCAGAGGCCGCCTGGGCCACCTCGACGTAAACGCGGGGCAGGTCACGGGCCTGGTAGCCGTCTTTTCTTGCCGGGTTGGGCGAGAGGGACATGAAGCCGGGAAGGATGCCTCGGCGATCGCCTAAGCCGCCAAAGACAGCGTCCACAAAGGACAAGATGTCGGCGTGGCTGCGGTAGTTGACGTCCAGGCGCACGTGGTTGTTGGGGGCAACCGTGGCGCCGCGGCGCTTGAAGACGCTCACGTCGGCGCCGCGAAAACGATAGATCGACTGCTGGGCGTCGCCCACGGTGCACAGGCGCTGGCCCTGGCCGCTCAAGAGACCCACCAGCTCGACCTGGCGCTGGTCGGTGTCCTGGAACTCGTCGACCATCACCAGGCGAAACTGCTCGCTGTAGAGGGCGGCCAGGTCTTCGTTGGTCTTAAGCGCGGCCAGGCACAGGCGAATGAGGTCGTCGTTGTCCAGGTAGGAGCCCTGGGTCTTGTAGGCGTCGTAGGTTCGCCCCAGCTCTTGCGCAATGGCGAGAAGATCGGGCAGGTAGCCCTGCAACAGGGCCAGCGAGCAGTCCTTCTTCATCTGGGCGACGGTTGCCTGCAGCTCCTTGGCCGCCTCCTTGGGGTTGCTCGTGGCCTTGGGGCCGCGGCCCAGGGCCTGCAGCGCCTTGTGGGCGGCTTCCTCGTTTTGCTCGCTCAAGGGCAGCTCGAAGAAGGCGGCAAGGCCGGCGAGCTGGGCCTCGACCTCGGCGATGGCCTTCTCGGATTTGCAGACGCGGCGCTTCTCGGCAAGGAAAGACTCGTAGCTGTCGCGCAGCCACGCCATGCGCGGGGCCACAGGGGTGCACTTGGGGATAAGAAGCGACCCGTAGCCATTGGCGCTCTTGCCGGCCAGATCTACCAGCTGCCAAGCCAGGTCGACCACCGAGAGGCCCGCCGAGCCAAAGCCCGTCTCTTTGGGAAACATCGTGCCCACCAGGCGCGCCAGCTCCTTGACGCGCGGCTCGTGAGACCAGCGGCGCATGACGTGCTCGGTGGCCTGGGCGCGGTAGGAGTCCTGGAGGTTCTCGGGCAGCATCTTGAACTGGGGGTCAAGGCCCAGGTCAAGGGCATGGCGGCGCAGGATGCGCGAGCACATGCCGTGGATCGTGGAGATCCAGGCGTCGTCGACGGTGAGGGCCGCCTCGGCCATGCCGTTCTCGCGCAGGGTCGAGCGCACGCGCTCCTTGATCTCTAGGGCCGCCGCGTTGGTGAAGGTAATGATGAGCGCCTGGTCAAGGCTGTCGATAAAAGCCGAGCCGTCGGCGGCAGAGCCGGGCGACAAGGCCCAGGCGATGCGGCGCGTCAAGGTGAAGGTCTTGCCCGAGCCCGCGCCCGCCTCGACGAAGAGCGGCTTGTCCAGGCCGCACGCGATGGCGCGCTGCGGATTGTTTAGGGTAGAGAGGTCGATGGCCATGGGCTAGGCCCCCATTCTTTTCTCGCAGTGAAGGTGCGGGCAGTAGCTGCAGGCGTCGGCGTCCACGGGGCAGGCGTCGATCTTGCCGCGCATGAGGTCTGCGATCTTCTCGGCAACCATCTGCTCGACGTCGTCCAGGTACTCCCAAAACTCCTCGGTGCCGCCCGCTGCGCCCTCGATTCCCATGGAGAGGCGGCGCGAGCGGGGCGCGTCCTCGGTGCCCAGGATGCGGTCGACCTGGCTCTCGGCGCAGGCGCCGGCCAGGGCATGGGCGCCCTTGGTGGCAAGGAACAAGGCGCCTTCCAGGCGGACCTCGGGGTGGGCACGGCGCACGACCTGCGCGTATATGAGCGACTGCACGTGGCGCGGCAGCTTGTTCGCGTCAAAGTCGCCCCTAAAGGCGTCGTACTGGTTGAAGTTCACGGGGCTCTTGTGCTTGTAGTCGATGATCAGGGCGCGGCCCTCGCCGTCGACGTCCATGCGGTCGATCTTGCCGTTGAGCCACACACCCGCGTAAGAGACCGGCTCGTCGTGGGCGCCGCCAAAGCCCCACTCCAACCAGCGCGGCTCGTAGCCCACCAGGATGTTGGCCTGGTAGTCCATCAAGCTGAGAAGATCTTGTTTGGCCTGGTTGACGTCTTCTTCCTCAAAGGTTGCGTGGGCGACCAGCAGCTGGTCCATTTTGCTCACACGCCTGCGCTCGAGGAACTGGTGACGCAGGTGGTTGTCGAACTCCTCGGCCACGATCTGGCGGGCCTCTTCGAGGTTGTCGGCCGTGACGCGCGAGGCGGCCAGCCGCTCTTGGGGGTTGGCGTCAAGGTCGATGTCGCGGCCCTGGGCGCGGGCGGCCTCGACGGCGTTGTTAAGAAGGCGCTGGTGGGCAAGCTCCAGCACGCGGTGGACAAAGGTGCCCATCTCGGTGCCGGTAAAGCCGGCGTCCACGTTGTCCAGGCCAAGGCGGCGCAGGCTAAACCACTTGTAGGGGCACTCAAGGTACGACTCGATCTGCGAGGCCGAGAGCATGGGGGCGCCCGCCGGCAGCTCGCGCAGGCCGTTGGAGACCAGGATGAGCGGCTTGTACTTGGCGTCGATCGCGCCCGCGGCCCGCGCGTCGTCGCGCAGGGCGGGTGCGGCCTGGCCACCGTCGTCCAGCAGGTTTTGGGCGAGAAGGGCCTCGGGGCGCTCGGTGTGCGGCAAAGCGGCGATCTCTTGCGGCTTGGCGCTGGCGGCGATGCCGTAGGCGGCGTAGGCCTCGCAGAGCATGACCGAGGGGAAGGTAGGGGCGCTATCTGCATCAAAAAGGCAACGTTCGAAGATGACGTTGCGGCGGGCGGCGGCCACGGCGCGCCACAGCCCCGCGCGCTGGCGGGCCAGCTGGTTTTGCGCCGGGTCGACGCCGGTGGTCTCGAGGATGCGCGACAAGACGTCGTCGGTTCGGCCCACGGGGCTCTCGGTCGCGGTCTGGGCGCAGTAGATGAGGGCGTCGGTGCTGGTAGCCTTGAGCTTTGCGGCGTCGTTGACCGAGCAGATGGTCACGGTGCAGGGGGCCAGGGCGGCGGGGCCGCCAGGGGCGCCGGCCGGGGTCTTCTCGCCGTCTGCGCCGGCCGGGCCCATCTGCGGGGTAAGGACCACCGAG